>NZ_OZ026542.1:328880-657760 GCF_964020115.1 Candidatus Regiella endosymbiont of Tuberolachnus salignus
TAAAGGCAATCAGTGTTTTGGTATGAAAGCGCATATTGGTGTGGATGCACAGACGGGTCTGGTGCATTCCCTGGTAGGAACCTCGGCGAATGTAGCCGAGGTAACGCAAGTTCATCACCTTCTTCACGGCCAAGAAGAGGTTGTCCATGGTGATGCCGGTTATAAAGGCGTGATGCGACGCAGTGAACATCAACATCGTGCGGTCATCTGGCACATCCCCCGACGGAGGGTATTGGCCTTGCCCGGGCAGGAGCAGCAGGTATGGGAGAAACATCGGCATCGGCAAAGTCTTATTGCGAAAATCCGGGCTAAGGTTGAACATCCCTTTCGGGTGTTAAAATGTCAGTTCAACTTTAGAAAAGTGCGCTACAAGGGCTTGGCAAAAAATACCGCGCAGTTATTCAGCTTATTTGCTTTGACCAATCTCTTTCTCGCTAGAAAAATCCTGCTCTGTAACCCCTGATTTTCCATTGATACTGAAAAAAAGTGTATCCGCCGTCTCTTATACCGTAAAAAAAGAGTGCATTGATTTTCTTTTTTATTACATGACTTTAAGAATTAACGCTATTAGCTCAAAATATAGCATTCATTATCGGTTTTTCAGGGCTTCCATACCAAAAATATTTCCGGCGGACAGTAACAATTAAGTGGTTATTCTTTATTTTGTGAACACCGCCGCAATGATCAGTGTATTTTTGCAAACTGAAAAAATTTCGTGCGATAAGCTTTACAAGATTGAACACTGCCTCTACTGATCACGATAAAAAACAGGCATTCTAAAATCCTAGTCAAAATCTCCACATCTCCTGAGCCAAGGAGATTGTAAGAGGTAGTGAGAGGAGTGAGAAGAGAATGCATAAAATGATTTATCGACAACAAGGTTTTACTCTTATCGAATTGATGGTCGCTGTCGCTATTATTGCTGTCCTCAGTAGTATAGGTATCCCCTCTTACCAGCGTTATATACAAAAAGCCGCCCTTATCGATATGTTACAAGCCATCATGTCTTACAAAACGGCTATTGAACTTTGTGTTTTCGAAAAAAATTCGATTACAGGCTGTAACGCTGGTAGCAATGATATTCCGGAAACAAAAACAACACGTTATGTAAAGAGCATGAAAATTCTTAATGGCGTAATTACGTTATCAGGTCAGCAAGTACTTGATGGGCTGACTATCGTCATGACACCAAAGAAAAATAATAATGACGGATTGAGTTGGGCTAGTACTTGTACAACTCCGCAAGTATCTATTGCGGATAGCTGTAAAGCGGTTTTTCGTTTTCTTTAATATATCCAGTGCTCATGTTTTGCACATAACGATAAAAAAACAAAAATGGCGTACAGGTAATCTATTTTAGTAAAACAGGTTTTTGTCAAACTCGATCTGAACAGGGTATACCGAATCATTTTAATTTGATTCAAGGCGGAAGAGCACAGACATTACAAATAGTATGGCAAGCGACGACAACACAGAATCAAATTAAAATGATTGGACTATACTGGCAGCCAACAACGCGGCAGCTTCAAAGGCGAAGGGTATAAAACGTACCCAATGAAAAGGCGACAAAGTGACTGATTATTCAATATCCGATGAAATAATTAATGAAGAATTACAAGCTCTCTGTCAGCGTTATAAAGCTATTGTTTTGACAATGGATAAAACAACGCTGACTATCGCTACCTCTAATGGTGCAAGTGATGAGCTACTCTCTGCATTACGTTTTGCTTGTGGATGTACGATTAAAGTAGAACACTGGCCGGAAGCAAAAATTGAACAAATTCTTCATCAGTGGCAACCACAAAATAACTTGCATCTTTCAACGTATTCTACTGTCGCGACTCATTCTGAAGAATTATCGAATAAATCACTTGTGAAAAATCATCCTTCACATGATTTTTCTGACGAAGAGACTTCCCTTAATGATGATAGTGATACACCAGTTATTCAATTTATTAATCAGACAATACGTATCGCCATTCAAAAAAGAGCTTCTGATATTCATTTTGAACCTTATCAGCATCGCTACCGTGTTCGCATACGTATCGACGGTGTATTACAAGAGATAAGCCCTCCATCATCTGAATTAATACCCCGTATTGCGGCTTGCCTGAAAGTGATGGCTCGACTCAATATTGCAGAAAAACGACTACCGCAAGATGGTCAATTGGCATTACAAATGGATAATTTACGTTACTCTATGCGCATTGCTACATTACCTGTTCAATATGGTGAAAAAATCGTACTACGCATCCTCCACTCTCAATGGCAGCCCTGCTTGGAACAACTAGGATTGACAGATAAAGTACTCAAAAAATTAATACACGTATTATCAGCTCCTCAAGGTTTGATATTAGTAACGGGGCCAACAGGAAGCGGGAAAACAATGACCTTATACAACAGCCTATTACAACTTAATCATTGGCAAAAAAATATATGCAGTGTTGAAGATCCTATAGAAATATCTGTTGAAGGCATCAATCAAATTCAAACTAATAACAAAATAGGTTTGGATTTTTCATGTATTCTGCGAACATTGTTACGTCAGGATCCTGACATCATTATGATCGGTGAAATTCGTGACAATGAGACGGCTGAAATTGCAGTAAAGGCAGCACAAACAGGCCATCTTGTACTGTCTACTCTACACACTAATTCTACTACCGATACCCTAACTCGATTAATCCAAATGAAAGTTCCAGGTTATTTACTTGCCTCTTGTCTCAAGCTAGTTATTGCCCAGCGACTAGTACGCCGTCTTTGTTTACATTGTAAAAAACCCGCGGCAGACGTCATCTACTATCCTGCCAATATATGGCCAAAATCACTACGTAATTGGCTGGCTATAGGATGTGAATATTGCTGTGCTGGCTATTATGGCCGCATTGGGGTTTATGAAATATTAATGGTTACTCCCGAGATCCAACAAGCGCTCATTAATCATCTCGATTCCCTTAAATTAATTGATATTGCGCAGCAACAAGGGAATATGACGTTGTTGACGGCAGGACTAACATTAGTTGATCAAGGAATTACCACCATTACTGAAATTAAACGTGTTATCGGTATGATATAGCCGAATTAGTTTAATTTGATTCAAGGCGGAGGAGCACAGACAGTACAAATATACCTTTCGTCTTTGAAGTTGCCTTCGGCTGCCAGGGCGACTGACCGATGAGCGTAGATAGACTACGTGATTCGGCGAGCACCCGCAGCCAACAATACGGCGGCTTCAACGACGAAAGGTATAGTACGGCAAGCGACGACAACACAGAATCAAATTAAAATGATTTGGCTATGGCACTGTTAACAAAGTGTATTCATCTAACTTATTGAAATAATTATAATTTAAATACATTTAAAGTAAACAGTTCCTCTTTAAAAAAACAGATGAATCGATTTTTTATGGCAGCGATCGGCGAATTCTTTCAATGATGAAGCCGATCACAAAAAGTATTATTTTTATCTCATCATTATTTTATGCGTCCTAAATATTTTTATAAATTCTTTGTTATTCAATAGTTTAATTTTGTTAACAGTGCCGTGCCATATCTGAAGTTGAGGCTCACCAATGAATATTCACCGTTTGTATCAGTGGCAAGCTATTAATAAAAATGGCGCTATTCAGGAAGATATCTCTTTAGCGACAGAAAAAAATAAAGTCTACGAATATATGCTACAACATGGATTACAGCCTATTAATGTAAAATCTGGTAAGCGTATTCCTGATAGTTATTGGCAAGGTATACATCTAATCTCTATTACTCGCCAACTCGCGACCCTTTTACAATCAAGCTTACCTTTAGTAAATAGTTTACAATTATTAGCCAAAGAAACAGATGCACCTGCTTGGCGTTGTGTTTTACAAGAAATCAGCCAAAAAATTACCCAAGGTCAATCACTATCTGAAGCCATCTCTGATTATCCACAAATATTTCCTGAATTATATTGTCAGTTAATTACAGTTGGCGAGTTAACAGGTACTTTAGATCAGTGCTGTTCTCGGTTAGCAGAGCAGCAAGAACGACAGCAACAATTACAAAAAAAAGTCGCTAAAGCGTTGAGATACCCTCTATTTATCTGCACTCTCGCTTTATTTGTCAGCACTATGATGTTGGTTATGGTATTACCGCAATTTGCTCAAATATACCAATCATTCTCGGCGCCTTTACCTTTGCTAACCCGTGGATTGTTATTTTTTTCTAACGGCCTTATTTATATAGGGTCATATATTATTTTAGCATTGGTTATCATCGGTATAGTTTATTGTCATAAATTAAGAAAAATACCGCACTGGTTACAACGAGAGCAAGCTTATCTATTACGGCTTCCCATTTTTTCTTCCTTAATTCGTGGCAGGTGTCTCAGTCAAATATTCCAAACCCTGGCCATTACTCAGCGCTCCGGTTTAACGTTGGCGGCTAGTCTTCAAGCAGCAGCATTATCTGTCAATAATTTCTTTTATCAGCAAGCCATGCACGATCTTAATAAGCAGATAAGCCAAGGTATTTCATTGCACCATGCTATGTCCCAATACAATTTATCTTCTCCATATCGATTGTTTCCACCCTTATGTCAACAATTAATCCGTATTGGAGAAGAATCTGGATGTTTAGATGTGTTATTGGAAAAACTTTCTCATTGGCACCAACAACAAACTCAAGAACTGGCTGATAATCTGACTCAGATGCTTGAGCCAATATTGATATTAGTCGTTGGTATCATTGTCGGCACTTTAGTTGTTGCTATGTATTTACCTATCTTCCAATTGGGCAATATCATGGATTGACATTCTCTTCGCGCTAAAAATGGGGTAAGGATATTAAAAATAATACATTATTTTGATGATATTTTAATCTAGCCCACTTTCAGAAGAAATTTAACGTTGACAGTATGATAATGGCTGGATATGATGCGCACCGTTCACGCGATTCCCCTGTAGTTCAGTTGGTAGAACACCGGACTGTTAATCCGTATGTCACTGGTTCGAGTCCAGTCGGGGGAGCCAAACATAGTATCAGCCAGTACTTTTTACTGATTGTAGTTTTAAAAAAGCCCGCATTCTAAATGAATTTGCGGGTTTTTTGTTGCCTGTTATCCTTGAGCATGGCAGAGTTATGCCCTTCGGCCTTTCAAGTTGCAGCGTCGCGGCCAGAGTGTGAGACCGATGAGCGCGTAGATAGACTACGTGATTCGACGAGCATTCTGGCCGCGACACTGCAACTTGAAGGACTGTGGGTATACAGAGAACACCGATATCAACGCTGCACGTAATATTGCGGCAGGGCATGCCGTATTAGCCTGTGGAGAGATAGCAGCTTTAGGCCGCTCGAGGAAACAGGAACCCACCGAGGTGTGTTAGGCTTCCGTCTGAACGCGGTAGGAATCCTCGCCATTTAGAGCGGGCAGGATGTCAATTATCCCTTGCCAACAATTTTTCTAGCACCTCACCTTTCTGGTGGCGGATATCTTGTCCCTTAACAAAATAAAAAATAAATTCACAGATATTTTGACAGCGATCACCTATGCGTTCAATGGAGCGAGCGCAGAATAGCGCCGTTAGTACCTTAGGAATAGTCCGAGGATCCTCCATCATATAGGTCATTAATTGACGCACAATGCCTTCATATTCTTGATCTATTTTTTTATTTTCACGATAAATACAGAACGCATCCTTTAAATCCATTCTAGCAAAGGCATCCAACACATCATGTAACATTGTTACAGTATGTTGTCCTAAAGATTCTAAATTAACTAACAATGGTTGATGAGAAAATTTCTCCAGCGCTATCTGGCAAATTTTATTTGCCATATCACCAATACGTTCTAATTCTGAAATAGTTTTAATGATAACCATGATCAAACGCAAATCACTGGCAGCAGGCTGACGTTTAGCAATGATACGCACACAGGCTTCGTCAATATCCATTTCCATTTTATTGACTTTTTTATCTCCTTCAATAACTTGGTTGGCGAGATTACTATCTTGATTATGCATAGCCTCGATCGCCTTAGTTAGCTGCTGCTCTACTAACCCACCCATTTTCGCAACTTCGGTACGAATATGTTTAAGCTCTGCGTTAAACTGGCCGGAGATATGTGTATTCAGTTTAAAATTATCCATGATTTGTCCTGTTTTTAACCGTAACGGCCAGTAATATAGTCTTCGGTCTGTTTTTTTTGCGGAGCGGTAAATAGGGTATCGGTATCACTAAACTCAATGAGTTCACCTAAATACATAAAAGCCGTGTGATCGGAACAGCGCGCTGCTTGCTGCATATTATGTGTGACAATAACCAGGGTATAGTCTGATTTTAGTTCACTGATCAATTCTTCAATTTTGCCAGTAGAAATAGGATCAAGCGCCGAACAGGGCTCATCTAACAGCAAAACTTCTGGTCGAATGGCGATCCCTCGCGCAATACATAAACGTTGCTGTTGTCCGCCGGATAAACTGTAACCACTTTGATGTAATTTATCTTTGGTTTCATTCCACAACGCCGCTTTTGCCAGCGCCCATTGCACACGCTCATCCATATCAGAACGCGATAAATTTTCAAATAAACGAACCCCAAAGGCGATATTGTCGTAAATCGACATCGGAAACGGCGTCGGTTTTTGAAAAACCATCCCCACCTTGGCGCGTAATAAAGCAACATCTTGTTTATCGGTCAGGATATTCTTTCCATCCAGAACAATATCGCCTTGGGCATATTGATCCGAATACAGTAAATACATCTTATTGAAAGTACGTAATAGTGTCGATTTACCGCAGCCCGAAGGGCCAATAAAAGCCGTGACCTGATTTTTAGCAATATCCAACGAAATATTCTTCAACGCATGGAATTTGCCGTAGTAGAAATTTAAATTGCGGATCTGGAGCTTACTGGCAGTAGTGCTGCTCATTTAGAATATTTCTCCTTGGTAAATTAGTTTATTTTTTAGCAAACATCACCCGCGCTAAAATATTCAATAACAGAACACAGAGGGTGATGAGCAATACGCCTGCCCAAGCGAGTTTCTGCCACTCATTGAATGGGCTCATGGCAAATTTGAATATCGTGACCGGTAAGTTAGCAATGGGATGCTGTAAATCTGTGCTCCAAAATTGATTAGAGAGCGAAGTAAATAATAAGGGAGCGGTTTCACCGGTAATACGAGCGATTGCCAGTAGAACCCCCGTTAGAATGCCAGATATCGATGCCTTTAAAGTGATAGCCGTGATCATGCGCCATTTTGGTGTTCCTAATGCGTAAGCCGCTTCTCTCAGGCTATCTGGCACCAGTTTTAGCATATTTTCCGTGGTACGGATCACAATGGGTACTTGGAGTAATGCCAGTGCGATCACCCCTGCCCAGCCGGAAAAATGCCCCATCTTAGTGACCACTATGGTGTAGACGAATAATCCAACCACAATAGAGGGAGCAGACAAGAGAATATCGTTAATAAAGCGCGTTATTTCAGCTAGCCAAGATCGGCGCCCATATTCTGCCAAATAAATGCCAGCCATGATGGCCAGTGGTGTCCCTATCAAGGTCGCCCATAAAATTAATAATCCGCTGCCAGCAATGGCGTTAGCCAAACCGCCTCCTGCTGCATTAGGGGGCGGTGTCATCTCGGTAAATAATGCCAATGACATACCGTCGATCCCTTTGGTTAGGGTAGTGAATAAAATCCATACCAACCAAAATAAGCCAAAAATTATCGTGATCATGGAAAATAGCAGCGCGAGCCGATTTTTTTGACGACGCCATGCTTGTTTTTTATGACGAGTGGCGGTTAATTTTTCATTATTTTGTAAGCTTTCGTTTTGCATTATCTTGTTAACGCCCTTTTTGCTTAGCTATATACCCTTCGCCTTTCAAGTTACGGCAGTGGTGGCTGCGGGTGCTCGCCTTCATGATCTATCTACGCTCATCGGTCGATCGCCCTGGCCGCCTTGCTGTAACTCGAAATTCATTGGCTATAACTTTAAAATCATTAACTTAGAGAGCGCTAATATGACGAAAGTGATCAAAAACAAAATTAATCCCAGTTCCATTAACGCTGCAGTGTGTAAGCTTGACTCTGCTTCAGCAAATTCGTTGGCCAGGGCAGAAGTAATACTGTTACCTGGCATAAATAATGAAAAATTATCGAGTTGATAAGTATTACCAATGATAAAGGTGACCGCCATGGTTTCGCCCAGTGCTCGACCTAACCCCAACATTATTCCGCCAATCACTCCATTTTTAGTGAATGGTAAGACAATACGCCAGATCACTTCCCAGGTGGTACAACCGATCCCATAAGCTGATTCTTTCATCATCACCGGTGTTTGTTCGAAGACATCACGCATGACAGAAGCGATATAAGGAATGATCATAATGGCTAAAATAATGCCAGCCGCCAAGATGCCAATACCAAAAGCGGGGCCAGAGAAGAGGTTACCAATAATAGGCATACCGGAAAGCAGCTGATCCATCGGTTGTTGAAAATATTGAGCAAATAACGGCGCGAAAACAAACAATCCCCACATGCCATAGACAATGCTCGGAATGGCAGCAAGCAATTCAATCGCCATGCCCACCGGTCGTTTTAGCCAATTGGGTGCTAGTTCGGTTAAAAAAATGGCTATGCCAAAACTCACTGGAACCGCAATGATGAGAGCGATCACTGAAGTCACTATCGTGCCGTAGATAGGCACTAATGCGCCAAATTTTTCAGCCTGGGGATCCCATTCTTTATTCCACAAAAAAGCGAATCCCCATTTTTCAATGCTTGGCCAAGAAGCAATAATCAACGAAAAAATGATGCCACCTAACAAAAGCAGAGTAATAAGCGCGGCTAACTTAACCAAAGCGCCGAAAATAATATCACCGTATTTATTAGGTGCTTTTATAGACGGTTTAGAAGAGATCATAAATTTTATCCATAAATTATTACTAAAATTTTGGAACAGGCTCTATATAGTGTCGTCATGAGATCTTGAGCCATAGAGCAAGGCATCGTATTTGTACAGCAGCGAGAAAAGAGGAGGTATTTTTTGCATAACGAGTAGCAATACCTCGCCAGCGCTTTAGGTGCAGAAAAGCATTTTCCACGAGATGTCGATGCTTGTAGAGCGCTTTATCGTACTCACGTTGAATTTTACGATTCTTTTTAGGTGGTATTACGATTTGCATGCCGGCTTCTTCTGCTTTTTTAATGATGTTATCACTGTCATAGCCCTTGTCAGCCAACAGATATTCTGCTGCAATACCTTTGGTTAAATTCGTTGCTTGCTGACAATCTGCTGTGGTACCTGATGTAATAAAAATTCTGACCGGCATACCATGCGCATCCACGGCCAGATGTATCTTACTGTTGAGCCCCCTTTTGTGCGCTCCATATCCTGATTACCGCCTTTTGCGCCTGCTGCATGAGGGTGAACTTTGCTATGAGTGGCATCAATCATCAGCCATTCAAAATCTGGCTCCACAATCAGCGCTTCGAGCAGAGACTCCCATAGCCCCTTGTCACGCCAGCGGCAAAACCGGCGATGAGTATTTTTCCAACCGCCATAATCAGGCGGTAAATCACGCCAGGGAGCGCCGGTTCTCAATATCCAGAAAACAGCATTAATAAACTGCCTGTTATCTCTGGCTATGCCACCCCAAGTGCCTTTTCTCCCCGGGAGATGAGCTTCCAATAGGCTCCAAACATGATCGGATATATCGTGGCGGCGATGGGCTAAATTCATTCCCGAATCATCTTTCATTATTGAATCATCTCAACAGTTGTCGTTATTTGTTACATGATAATATATTTTTTATTACGTGACGACACTACTTAAGAGATTATTTGAAATCTTCTTTGAACAAAACGTCACCCTTACTATCTTTAATCTGGGTTTTCCATGCGCTGCGAATTTGTTCAACCACCTCAGTGGGTAAGGTAGCATAATCAAGTGCATGGGCTTGTTCAGCGCCTTTTTTATAACTCCAATCAAAAAATTTCAGGATTTCCAAGCCGTTAACGGCATCCTTTTGGATTTTCTTTAATAGAATAAAAGTGGTGGAGGTGATCGGCCAAACATTTTCACCTGGCTTATTTGTTAGATCTTGCGCAAATGATTGGTTCCAATCGACCGTTTTTGTAGCGGCGCTAAAGCTTTCTATACTGGGACTGACGGGGTAATCATCTGCCGATTTCAATTTGGTATAAGCTAAATTGTTTTGCTTAGCATAAGCATATTCTACATAACCGATACTACCCGATAGACGTTGTACGAATGCGGCAATTCCCTCATTGCCTTTGCCACCTAACCCTGTCGGCCAGTTAACACTGGAGCCAACACCGATTTTTTCTTTCCATTCCGCATTCACTTTCGCCAAATATTGGGTAAAGACGAAAGAAGTACCTGATCCATCCGCACGACGTACCACAGCAATGTTTTGGTTTGGCAGTTTTATTTCTGGATTTAACGCTACTATCGCCGGGTCATTCCATTTTTTCATTTTACCTAAATAAATATCAGCTAAAGTTGTGCCATCTAATAGTAATTCATTAGATTGAATACCCATCAAATTAACCACTATCACCACACCACCGATCACCGTCGGAAATTGAAATAAACCTTTATCAGCCAATTTATCATCGGACAATGGCGCATCAGAAGCGCCAAAATTCACGGTATCAGCAATAACTTGTTTTATTCCCGCTGAAGATCCCATGCCTTGATAATTAATTTTATTGTGGGTTTCTTTTTGATAAGAATCTGCCCATTTGCCATACACAGGGGCGGGAAAGGTTGCCCCGGTACCAGTCAAGTTAACATCAGCAAAAGCGGGCAGTATCAGCATAGAGAAGATCACAGCAATCAAATTTCTTACAGCGATACGGATCAGTTTCATATGTTCTCTCATTAGGATGAAAATTATTTTTAAGCAGATAAAAAAGCCGTGGCGAGGAAAATAGCGCAATTTAATGACAGCAGGATGTATTATTTATGACAGTTTTATGACAATAGAAAGAAACGGTGGAAGTTTGTTTTGCTAGAATCTATTCGAAATCCCTATTGTATTCACTAACACAATACCCTAGAGTCCATAATTAATAGACTTCTTATAGACTTCTTGCTGGTTAATGAAAATGTAGGAGTATTACGATGAAAGTTACTGTTCTTGGTGCCGCAGGCGGTATTGGTCAAGCGCTCGCTCTGTTACTTAAAACACAATTGCCTAAAGGCTCAGCGCTTTCTCTTTATGATGTTGCGCCGGTTACTCCAGGGGTTGCTGCTGATCTGAGTCATATTCCAACTGCCGTAACAATTGAAGGATTTACGGGGACAGATGCAACCGACGCGCTAAAAGAAGCGGATATTGTTTTGATCGCCGCGGGTGTAGCACGTAAACCAGGGATGGAGCGTGATGATCTCTTTAACGTCAATGCCGGTATTGTAAAAAATTTAGTGGAGCAAATAGCCACAACCTGTCCAAAAGCGTTAATTGGTATTATTACTAATCCGGTTAACACCACGGTTCCCATCGCGGCTGAAGTGCTGAAAAAAGCGGGAGTCTACGATAAAAATAAACTCTTTGGTATTACAGCGCTAGATAGTTTACGAGCCTGTACTTTTGTTGCTCAATCAAAGGGAAAACAACCCGAGGAAATCAATGTATCCGTGATCGGCGGGCACTCGGGTGCCACTATTTTGCCGTTGCTATCACAGATCCCTGGCCTGAGTTTTTCTGAGCAAGAGGTTATTGACCTGACTAAGCGTATTCAAAACGCGGGAACTGAAGTAGTCAAAGCCAAAGCCGGAGGCGGATCCGCCACTCTCTCTATGGCACAGGCCGCCGCGCGTTTTGCTCTTTCTTTGGTGCGCGCATTCCAGGGTGAAAAAGGTATTATTGAATGCGCTTACGTTGATGTTGACGGTAATGGTGAACATACCCGTTTTTTTGCTCAGCCTGTTTTACTGGGTAAGGAAGGAATTTGTAAACGTGAAAAAATAGGCAAATTGAGTGCTTTTGAGCAACAAGCACTGGACAACATGCTGGATGAGTTGAGAGGGGATATTAGTAAGGGCGAAAAATTCGTTACTACGCCTAACAATCGTGATAAATAAAATTTTATCGATTGATCATCAATAACGTTAGTTAAAATACAACACCAAAGAAAGATTATTTATGTCAAACCGTCCGATAAGTGTCGTTATTCTTGCTGCCGGCAAAGGGACACGAATGTGTTCAGATTTGCCTAAAGTATTACATCCCCTGGCAGGTAAAGCGCTCATCCAACACGTGATTGATACGGCCTTAAAATTAAAGCCCCGCTGTACTCATATCATTTATGGCCATGCAGGCGAATTACTAAAAAAAGCGCTGCCTGATCCTAGATTGAACTGGGTATTACAACAAAAACAGCAGGGCACCGGACATGCTGTGTTGCAGGCTGCGCCTTATTTTTCCGATGATGAAGATGTTCTCATTCTCTATGGTGATGTGCCATTGATATTGTTAGAGACATTGAAGCGACTGTTAAGTGCTAAACCCGTCGGTGGTATCTGCCTGCTAACCGCCAAATTGGATGATCCCTGTGGTTACGGTCGAATTTTACGTAAAAAGGGTGAATTGATTGGCGTTATCGAGCATAAAGACGCTGACGAGCATCAACGGGAAATCAATGAAATCAACAGTGGTATTTTGGTGGCTACTGGCGGCGATCTAAAACGTTGGTTATCTATGCTGAATAACGATAATGCGCAGGGAGAATTTTATCTTACTGACATTATTGCCTTCGCTTGTGCTGAGAATAAAAAAATAACGGCGATTCATCCCGCCCGCGTGAGTGAAGTGGAAGGCGTCAATAATCATTTACAGTTAGCCAATCTTGAACGGATATTTCAATCGGAACAAGCAACAAAACTCCTCTTGTCAGGCTTGAAATTACGTGATCCTAGCCGTTTTGATTTAAGGGGAGAATTGTCTTATGGCCGCGATATCACTATCGATACTAATGTTATTATTGAAGGCCGTGTCAGCTTGGGTGATCGGGTATGGATCGGCACTGGGTGTGTGTTAAAAAATTCGGTGATCGGCAATGATTGTCACATTGAACCTTACAGCATATTAGAAAATGCCTGCTTAAATAGCGCTTGTCGTGTTGGGCCATTCTCTCGTTTACGTCCAGGGAGTGAATTAGCCGAAAAGGCTCAGGTCGGTAATTTTGTCGAGATAAAAAATACGCAATTAGGTAAAGGCTCTAAAGCGAATCATCTTTCTTATTTAGGCGATGCTGAAATTGGCTCTGGTGTGAATATTGGTGCTGGAACTATTACCTGCAATTATGATGGTGCTAATAAACATAAAACCATCATTGGCGATGATGTGTTTATCGGCTCTGATAGCCAATTGATAGCCCCGGTAACGCTCGCTCATGGTGTCACTGTTGGGGCAGGTACAACAGTGACCGATAATGCCGAGGCACATGAGTTGATATTAAGCCGTGTTAAACAACGTCATATTAAGCAATGGCAGCGGCCGAAAAAAAAGCTTAAGTGACTTGTCATACCCTTCGGCTGCCAGGGCGACCGACCGATGATCGTAGATAGATCATGAAGGCGAGCACCCGCAGCCAACGCCGCCGTAATTTGAAAGGCAAAGGGTATAGAGCCTATTTTAATATTTTTAATGTATGAGTATAAGCTGATGTGTGGAATTGTTGGCGCCGTAGCGCAACGTAATATTACTGAAATATTGATTAAGGGTTTGCAGGCTCTCGAATACCGTGGTTATGATTCAGCCGGTTTAGCCGTTGTCGATAGCGAAGGAAAAATGACCTGCTTGCGCCGAACAGGCAAAGTACAATCCTTAGTGGATGCCGCTAAAACACAACCTTTGCTGGGTAATACCGGCATAGCGCATACGCGCTGGGCAACGCATGGTAAACCGTCAGAGCTGAATGCTCATCCTCATCTGTCGACGCATATTGCCGTGGTTCATAATGGTATTATCGAAAATTATGAATCATTACGTAATTTATTAATTCATCGTGGTTATAATTTTACTTCTGAGACTGATACCGAGGTGATTGCCCATCTAATAGATTGGCAACAACGACAGCAAGGGGGCTCACTTCTTGAAGTGATGCAACCTGTTGTTGCTCAATTATCCGGTACCTATGGTGTTGTGGTGATGGATAGTCGTGATCCCGCTCGCTTAGTCGCTGCCCGATCAGGCAGCCCACTGGTGATTGGTTATGGCGAGGGAGAAAATTTTATCGCCTCTGATGAATTAGCGCTATTAAAGGTTGCCCGTCGATTTATTTATCTGGCCGAAGGCGATCTGGTGGAAATGACGCATAGCAGCCTGTCTATTTTTGATGGTCAAGGTAACGCAGTGCAACGGGCTGAAACAGAGCCCCAAGCGCAATATCATGCGGGAGATAAAGGGCTCTATCGCCACTATATGCAAAAAGAAATCCATGAGCAGCCGCTAGCGCTGCAACAAACGCTCGCGGATCGTATCAATAATGGCAAAATCGATTTCTCTGAATTAGGCAGTGATATCGCTGATCGACTAACCAATGTGCAACATATTCAAATCGTCGCCTGTGGTACCTCTTACCATGCTGGCCTGGTTGCTCGTTATTGGTTTGAATCTTTAGCGGGGATCCCTTGCGATGTAGAAATTTCCTCTGAATTTCGTTATCGCCAACCGGTGGTTCGCGCCAACAGTTTGTTAATTACCTTATCGCAATCGGGTGAAACCGCCGATACGCTCGCGGCATTACGTTTATCAAAAACACTAGGCTACTTAGCTTCGTTGGCTATCTGTAATGTAGCGGGATCCTCGTTAGTACGTGAATCTGATATGGCATTGATGACCAAAGCGGGTATTGAGATTGGTGTTGCTTCGACGAAAGCCTTTACGACCCAATTGGCTGTATTGTTGATGTTAGTGGCTTTTATGGGTAAGAAAAAAGGCAGGCCAGAAGCGGTAGAGCACAAAATTGTGCATGCGTTACAAACACTGCCAATAAAAATTACAGAAATATTAACCTGGGATAACAGCATCGCCAACTTGGCAAACAATTTTTATGATAAAAAGCATGCCTTGTTTATTGGCCGAGGTGAGTTATATCCGATTGCCATGGAAGGAGCCTTGAAGCTAAAAGAAATTTCCTATATTCATGCGGAAGCTTATGCGGCGGGTGAATTAAAACATGGCCCCTTAGCGCTGATTGATGAAAACATGCCAGTGATTGTTATTGCGCCAAAGAATTCATTGCTAGAGAAATTAAAATCGAATATTGAAGAGATCCGTGCTCGAGGGGGTGAATTGTCTATTTTCACCGATAAAGCAGCGGCTTTTAACGAAAGTAAAGGGATAAAAACGATTCAATTACCACAAGTAGACGATATTATCGCCCCTATTTTTTATACCGTGGCATTACAGCTGCTGTCATACCATGTTGCCTTGATCAAAAAAACCGATGTCGATCAACCCCGTAATCTCGCTAAATCGGTAACGGTGGAATAAATTTATGGATGAAATGATTTACGGCATTCATGCCGTCAAGGCCTTATTAGAGAAAGAGCCACACCGCCTTCTCGAAATTTTTCTTCAAAAAGATCGTCATGATCGTCGGCTACGGTCACTAATCTCGGAGATAGAAGCCGAAGGATTACAAGTGCAGATGGCTAAACGCCAATGGTTAGATAATCAAGTTAACCATGAGGTTCACCAGGGCATCGTAGCGAAAATACGTCAAGGGCGTCAGTATCAAGAAAATGATTTGCTGCAATTAGTAGAAAAATTATTAGCCGATAAGAAGGATCCCTTGCTGTTAATTCTCGATGGTGTTACCGATCCGCATAATTTAGGCGCTTGTTTGCGTAGCGCTGATGCTGCTGGGGTGCACGCGGTCATTGTGCCGAAAGATCATTCAGCTCCTCTTAATGCAACAGTGAAAAAAGTGGCCAGTGGTGCTGCCGAAACGGTACCGCTGATTGTGGTAACCAATTTGGCTCGCACGCTGCGATTATTAAAAGAGCATAATATCTGGATTGTTGGCACAGCGGGCGACGCTAAACAAAATTTGTATCAATGGAAAACGCAACAATCAATGGCCTTAGTGATGGGAAGTGAAGGGAAAGGCATGCGTCGTTTAACACGTGAGTATTGTGATGAATTAATCCATATTCCGCTAGCGGGTAGTGTCTCGTCGCTGAACGTGTCTGTTGCTACCGGCGTTTGTTTGTTTGAGATAACCCGTCAGCGTAATCTCGAAATCTCTTGTGCTCGCTGATACTCCGTCAAAAACGAGCGCAAAATGTTCATTTGCGCTCTTCATTAAGTATAAAAAGAAATTGCGCTTTTTCGCCCGTTTTTTCTCAATTGATCGTCGCTCAAGAAGATTTCGAATAGATTCTTAGCAACTCGCTACTTTAGTGGCGAGTAGTTCACCGAACGATGGTACCGAGTAAAATTCCCACAACACCGTAGTCGGCATCACCGAAAGTGGTATTGGCAGAGCTGAAATCACCTAATACAGGCAACAAAAAGACGGGCAAAAAGCTCAGTAACAACCCTTGAGTAAAAGCACCAAGAACGGCACCACGTCTCCCCCCGGTGGCATTGCCAAAGACTCCCGCACTGCCTCCTGAAAAAAAATGAGAGACAACACCAGGAATAATAACGGTCATATTCATTAAGTACAGCGTAAACATCACGAGAATACCCGCGGCAAAGCTACTTAAAAAACCGACTAATACCGCATTAGGCGCGTAAGGAAAAACCACCGGGCAATCTAGCGCGGGTTTAGCATTAGGCACTAATTTTTCAGAAATTCCTTTAAATGCGGGAACAATTTCAGCGATGACCATTTGCACACCTTGTAAAATAATGTAGACACCGGCTGCAAAAATGATGGATTGCATAAGGGAAAACATAAACCAATTTTTCCCCCCACTGAGTTCTTTTACTAAATCATTACCCGCGAATAAACAGGTGATGAGAAAAATAATGCTCATCGTGAAAGCAATAGCCACGGGTGTATCACGTAGAAAAAAGAGACTTTTAGGCAAATTCAAATCTTCGGTAGAATTTTTTTTATTACCGAACTGACTGCCAATAAACCCTGCTAAGACATAAGATAAAGTAGAAAAATGCCCCATGGCTATATTATTTTCTCCCGTCACCTTTTTCATATAGGGATGTACAATCGCGGGGAAAAAAACCATTGATATACCTACCACGATAGCGCCGACGGTAATTAACGTTAGCCCTTTCATGCCTGAGCTCGCTAAAATAACAGCAACCATCATCGACATAAAAAGAGTGTGATGACCGGTTAAAAAAATAAATTTCCAAGGTGTTAAACGTGCGATGAAAATATTAATCAACATAGCAAAGAACATAATCATAGCCATTTCTTTACCAAATATTTTTTGGGCAACCGCCGTAGTGGCTTCATTATTAGGTACCACACCTTGAATACCAAATGCCTGTTGAAAAATAGCGGCAAAATCGCTAAGAGAGGAAACAACCAAACTTGCCCCTGCACCTAAAATAACAAAACCCATAATTGTTTTAACAGTGCCTTGAATACATGTGGTGAGAGAGGATTTTTGAACTATCAATCCAATTAATGCGATCAAACCGACCAATATGGCAGGCTCAGCAAATACATCATCCATTAGAAACCGGAAAAAATCCATTTCATACCTCCGTTAATAAAAAACTTAAATGCTTACCGATATACTCTTCGCCTTTGAAGTTGCCGCTAGGCGGCCAGAGTGTGAGACCGATGAGCGTAGACATACTACGTGATTCGGCTATAGCTATGCTCTTATTAAATTGATAGCATAATTTACTACGTAATGCGGTTTATTTTTAAACCAGAGACAGCATTAATTAATGCCGTGCGATAATTGATAAAATATCATTTGAGTTTTTTGCGTTTAATATCGCATTAATATCAGCTTGATCGGTGAATAATTTGGCAAGTTGGGAGAGCGCGTTAATATGGCTATGAATATCGGTGGCGGCTAAAACGATTAATAATTTTACCGGATCCTTTTCCCGTGCATAAAATGTGACACCATTAGGAATAATAGTCAGTGCCAGTGATAATTTATTGACCCCTTCTTCTGGTCGTGCATGCGGCATAGCAATACCGGGTCCAACCACATAATAAGGACCAATAGCTTCATGTGCTCGATAAATCGCATTGACATAACGTGGTTCAATAGCATCATTATCAATCAACGGACGGCAAGCGATAGCAATGGCATCACGCCAATTACTAGCCTGTGGCACGATCTGGATAACATCTGACGTTAGTAGCTCTTTTAACATGTAAGTATTACTCCTCGTGACCATTAGCCCGAGAATAAATATTTTATAGAATTATTAATGTGATGTTCGTCTCAATAAGTGGGGTTTTTACCCGATATTATTTATTTTAGTTTAGATTGTGGAGTGAAGGTGATCAGCAGAGGGTAGAGAACACCCGCATGATATCCCCTTCGCCTTTCAAGTTACGGCTTTGTTGTCTGCGAGTGCTCGCCGAATCACGTAGTATGTCTACGCTCATCGGTCGGTCGCCCTTGCTGCCTTGCCGTAACTCGAAATTCATTGGGTATAGACTACGTGATTCGGCGAGCACTCGCAGCCAACAACACGGCAGCTTCAAAGGCGTAAGGGTAATAGCGTGGCGTTTTTGTTTTTCTCAACGGGTTGCTTGGTGAGATTGGATAGCCGTTAACGCTATGGTGTAAACAATGTCGTCGACCGATGCGCCACGCGATAAATCGTTTACCGGTTTACGCATCCCTTGCAACATGGGGCCGATAGAAACTAAATCAGCAGAACGTTGTACGGCTTTATAAGTGGTGTTACCGGTATTTAAGTCAGGGAAAATAAATACAGTAGCTCGACCCGCTACCTTTGAATCAGGTGCTTTAGATTTAGCGACATCAGCCATAATTGCTGCATCGTACTGTAGTGGGCCATCAATTATCAGATCCGGCCGTTTCTTTTGTGCTAAAAGCGTCGCTTCACGTACCTTTTCTACATCGCTCCCTGCCCCTGAATCTTTTGTGGAGTAGGATATCATGGCAACACGGGGCTTAATACCAAATGAAGCAGCTGAATCCGCGGACTGAATCGCAATTTCTGCAAGTTGTTCTGCTGTCGGATCGGGGTTGATAGCACAATCACCGTACACTAACACTTGATCCGGCAGTAACATAAAAAATACAGATGAAACCAATGAACAACCTGGCGATGTTTTAATCAATTGTAATGCAGGACGGATGGTGTTAGCTGTAGTGTGCACGGCGCCAGAAACCAAACCATCAATTTTTATCTGATTAAATGTTTCGCCACGTTCAAGCATCAAGGTCGCTAAAATAACATTATCTTCCAACTGACTACGCGCGATAACTTCAGTCATGCCTTTACTTTTACGTAATTCAACTAACCGTGAAACATACTCTTCCCGCACCAGTTTTGGATCGATTAAATGAATGTTCTTGCCTAATACCACCCCTTGAGCGGCGGCTATTCGCTGTATTTCGGCGGGATCACCGAGCAATACACATTCAGCGATGCCGAGTTCGGCACAAATGGCTGCTGCTTTCACGGTACGTCTTTCTTCTCCTTCAGGTAGTACGATACTTTTAGCCGCTTTTCGCGCCAATTCAGTCAATTCATAACGGAAAGCGGGGGGCGACAGACGGTAAGAACGCTTAGATGCAACGCTTAGTGAATCGATCCAAGTATTGCTAATGTGACTAGCCACATAGTTTTGTATTTTTTCAACACGATCATTATCATCTGCGGGCACGGCTAGACTGAAATTCTGCAAATTGAGGGAAGTTTGCCAGCTATTCGTCTCGACCATAAATATCGGTAAGCCAGTCTGGAAAGCACGTTGACAAAGTTGCTTAATGGATTCATCCATTTGGTACCCGCCGGTCAATAGAATAGCGCCAATTTCAACACCATTCATGGCGGCTAAACAGGCTGCAACCAATACATCAGGGCGATCAGCTGAGGTCACCAGTAACGAATTGGGGCGAAACAGTGACAACATATTAGGCAGGCTACGGGCGCAAAAGGTAATAGATTTAACCCGACGGGTATCAATTTCACCTTTATTAATAATGCTGGCATTCAGATGTCGGCATATATCGATAGCACGGGTCGCAATAAGATCAACATTCCAGGGGATGCACCCGTATATCGGCAGGGTGTCATTGCCAAATAATTTAGTCGGATCAATTACCGTCGTATTATTTTTGCTTGAATCATCAAAAATTTCATATAAATCAGGGCGAGTACGTCCTTGCTTATCAACAGGCGCGTTCAATTTATTAATAATCACCCCGGTAATATTTTTATTTTTTTTACCTCCAAAGCTGGAACAGGCGATTTCAATTTGTTGTTTTAGTTGATCGTGTGAATGATTACCCAGTGCTAAAACGAAAACAATTTCAGCGTTTAACGTTTTGGCAATTTGGTAATTCAGGGTGTTAGCAAAAGGATGTTTAGGCGTTGGCATTAAACCTTCTATCAATACCACCCCTGCTTTTTGGGTATGTTTGTGGTAACGAGCCACAATCTTTTCCATTAACCGGTCTTGCTGATTAGCACTTAAGCATTTTTCAACATCACGTATTTTTAATGGCTCGACAACATTGATATTGGAATTGGCACGAATGATGGCGATGGTATTATCGAGCTTATCATTGTCATCTACACAGGGCTGGGCAATAGGTTTGAAGACGTTTAAATCGACCCCTTTTTGCTCCATCGCCCGGATAATACCCAAACTAACACTGGTTAAGCCAACCCCTGAACTGATGGGAATTAACATCACTTTACGGGACATGGTGTCTCCTCCGCTATTCCAGTCAAACGTGCCGTATCTTGTGCAATGGAGAGCTCTTCATTGGTTGGAATGACCATCGCTAAGCGGCTACCCTCTTTAGTAATGTCCCCTGATTTGCCAAAGCAGGCTTTGATATTTTTTTCGTCATCAATTTTAAAACCTAACAGCGCCAATTTATCTAGCGTGCGTTTACGGATTGGGGCTGAATTTTCGCCAATGCCTCCGGTGAAGATAACCGCATCTAAACGGCCTTCCATAAGTGTGGTATAAGACGCAATATATTTTGCCAAGCGGTGGCAAAAAACATCCATCGCCCGTTTAGCATTATCGTGAGTTGCACAGTGGTCTTCAACATAACGGCAGTCACTGGTCTTTTCGGTTAAGCCTAATAACCCTGATTCTTTGGTGAGTAAGGTATTAATTTGATCCATGCTCATTCCGAGAGAATTATAGAGATAAAAAATAATCGCAGGATCGATATCACCACAACGTGTCCCCATCACCAACCCTTCCAAGGGGGTGAGTCCCATCGAGGTATCGACACATTGACCGTTACATATTGCGGCCACTGATCCACCATTACCTAAATGGCAAGTGATAACATTGAGTTCATTGATCTTTTTGTTTAATTTTTTAGCCGCTTGCTTACTAACATAATCATGGCTGGTGCCGTGAGCGCCGTAACGGCGGATGCCATGCTTTTCATATAGAGAATAAGGCAGGGCATAAAGGTAAGAGGCTTCTGGCATGGTTTGATGAAAAGCGGTATCAAATACCGCCACGTTTTTTTCTTCTAAATCAGGGAACGCTTTTAACGCTTCATCGATACCGATCAAATGCGCAGGATTATGTAAAGGCGCAAAAGGGATAGCCTCTTCAATACCTTTGATGACATCCTTGTTAATAATTACCGAGCGGGTAAATTTTTCACCGCCGTGGACTACCCGGTGACCAATGGCCTTTATTTGGCTAAGTAGCGCTTCTTTTCCCTTCAAAATAGTATTAACCATAAAATTGAGCGCATCTTTGTGGGTGGCATTGGCGTTTAACTTTTCTTCTTCTTTATTACCCTCGATCTTCCATTTAATCCGCGCATCAGAAAGATGAAGACATTCGGCTAAACCAGACAGATGTTCTGTGCCGTCGGTGGGGTCGATAATAGCGAATTTGAGCGAGGAGCTACCGCAGTTAAGAACCAGTACCAATTGACTTGTTGACATGCAAAGTACCTATACGTTTTTTAATAGACCAAAAAAATGACAAGCTTAAAGATTGTCGATTAGCTAGAATACCGATAGCCTGCGTTAAAAACAAAATATATTCGAAATCTTCATTGAGCTGCGCTTAATTGATGAAAATTAGCACCACAAAATTCAAAGAGTGCTGCACGATATGGAACACATGCTATGCTGTTCCATATTGAGGAGCATGGATGATGTCATGATAAAAAGCTTTAAGCATAAAGGGTTGAAAAAGTTTTTCCTCAAATACGATAGCAGTGGCATTGAGCAGCAATTGGTTAACCGTATAAAAACACGGCTTACCGTATGACTGCATAGACGGAATCGACATGCCTGGCTACGATCTGCATCAGCTTAAAGGTGATCGTAAAGACATCTGGTCAATTAGTGTTTCCGGTAACTGGCGTATTACTTTCAGATTTATTGATGGTGATGCAGAAATTCTCAACTTGGAGGATTATCACTAATGAGAATGGCTAACCCTGCCTACCCTGGCGAAATTATTGCAGAAACACTGAAAGACATGCATGTGAGTCTCCGACAGTTCGCAAAAGCAATGGATATAGCACCATCAACGGCCAGTCGGTTGCTATCTGGTCAAACCACAGTCACGCCGGAAATGGCATTGAGACTGTCAGCCGTTGTTGGCAGTACCCCTGAAACCTGGTTAAAAATACAGACAAATTACAGTTTGCATGAAGCCAGACAAAAGATAGACATCAGTCATTTGCACAAATTGGCTTTTGCCTGATATCACTGCCCTGGGACGTTATAGCCGAATCAGTTTAATTTGATTCAAGGCGGAGGAGCGCAGACAGTACAAATAGTACGGTAAGCGACGACAACACAGAATCAAATTAAACTGATTTGGCTATAACGGGGCTAGTGAGTCAGTAGAAACGTCAATTCGAAAGGGTATTAGGGGTGCTGCATGGGGTGCTCATAAAGAAAAAATACGACATAAAGACAAAAAATGCACGAAAATAAAGAATTCATTAACCCGCCCCCAACCCGCGATAACAGCGGCACTGAGCCAAAATACCCTGCCCATCGTTTTTCCGTCGCGCCGATGCTCGATTGGACTTATTAGTAATAAAATCAATATATTGAATGGTAATGGTGTACTATTGGTGTACTGATGGGTGTTAAAAATCACATTGTTATGTTATTTACAGTGTTCAAATTCTTTTTTAGCTTCTTTTCTGCGTTTGTCAATAAAAGCGGCTAAGTCATTAACGTGTACCATTCTGGGTGTAATGGTCTAATGTTTCCGGCCACTTTTGAAGAGCTGTAATAAACTGCAAATCAGAGGTGTATAAAATGAAAAGTAAAAAGAAGCCATTGACATTTACGCTGGAGTTTAAACAAGACGCAGCAAAGTGAGTCCTGTAAAAAGCGTATACGTGCAAACAAGCGTCAGAGAGTTTAGGGGTTTCATTAAGTGCGATAAAAAGCTGGGTCAAGGCTGAAAGGGGGGGAGTTTCCCCGGTAGGCTCTGAACAGGTGAGTCTTAGTTTGGCCGAGCGTGAAGAATTACTTCGTCTGCGCAAAGAGCGCAATAACTTGTTAATGGAGCGTGAAATATTAAAAAAAGCGGCGGTCTTCTTTGCGAAAGAAAACGGATAAGATTTCAGTTTATTCGTGAGCAAAAGAAGACCTACCTTTGCCCGTTATCCAAAACGCCATAAGATAACAACGGACAGCGCTCATAATCATTCTATCGTACCCAACCTGTTGGCGCGGGAATTTACCGTTACTCAGAGAGAGGAGGTATGGACAACGGATATCACCTATGTTTGGACTTATGAAGGCTGGATGTATTTAGCGGTGGTGATGGACTTATACTCGCGCCAAATAATCGGTTGGGCAATGGCAGCCCACATGAAGACAGCACTGTGTGTACAAGCTCTCCAGATGGCTTACTGGCGCAGAAAACCTCCAAAAGGGTTGCTCCATCACTCAGATAGAGGCAGCCAATATACCCGCCATCAGTATCGTGCCCATTTGCAAGTGATGGGTGTGCAAGCCAGTATGAGTGGTAAAGGGCAAGGTTGGCATAACGCACCAACAGAACGTTTTTTTCGGAGCTTGAAATATGAATACTTGAATTATGAAATACTTAAAACCCGTAATGATGCCAAGTTAGGGGGGCTGGATTATTTAGCCTATTACAATAGTAGAAGACCACATAGTCTACTCGCTTATTTTTCACCCATCGAATTTGAGCTTATACCTGTAATCAATTTGTCTTAAAAATGTGTCTGGGTTTACTTGACCACTACATAACCGATAGCCACAGAAACCTGTCGGCTGAAATTGTTGGTATCCGTAAAGACATGGAAGTCCGTTTCGAGAAGACCGATGCTCAGATAGCTGATGTTCGAAAAGACATGGAAGCTCGTTTCCAAAAAGTTGATGATAACTTTGGAAAAACTGATGCTAAAATAGTCTCAGTCCATAAAGAGTTGTCTGCTGAGATAGCCGATGTCCGTAAAGATATGACGGCGCGTTTCGAGAAGACTGATGCCAAGATAGCCGATGTACGCAAAGATTTCATGACTGAAATGTCCCTGATGCGTAAGGATATCGAAAAGAGCGGCATGCAAACAACCATCAAGCTCTGTGGCATGTTAGTGGTTGCTGTTGGTGTGATTCTTGCCGTCCTTAAAATCCCCTTTTAATCACTAGCGCTGATACAGAAACTGACTCTGTTGAATGTCCCTTTGACTTAAGGTGCTTCAGGGGTGATTTTCGTGGATAACCCATATTACCATAACTAAATAAAACAATAAGTCAACTACCCATAATATTATATCAACAACAATGGATTCATTCATCACAATGTCTCCCAAAGTGAGTGATGTGTATTTCGTGATAAAAGTGCTGTCGTTCCTATTGGCGCGGTCTTACCCCTGTAATACGAAAAGTACAAAACGTACATGGAACACAGTAGAAAGACGATAGAGCGAATGCGGCTCAAATTTATTCTTTGCCTGAAAAAGCGTCTTTTTTACTGCCGAGTATGACACTGACCGCAACGCTGCAATGTCTTTCTGGGATATTCCCAAAGCAAAAAGCATCGCGGTTTCAAACTGGGCGGGGGTGAGTTCAGGAAAGATTTCCCGGAATTCAGAAAATTGAGTCATATCGAAAGCAGCCATGGCAGCCTCCCGTGAAGGTTATGGTAGTTAGCTGATAGGGGTGGTTTGTAGTGCTAATTAACATTTATTGATATCCACACAGGCTGAGGTTGTGTCACCACTGCTCATTGAGCTATTCTCAGCTCATTTCTCCATTGAGTTATGATGCGATACAGCGGTTTTTTTGATTGGCCGCTTTGGTAGTTGACTTATTGTTTTATTTAGTTACGGTGATATGGGCTATCCACGAGAATCGCCCCTGAAGCCAAAGGGACGTTCAACAGAGTCAGTTTCTGTATCAGCGCTAATGATTAAAAGGGCTCTTCCGTAAATAATGTTGTTACTGAACACTGTAGCTAACTGAGATATAAATCATTTTCTGACTTTTTATCTATTGAAAATGATCATTCTAAAAAATTACTTGCTCTACCTCGAAGAGCGCCCATTATTTTTCAGTGACCGGCGAGTTGAACTGTTTCTTTAATCCAACATTATTTACGGAAGAGCCCCAATATAAAGTAGCGTTGACAACACCTGCTAGGGTATCTATTACGGTATGACAGAGAAATATCAGTTTACGCTATGAGATAACACAAAAGAACACCATAAAATTGAAAGGTCTTGGTCGGTAAAATCAAATATGTATAGGCGATTAAGGTATTTTTGAAGCTGTTACTCATCCTCGAGAGATTGCTCACACCGTTGTTGCCGAGTAGTTCGGCTTTAGGTTGAATTGGGGGTTACCCACTTCTTATCGAGAATATCCAGTACCCACCTTTAGAATAGAAATTTAACACCCAAGCCAATCAGTTGACTGCCTACAGGGAGACGTTGAGGTGGGATGTAGTTATCTAATCCTTTTGTTTTGCAAAATGTTATTAATTGATTTAGACAATTTATTCCTGCTTTTCGATATATTTTTTGTAATGTGTGGTGAGTAGACCGTGGAAGCCTCCCCCACAGCCTCTCGTAGAACGGTACGTGAATCTCTCAATTCATACCGCTCCCATCAGGCAAATGCACCTACCATTCCTGCTCGCCAGTGGACAAACAAACGCGGACTCTGCTTTGCTATTCTTTCCAAAAATTGCATTGCTCGAGTTTTATGGTGACGAAGTGATTTATACTTTCTCCTCGCCCACCTCACCAGGGCTTTATTTACATGTCTGATTACCCCATACAGCGCTGACCGCGTATAACGACCATAATAATTTATCCAGCCGTTCAGCACTGGATTTAACCATTCGGCTAATTGCACTATGTTCAGCGCTGTTTGGCTACGTACACATAATTTTCTGATTTTCTTTCGCATCGCTTTGAGGGCAATTTTGCTCACAGCCGGTGTAAAGCTAACGAATAAGCTATTGCGTTTACTGTTCTTTACTACTCGTCTTCTGAACGTATAGCCCAGAAAATCGAATTCAGTGTGTACATGTCGCTCCTGTCTGCTGCCGTCTTTGCAGTAAACAATCTTTGTCTTCTCTGGATGGAGCTGTAGACCACATGCCATAAAACACTGTCGCAACATATCGAGCATCTGCTGGGCTTGTTGTTGACTGCGGCAATGAACCAGACCATCATCGGCATACCGACACCATGGCACAGTAGGATGGTGTTTTTCCAACCATCTATCAAACACATAGTGCAGGAAAAGATTGGCTTATTGTAGACTGGAAATTTTTCACAAAAATAAGGCTGAATGGATTCTCCATTATTCCAAAAATGGGTTTCAATAATACTGACACTTCTTCCAGTCTTTTCAGCACGTCTATCGTGGTCTTGTAATTCTGGCGCTAATTCCGCCCAGGGGACAGGACATTCATGATCCAATTTCCCTTCAATATTAAAGTTAGAGGGTATACCTGTGAAATTTAAGGCAGCCTGATTCATGTGCAGATGCTGTGATTGTAAATTTTTTATTCCCCAAGCTTCATTAAAACTATCTATAGAAAAAATAAGAGAATTGAGCTGTTCTGTAGAAATTTCTGGCATTTTTTTCAAAATTGCATCCATATTTAATTTTAGTAATAAGTAAAATTATTATTTCTATATCAACACTAATCTTATTATCTTTTAATATAAATAGAATTCTATCAAATTTGGGATGATGATCATCTTCATCATAATGGCAAAGACTACGGAATAGCCTACGAAGGTGGAATAGGTTTTTCGGATGATCCCCATTTGGTAACACTGGATGATTTTGGTTTTGATGTGGGTGATCGTTTCACCTATGAACACAATTTTTTTGAAAACTGGCTTCATAACATTCGTATTGAAACCATCCATGATAACTCAACCCAAAAGTCTCCATTTTGTCTGAGTGGCCAATGGAATGCCTGGTGCCATCTTAGCTGATGAGAGGGACAAGACCCTGGCACTGCTACATGTGGTTATTAACGCAGATGAATCGACAAGGGTCGGAGATATTCGTGACTTTATTGAAGTAATTGGAGAGCATAAAAAAGTGTGAGGCAATCATCCAAATCATTCCCAATTGACGATAAAATCACTGACATTATTTTAATGCATCTCAAGATACTCTTGATCTACTCCAAATACAGTTTCATTGTGAGCTAAGAGAATTATTCGGATCTAAAAATCGATGGGCATATCGGAGAAAAGACCGATGAAAGCACTGGATTAGCGGGATAGGATTGCCCACACTTTTTTATGCTCTCCTTGAGCGGAATTATGACCCGTGGGAGTCAGAACATCTCACGATTGATACCTCTAATAGGGGATCGCCTGTTATTTCTTCAGTGACCGGTGCGTTGAACTGTCTTTAGCACCAACATTATTTGCGGAAGAACCTCACACTGAGTATACGCGGGAATAACAAATCGTGAGAAGCGTGTCCTCCTGATAACGACAAATTGGGTAAGGCTACATCTCTGAAAAAGTAAAGAGGAGCTAGCGCTAGTTGTAACCCATCCGCCGCCGAACTGGCGTCTGCGTTAGGGGTTGAGCGAGGGCTTTTTTATGGGCAATCAGTGTTAAATAATATTGGCAAGCAATTCTATTGTAACTATGATTAATAAACCGCTGGGGTATGGTCACATCAAGATGGATTGTGGGGGTATTACATGAACAAAATAAAGACTTATTTAAAGATATTGCCTATTCTACTATCGTCTATACCTGTCTTAGCTGCTCAAAAAGAAACGCCAGTTTGTAAAGCATGGCCGGGTAGACTTTTTCCCATCAAAGCTTGCACACCACAAAAGCTTACTGTACAGAAAGCTAAACCATCCAGACCAGAAAACAGTGTGCCCTACGAATCGATGCCAACTCCTCCTTTCCTTGCAGCTTCCATGCAATTAAAACGCGAAATGTAAGCTTCTTTGCATACTAAGGTCTTATTGCCAGTGAATCCCATAACCAGAAAGGTGAAGTCATTTAGACCCTGCCTATCCACCGGTAACGGATAACCCGCATTTTTTGAGTTTGGCTACATGCGTGGAATTAACCTGCATCAGCTCATAATCCACACTCAACGAGAAGGTGGCTTTCTTACGTTGAGCCATCGATAGATATTCCCAGAAGATCCAAACCATGAAAATGTATGAGACATATTATATTCTTTTTCACCAAATTGTAGCATCGTTTGTAACGTGAAACTTCCTTTATGATCATCCCAACATTCTTCTTTTATAGCGTACCGGGCTGATTTACCTTTATAACCTACTACACCACTAGAAGTGAGCCAATCACGATCATTATAATTAACTTCTCTGCTGTCTTCAGTAGGATCGACGATTTTGTGAGAAATGAACAATTTCGTTATGAGTTTTTTATTATCTGGTATATTCAATTCGGTTTTAGGCCATACTATGAAATGATGCATTCTACCTGCCAACGACATCTGACACGCATTATCTAACTCTCCTTTTGAAGTTATTATAGCACTTGCAGTCGCAGTCGTTTTTATTGAACCGATATCATTTATATCAGGTGCTTTTACAGAAACAAATTTCGATTTATTTGCTGTGATCAAGTTACCATATTGGCCTTTGGCTATCACTTTAAGGTAAAGCTGTCTTCCCCAAAAATAATATTGCGGACTAAAATGAATCTCATGGATTCCTGATGATTTAGGTACCTCTTTTTCCCCTAAAGATTGTCCGCCATCATCGAATAAATAAACAGTAACACTTCCTGCCTGATTAAATTCGTTAGAGGTATCTATACGCAAGGGTAAGATGATGTCGTCATCAGCGTATACAGGTATCCAGTCACCATTATTGCTATAATTACCGTGACTGCTATATCTTATTTCCTCGAGTTCAAAAATAGGTTGACTGTAAATAAGCACATCATAGTGTCCTGAGCTGGCACTATAAAAATCATTCTCAGCAACATTAAGTGTCAGACGTGCGCGACCCTTACCTACTTTACCCTGAACACTCCCCGAGCTGGACAGGTTAACCACGTTGGAATCACTGGATCCCCAGTGAACATCAGCATCTGACGGCACCTTATTTTTGGTTTTTTGTAGCGTGAAAGTTTCTTCGTCGGTTGTTTTCACTTCGGTCACATCAAAGCTGATATTTACCGTGCCTTTGTTAAGTAGATAAAGTACATCAGCAGAGGCAGCTTTAAACTGGTCTGTTTCCCGCGTACTGACGCTCACCGTACTTCTTCCCGGTTTGATTGCGTTGAGAGTACCACTGCCGTTTACGGTCACGATCCCGGTATTTTGACTGGTATAAACAGGAGTAAGGCTGCTTCCCACATCCGCATTACCGAAAGTCGCTGCAATGCTGTAGGACTTACCGTCTGCCCACGTAGCTGTAATCGGGTTACCATCACCAGCCTGCAGTTTCGGATCGGCTTTATCAATGGTCAGCACATAACTGGCCTTTGCCGGATTGTATTGTGCATTACCTGATGTATAAACCGTGATCTTGACTTCACCGGATTTTATTAAGGTGACCTTACCGTTATTGTCAACCGTCGCCACGCTATTGTCTGAACTTGACCATATCTGCTCCACATTATCAGGCATACCGCTTACCTCCTGTGAACGAGTAAAGTTTTTGGTATAGATGATACTCTGCTTCGCATTTGCAAAGTGAAGAGCAGGTGTGATGGCTCCCGTGGTAATAGTGATCGTCACGGCCTTCTCCATGTTGTTCCCCACAACGGCCTGACCTTCGACGTGCGGGGTGATCGTCACCGCTTTGGCAAGGATGCCTTTCACTGCTTTCAACTTGGCGCTGTAGACGCCCTTTTCTTCCGTGATGTCACTTAGCCTGGTACCCGTTTCATCGTCACGGTTAAAGCTGACCTTTAAATTGCACAGAGGCTGATTGCTGGCATCCCTGGCGGTAAAAGTTAAAACGGCTTCATCTTCACCGTCAGCAATAATGCTCTCTTTTGAAACAGTAAAGTCATAGTGACGAGGAGCAACCGGTGCAGGGGGTGCCATCAACGTCACGGTTTGCGCCCTGACCTGGTCAGTGGCTTTACCGTCGATATACGGGGTGATCGTCACCGCTTTGGCAAGGGTGCCTTTCACTGCTTTCAGCTTGGCGCTGTAGACGCCCTTTTCTTCCGTAACTGCAGTCAGCGTGGTGTCCGCCTCATGGTCACGGTTAAAGCTGACGTTTAAATTGTGCAGAGGCTGGTTGCTGGCATCCTTGGCAGTAAAAGTTAAAACAGATTCATCTTCACCGTCGGCAGTAATGCGCTCTTTTGAAACAGTAAAGTCATAGTGACGAGGAGCAACCAATGCAGCAGGGGGTGCCATCAAGATCACGCTTTGCGCTCTAACCTGGTCAATGGCCTTACCATCGATATACGGGGTGATCGTCACCGCTTTGGCAAGGGTGCCTTTCACTGCTTTCAGCTTGGCGCTGTAGACGCCCTTTTCTTCCGTAACTGCAGTCAGCGTAGCGTCCGCCTCATGGTCACAGTTAAAGCTGACGTTTAAATTGTGCAGAGGCTGGTTGCTGGCATCCTTGGCAGTAAAAGTTAAAACAGATTCATCTTCACCGTCGGCAGTAATGCGCTCTTTTGAAACAGTAAAGTCATAGTGACGAGGAGCAACCGGTGCAGGGGGTGCCATCAACGTCACGGTTTGCGCCCTGACCTGGTCAGTGGCCTTACCATCGATATACGGGGTGATCGTCACCGCTTTGGCAAGGGTACCTTTCACCGCTTTCAACTTGGCGCGGTAGACGCCCTTTTCTTCCGTGATGTCACTCAACGTGATGCCGGCTTCATCGTCACGGTTAAAGCTGACCTTTAAATTGCGCAGAGGCTGATTGCTGGCATCCCTGGCGGTAAAGGTTAAGGCCGCCTCATCCTGACCGTCGGCAATAATTTCATTTGTTGAAACAGTAAAGTCATAGTGGTTGGGAACAACCGGCGCAAAGCGTTTCGCTTTCAACAATGTTACGACTTTCTTCATATTCTTCCCCATAACGGCCTGACCTCCGACGTGCGGGGTAATCGTCACCGCTTTGGTATCGTTACCTGTTAGGGTGGCGCTGTAAACCCCCTTATTCTCCGTGACGGCACTTAGCCTGGTGCCCGCTTCATCGTCACGTTTAAAACTGACGTTTAAATTGCGAATAGGCTGGTTGCTGGCATCCTTAGCGGTAAAAGTCAGGCTGGAGGTGATCTTACCATTCGCGATGATGCTATCGGGTGAAACCGTAAAGGTGGAGTTCTGCGCATCAACAATTATGGGAGGTGAGTGGGTCACACTAACATGCGGAGCCGTCACTGTCAGTTGTGTCACCGCGCGGTTAGAGGCATTACCTTTGCTGTCATAAGCCACAGCGCTTAGTGTATAAACATTATTGCTGTCAGCATGGTAAGAGGGCAGTTTGATCTTTAGTGTGTCTTGAGATATCTGTGTGACCGTTCCTCCCGCAGCAAGTAGACTGGTTCTATCCCAGTCAATGCGTCCAAGGCCATGTTTCGCCGTGACCAATGCAGTTAACCGAAAGGTATTTCCTGCTACATTGCTCAATTTCTGAGGTAAGGTTAAACGAATAACTTGCTGTTTTTGATGCTCCAGCACGATATGGTTATTACGTTCCACTAAATCATAACGGTTGCCGACCCGTGTTCGCATTGTGGTGACTGCTGAGGGATTTATCTGTGCTTGCCAAGATTCACCCAGGCGATAATTCATCTGAAAATTAAAAAAGGTGTCGTTTTTTCGGCGTTCTACACCCAAGGTCAATAAGGGAATAGGGGTATAATTGAGCCCCACAGTGATAGCGTTGGGATTTTTTTGTCGATGGTTTGTAGCGAATAAAGCCACTTCATCACCATAGTATTGTTCAAACATTAACTTACCGCCTAATTGCGGATAAGACGGCAAATAGGCCTCGACACGCAGATCGTAGCCGTTAGCCGGACGCGCGTTGTAATCAATAAAGTCTTGTGATTGATGCCAGTTATTTAAGGAAAAATAACTATTAGCCGATAATTTCAGGTAATCAGCCCACACTTCAGCACCTAGCCCAATCCTCCGATTTTTAGCTGTTAAATCATGATCAAAAAACGTATTAACATCAAACATCCAATTATTTTGGAAAATACGCGCCCCCGCACCGATATTAAAGGTATTGCGGCCATTTTTATTACGGGCACCGAGCTGGGTAAATAATAACGACTTTGAGTTATCGTACAAGGGGAGCATGAAATCTAGGGCGCTACCGTCCAGATGAAAATCGTTATCGATATTAAGTTGTACCCGAGCAGTACCAAACTGATTTAGCCACTGCCCAATGCTAGCATTGGCTTCAGATACCACTGCTGAGCGAGCCATATTGATTGCCGCATGAGTAGGATTATCAGTATTGGACAACAATGATCCGGTGGTCATTATTCCTTGTATTATCTTATCTTCCGCCGTCACGGTTTTTTCAGTGTTATTAGAGTTTTTACTAAAAAATGATGATTGACGAGAAGGAGCACCTATTTTATCGCTCACTGGCTGTGAATTAGCTACGATCATGACAGGGGTAAAAAGAAGTATACTTAGGAGCCGGTACAAAAGTATTTTTAGTTTTTTATATCGATAGTTAGACAACCGAAACTTAGGCAAACTAGATATTAAAAAATCTATAAAAAATAGCATAGATATTCCTCATAGAATTCGATAAAACACATCGCTATTCTTGATATGTCATTTGAAGCATAAAATCTCTGGAAAAAATGGAGGGGATTTAACCTTTACAGGCAAGTTGCGCCTAATGTTCAGAAAATGCGTGTTTTTAAACGAAAATGACTCAGCAATAAAGAAATTATCTCTTTGTTGAACAGAGATAGACGTAAAGTTTTAGATGAATACTGCCTGCTTTTTAAGCAATTTATGATTTTTCTCATAAGGCTAATTATTCAATAATCCTAATCTAGGAAAGGCGTTTTATTTTATACTGAGCAAATAGCGGTTTTCTGGCAAACATAATAGAGCGGAAACTTTTCATACAAGTTAAGGTTGAATTTTTGCTCTCGACCAAAAAAATGGGAATGAGCGTCACTCTTTGCCCGTTGCTGATGGTATCCAGCAGTGTATTAGTAATTATTTTATTGATAATTTATGTCACAAAATAAAAATTAACTCTCTCAATAAAAAAGAATGGTTTTCCCTGATAAAAACATTACCGTTTCATGAGATTTAGAATAAAAATAATAACTATTTCATCACTCTCTCTTTTCTGTGACACCAATTGAAGATATAGATGAAAATTTTCGTAAGTGATCTTCTAGCCTCAATTCAGATTCACATTTTTTGCTTCTTTTAGATTTCAGTGCACTGATAGTTAATAAACTATTCGCGGTTGCTGATATTTTAACAGTGACCATTGTTTCTGTCTCGGTTGACTCAATATTTACTTTCACTCTCCCATTCCTTAAAGCTCAACCGTGTATTTTTAGTTTATATTTACAAATACATGCCGCTTCCATTATTGATAGATATAAAATTGCATAAAAATTATTGATTAGTATTGCCTCCTGGTCTTCATTATTTACACACAATTAATAGTGCTTAATTAAGTAAGCCATAGTTATGATTTACTCATGACTTGTTGTGATACACAGTACTATCTACATTAATTATTGTTAGAGTGAATTTTACTCTTGCTCAAAGATAAAATAAATAATGTTCCTACTCTCAATATTTCATCTTCACAATGAAAAACATTTAAATATCCGTGTATTAACAAGCTTCAAATTTTTGCAAAAAATACTATTACCGTATAGTGTAAAAATTTTATACTTGTATTAATAATTTTTTATATGATCGAGCAAAAAGACCTGTTTTGGCTTGATATGAAAACAATCCTATCACTATATCTATTAAAGTAATCCTCTATACGTGTCACATAAAAATAAAATCTATTCATAGTCTCATGAATGATAAGTTCATCTTTAGTACGTAACAGATTGCAAAAATACTTTCTCACGTCGCTATGCTGAAGTGTCCCAACATTAAGCATTTTTGGTACTAATATAACTCTAGATTGATCATCATAAATTTCTCTATACTCACTTAATATTTTATTTTTTACGATTGTGATATATTGTTTTGCATCTTCTACTTCACTATAAAGCTCATTAAAGTGAGTATACATATTTGTAAACTTATCAGTAACTTTCTTTTGACTACCATAATGGTGGAAATGAGTGTCATTAACTAAATTAACGTTTATATTATAACATTGAGCAACTTGATTCATGATTACTTCGCTTCTGGTTACATGAGAACTTATAATATCCTCTTTTGGTAAAAATTAGGTTATTTTAAATTCAATTCCTTCTTTTTCTATCCACTGCTTTATTGTTCGCTCCGTGATTTGCTGGCGTGATAGATGTTCGTGGCGAGCTTGTACCTGTCTTATTACCTCTGACCCGAGCTCGTTGATTACTCTACAATTAGAATGCAAGTATGAGTCAGGTAGCTTATTGGCCATTGATACGGGGGTATCAAAAATATTAAATATTTTTAATTGTTTAGGGCATACAGCTACCAACATATCTATCCGGGTTTTAGAAATATTCAATTCTTGTAGATCGCTAGGAAGATCTTCAGGTAAAACCCTCATTAATGTATGCGAAATATTTAAATAAGTTAATGTATCAGGTAGTTTTGGTAATGACAAGATTCGCGTGTTAGAAAGATTTAAATAAGTTAATGTATTAGGTAGTGTTGGAGGTAATGAATTAATAGGGTTAGAAGATATATTTAAATGAGATACACCATCGATCATCTCACTTGTTACCGTCCTTATGTTTTCAAAAGAAAGATTCACTTCTCTTAATGATGCAGTACATACTGATGCAATACATGTAGTAGTGAGTGGGTAGGTTTGCACTTCAGGAACTTTTGGCATTATGTTTTTCAATGAAGTTAACTCTTCAATAATTCTTTCGTATCTATTCTGCTGTGCTAGTTGGATAGCTGTAGAAAGCATTTCATTAGTAATATATTTTTTCTGCAACGGGATTTCAACTCTAGGTTTCGACAGCATGTTAATCAGCATATCCTTATAAGCAAGAGAATAATCATTATAGGTATTTAGTTCTTTAAGTATTTTATTCGTGAGCTGATTAGACTGTTTATAGATATATTTTCCTCCCATATAAACTAACTCAAAACCAGGATCGACAGAACGCACTGTCGCTTTCAGGACATAAATTAATGTTTGCTTTGTCAGTAAATTAGATGTGCCAAAGATACCTTCTTTAAAGAAGCACGGTGCAGTATTTTTTATAGCAAATTTCAACGATCCCGTCGCTAAATATCTTGTCATTCTGAGTCTAGAAATATTAGCGGCGGATATTAATACTTCACTCATGCCTACGCTAAGTTTGCCTACTTCACCAATTAAAGGCAAGAACATCAGAAGATCTAGAACAAAATAACCAGCTGCCTCAAGTTTTTTGCCATCTTGTAGATTTTTTATTGCATCGTAAAAAGGAATTAGATGCTTCAAGAAATCAGCAATCTTTTCAATAATGGTTGCTTCATACCCTGATTGATGTAGATTGTCATAAAAAGAATCTTTTCGGATTCTAGTAAGTTCTTCTACTAGCTTGGTTACTGAGTCGTTTTCTTGTTTTAAAGTTTCGTATTTATCAAGCTCAACTATAAATGGTTTAGTTTCTATTTTCTCTATAATTTCATGTGGTATTGCGGTGTTTTTTTTTAAAAAAAGATAAATACGAGTATTTACTTCTAGGATCATCAATCTCGTGAAATCTATATCGCATGTCGTCATCAGGAGAGAGAATAAACCATCGAGTCGTGTGAAAATATTCTATACAAATAACACTATATATATTCAATGATTTTTAATACTGTAATATCTGAACAATGCGGATAAGGAAGAGATAACTCCATAACCTTAGGGGCATTATCTTCTATATACGTTTCCTTCATCCCGTAATAACATTCTTTTTCTGTGAAAACAAATTTAGCATAAGATACTTTCCCAAGATTAAAAAAATCCTTGTCTTCTTGTAATGACAGTCTATCAATGGCATCTGTAAGGGCAATCTTCTGCCATATGCTAAATTTTTTAGCAATCTCTTCATTTTGCTTTGCAAAGATCTCAGTGAGGTTTGGTAGTCTAGCATCGATAGTCGAAGGAAAAGAATCAGGTGCAGCTTTGTAAGCTGCAATCGCGCCTTCATTATCAATAATACCTATACTAGCTAGTTTCTCTTTAGCTAATTCTGTACGAGTTTTATATCCATCCATTGCTTTTATAAATTTATTGATTGGAAGTATTGCTTTAATTTCTTCATTTTCTTTATCTACCGAGTTAAAAAACTCCGTAACGACTTTTTCCCTTAGAACGGGCGAATTAAGAATTTCCTCTACTAATACATCAGTATTTTTTATCGCATAAGATAAGGCTACAGGAATTAAAAAGTATCTTACTTTCTCAGGGATACTGCCTTTTTTTATTACATGTTCTAAGAAGGCTCCTATTTGTAGGAGATATTCTTCAATATACGGATTAAAATCGATGCTATTGTCATTTAAAAAATGTAGAGCAGCATGAATATATACCCAGGGGATAGAGCCAATGACTAAATATTCAAGTCTATTAAATATTCTAAACCTTCCCATGTTAGGAATATCTGCGTAATATTCGAATACTGGCATACAAGGAAAGATAATGTCTTTTTCTATTTTTTTTATGGTTTCTGGCTTCAAGTGTGCTATTTTATCTAAAATATCCTGCCAAACATATTTTACTGTTTTCTTGTCATCGTCCTTGGATTTTACCAAATCAGCAACAAACTCAAGGAAACTGTCTTTTTTAAAGATAGTTTGAATGAAAAAGTTTTGAATTTTTTTCGTTGATAAGTCTTTTAATATTGATTTTTTATCATTTTCTTGAGGGACTTCTGTAATATCAGTTAATTTTGATGCTAATCCTGTTAAATTTTTCTTATCTGCTGCAAGAGCACGATAAATATCATCCACCACTTGTTCAGGATAAACAAAACTTTCTTCTGATAAAAACCCGACCTCTTTAAGGTATTTTTTAGCCTTTTGGTATGTTATATCGTATTGTATTTTATTATCTTGATTTTCAGAAATCTCTTCTATGGAAGCCTCGATTGATTCTGTGTTTAATGTATTTTCCATATGATTTGAATTATCAATTTTGGTTGTTTCAGTCATTTTTGTTCCTCGATTATTTTTCTCTGGATGTAGATTTGTATTTTTATGAAGCGTAAGCGTATGCTCCGTATGCTGGTGATGGTTATTTCATAACAGCTAGAGGCAGTTTTGTTCGGTTAAGGGAGAATAAGTGAAAATACTCATCAAAAGCGGGTTATTTTTAATAGCTAAAATATTTTTATTGATGATACTTTCTTATCAAAAAAATATTTACATACATGCAAAAACGCAATTGCCCCGCACAATGGCGAGGCAATTCTTGAATGGAATATGTGTATATCTATAGGTTAAGTCTTATTAGCTGTCCTGGTGAGGAATGACAGCATATTTCTTCATACGTTAAGGGGTCATGCTGAGCGCTTTTCGTTCCAAATCTAGTCCGGTTACGTTAAAAATCGAATTATTGCCATAATAACAGGCTTTCAGTGCATCATTTTCCTGTCGTACGAATGCTCAAAAACGCCAATTTCACGAACCTCCAAGTCCTTTTTGTTCTCAGGCATGAGCAGCACGCAGACGACGGTTTTTTTTGTTGTATCAACCGTTGCGCGATCTAATGTCGCGCGATAAATTTCGTTTCTTATCTGACTCGTCTGTTTAAGATCCGCTATAGGTGTGCGATTATCGCCTAACACTATATGCGTTAATTGCAGTTTGGTACCAGCGGGGGCACTCGCTTCGCTCAAACGTGTATCACCTTTTTGAGTCATCGTAAGAGAAAATAGGGTTGTGCTCATACAGTCGTCATCTTGTGTCGTAGGAAATGAGTTAAAAGAAATCCATTAACCTCATTACGATCAGTTAATGACTGTGCATTTTTTGACTGAACTTTATTTAGATTGCTTTAGAAAAAAAAGAATAGCGCCACCCATTGGCGGTTAGTATTACTAACGACAATGGGGGAATCCTATAAATACATAACGCTTTTATGTTGTTTTATAAAAAGTACCGGAAGAAATAAACCATTGCTGATTCTGCTTCAGTAGACTTGTTACCTAATAGTAAAATAAGCAGCCTGTTTTAGTAATGAATTGAATTTCAAGCCATTCTGAGATAGAAATTCCAGAGACCGGTGCTGAGAAGCATAAAAGGTATCGTCAATAAAAGGTTGGCGATGACGTAAAGATTAAACGAGTTGAATACGTTGCAGTTCGATTTCATGGTTCGATTGTATTTCGATTAATTTCAAGTGAGCCTGCGGATCAGACTCTACCCGCTGTATTAACTCTTCTGAGCTATCAATCATTGTGGCACTCGCAGATCCCCCCAAGGCGCTCCCCCATAATGGCGCGGCTTTTGCTACTACTTGTCCTAATGCTTCTAGGCTCATACGTAACCCACCTTTATAACCTGCATTGATATAGCCCTGTTTTTACCCACCATGTCTCCCTTCAAGATTTGATATTGATTTGTTATAACGAAAATCGTCGTGCCAATAAATGTGGCTTACATCGATCACACCAAAATTTGAGCGATAATTTTTATCACATCAATCTTTGTACTAAAAATAAACAGGACGGTGCCCAATCCACATAAAATGAGCAAGTACTTTCTCAGCAAGGCCAACAACTGTGAGCGCCTCACCTCTTCTACCTTTTTTTTGCCAAAGGGTCGTCTCTATCTGAGCCTGACTGGACATGATGTTTTTTTGGAGAGCAGTGATATCAGATAGCATTTTTAGATGCGCTTCTGTCAGTTCAGCTAGCTTCATTTGTCCGGGTTCTTGTCGCTCCATCGCTTGTAGATCAGTGTGCAACGCATTAATCTGGCGGACTGCTGCCGTTATTTGATTGGCGTGCTGATGCACAATATCAGTGAGTCGTTCATGTAGGCATGATTTAGCAGTAATGGGGAAACGTTTTTTGAGTTAAATTGAACGAAAAAGCCCGCCTAAGCAGGCATTTCAAATACAGTAGCAACAGCCTAGGTAATTTATACCCGATTTGTATTGACAACATAAATAAAAAATTAAAAAACATCAGACTATTTCAAGACGGCTACTTAAGCGACCTAATAACCATTGGTGAGCCATATCCACATAATTTTTGAACTGAGTGTGAGAAATCGCCAATTTTTTGGCTTTGTAGCGTAAGGAGCCTCGGTTGAAATAGTGACATCGTAATGCCTGTGCCATCACAGGATTCTGTTGGGTCATCGTGTTGACCAAGCGTTCTATCTCTTCAGCGGCGGCATGGATGGGCAGCGGTTTAGAGCCTGGGAGACGAAAAACATTACCCTCCGTCATAATGCGGTATTCAATGGAGCAAGAGGGATAACCTAAACCCGAAAAATTCCCTCTGCTATACCATTCAGCCCATTGGTACAAACGATTTTAGAGATAACGAGTAAAATTATTGGTATTCATGATGACGATATCCATAAGTCGCATTCGCTTTCTTTGGTGCGGCATGAAATTGACAGGAATCCTGCATTAAAATTGAGCGTCCATCCTGTCAATTCGCTCGGTTCAAATCGACGAGGAAATACAGTATATTCAGGCTTACGTATCCAGGAAGGGTCGTCATAGGTAATGTCTCTTAATGTAGCCTGATTCAGGCGGGAGGTAAAAATAGATTTCTGGATAAATCTCATGCTAATGATTTTGACTAACAACCTGTACAACGATTTATGATGTTTAAAGTTAAATAATTGCATTTAAAGTAAAGAAATCACTGTAGGTCTTTCGTACATCTATAATCTGACATCTCATTACCATTCTTATCTTTTTTCCTACAGAGTGAAACTCGTGTCAAGGTTATAACAAGCTACACAAAATTCAAGGTACAAGGTTATTTGCCAGTACGGTTTGTTCCCTGCAAAGCATAAAATTTCTCATGGAGGGATTTTGGATATAATTCGGTATAAACTTGCCATAAAACGTTTAATGAGCGGTGACCTGTTATCTGAGCTACTTCTTCGATACTGAATCCGGCCTCAAATAGACGGCTAGCCCCTTCGCGGCGCAGATCATGGTGTCAGCGCTAATGATAAAAGACCGTAAATTGCTAATTTAATTTGTCCACTCAAGCCAGAATGCAGTTTCCTTTGTGGTGACAAAGCCATGAGGGAAATAAGCATGCTAAGAAGAGAGGACCACTACATGATAAAACAACGCCATCAACAGGGGGCATTTATTGTTGATATTGCCCATCAGATAGGGTGTTCAGAAAAAACGGTGAGACGGCACATTAGCTATCCTGCGCCGCCAACAGCAAAACGCGGTAAAAAACAGGTTGCTAAACTCGAGCCCTTTAAAGACTACATCGATTCAAGGTTGAGTGAACAGGTTTGGAATGCGGCGGTTATTTTTGAGGAAATCCGTGAAAAAGGCTACCGGGGTGGGAGTGCGATGCTCCGACGTTATATACATCCCAAACGTCCGCTCAGGGCCTCGAAAAACACGGTACGCTTTGAAACCCTCCCCGGTTATCAACTTCAACACGATTGGGGAGAAATCATCGTTGAGGTGGCAGGCTCTGCCTGTACGGTTAATTTTGCCGTTAATACGCTCGGTTTTTCGCGTCGCTTTCATGTCTTTGCTGCCCCTAAGCAAGATGCTGAGCACACGTATGAATCGCTGGTTCGCAGCTTCAATTACTTCGGTGGCAGCGTAAAAAATGTCTTGGTAGATAACCAAAAAGCCGCTGTTATCAAACATGGACAAAATGGCCACATCGAGTTCAATGCGGGCTTCCTGCAACTGGCTAATCACTATGGGTTTAGCCCTCGCGCCTGTAAGCCTTATCGACCGCAAACGAAAGGCAAAACCGAACGGATGGTGGGCTATGTTAAACACAATTTTTTCACTCGCTACCGTCAGTTTGAGAGTTTCGCTCATGTTAATCAACTGCTAGCGATGTGGCTGGCGAAAGTGGCAGACCAGCGTCATCTTCGTCAATTCAAGCAGACACCGGAAAATCGTTTTGCTGAGGAAAAAATAGCCTTGATGCCACTCCCTGCGACTGATTTCGATACCAGCTACTTCGACCTACGACAAGTGGCATGGGACAGCTATATCGATGTCAGAGGTAATCGCTATAGCGTGCCTTCATTCTGGTGTGGTCGTGCGGTTAATATTCGTATCGGTTTAGATAATACGCTACGTATTTACGGCGATGAGCAACTGCTCGCGACGCATCTCTTGCAGGAGGTAACGCAGGGCTGGCAAAAGGTGCCAGAACATCATCAAGCCCTTTGGCAACAGGTCAATCGAGTAGCGTCTCGTTCGCTCAGTGTGTATGAGGAGCTACTCTGATGGAAATGGAAAACTTGTTGATACGGTTAAAAATGGATTACCTGGGCGATGCGTTGGAGAGTTTATGTGAAGAAGCCACCAAGAAAGCACTGAACTACCGTGAATTTCTCCAGCAGGCATTAGCCCAGGAATGGAACGGGCGTCACCAAAAAGGCTTGGAATCGCGGTTAAAACAAGCACGTTTGCCGTGGATAAAAACCTTGGAGCAATTTGACTTTACTTTCCAACCAAGTATAGACAGGAAAATTATCCGCGAGCTGGCGGGGCTGAGGTTTGTCGAACATCATGAAAACGTCATTTTGTTAGGCCCACCTGGGGTAGGGAAAACGCATTTGGCGATAGCGCTGGCTGTCAAGGCAGCTACAGCTGGGCATCGGGTATTGTTTATGCCTCTGGATAGACTCTGCTGTACCTTAATGAAGGCAAAGCAAGAAAACCGTCTGGAACGCCAACTTCAGCAACTGTGCTATGCCAGGGTATTAATACTGGATGAAATCGGGTATTTACCGATGAATCGCGAAGAAGCTAGCCTATTTTTCAGGTTATTGAGCCGTCGTTATGAAAAGGCGAGCATCATTCTCACATCAAATAAAAGTTTTACTGATTGGGGGGACGTATTCGGTGATCACATTTTAGCAACTGCGATTTTAGACAGGCTTTTACATCATTCAACCACATTGAATATTAAAGGAGAAAGCTATCGACTCAAAAATAAACGCAAAGCAGGCATGTTGCCTATAAAAACGACTGATATTATCCAGGCGCCTGGAATAGAAACCCAACAGGAAAATTAGCAAAAACTGGACATTTTAAAGTAGCAAAAAGTGGTCAATCTAAAGTAGCGTTGACAATGGTAACGCAGATCTTTAATACCCAAGGCATTTCGGACACGTTGAAAACCGGCAGTGACAGAACGAAAATTATACGGGAAAATTAACTCACTAGTTTTCGGCTGGTGCTGCACGATAGTCCATGCGTCGCCAAGCAACGGTACCAGCATATGATTACCTGATTTTTTACGAGGATCCTTCCTGTCCCTGACCAGTTGTCAACGCTACTTTAGATTGACCACTTTTTGCTACTTTAAAATGTCCAGTTTTTGCTAATTTTCCTGTTGGGTTTCTATTCCAGGCGCCTGGATAATATCAGTCGTTTTTATAGGCAACATGCCTGCTTTGCGTTTATTTTTGAGTCGATAGCTTTCTCCTTTAATATTCAATGTGGTTGAATGATGTAAAAGCCTGTCTAAAATCGCAGTTGCTAAAATGTGATCACCGAATACGTCCCCCCAATCAGTAAAACTTTTATTTGATGTGAGAATGATGCTCGCCTTTTCATAACGACGGCTCAATAACCTGAAAAATAGGCTAGCTTCTTCGCGATTCATCGGTAAATACCCGATTTCATCCAGTATTAATACCCTGGCATAGCACAGTTGCTGAAGTTGGCGTTCCAGACGGTTTTCTTGCTTTGCCTTCATTAAGGTACAGCAGAGTCTATCCAGAGGCATAAACAATACCCGATGCCCAGCTGTAGCTGCCTTGACAGCCAGCGCTATCGCCAAATGCGTTTTCCCTACCCCAGGTGGGCCTAACAAAATGACGTTTTCATGATGTTCGACAAACCTCAGCCCCGCCAGCTCGCGGATAATTTTCCTGTCTATACTTGGTTGGAAAGTAAAGTCAAATTGCTCCAAGGTTTTTATCCACGGCAAACGTGCTTGTTTTAACCGCGATTCCAAGCCTTTTTGGTGACGCCCGTTCCATTCCTGGGCTAATGCCTGCTGGAGAAATTCACGGTAGTTCAGTGCTTTCTTGGTGGCTTCTTCACATAAACTCTCCAACGCATCGCCCAGGTAATCCATTTTTAACCGTATCAACAAGTTTTCCATTTCCATCAGAGTAGCTCCTCATACACACTGAGCGAACGAGACGCTACTCGATTGACCTGTTGCCAAAGGGCTTGATGATGTTCTGGCACCTTTTGCCAGCCCTGCGTTACCTCCTGCAAGAGATGCGTCGCGAGCAGTTGCTCATCGCCGTAAATACGTAGCGTATTATCTAAACCGATACGAATATTAACCGCACGACCACACCAGAATGAAGGCACGCTATAGCGATTACCTCTGACATCGATATAGCTGTCCCATGCCACTTGTCGTAGGTCGAAGTAGCTGGTATCGAAATCAGTCGCAGGGAGTGGCATCAAGGCTATTTTTTCCTCAGCAAAACGATTTTCCGGTGTCTGCTTGAATTGACGAAGATGACGCTGGTCTGCCACTTTCGCCAGCCACATCGCTAGCAGTTGATTAACATGAGCGAAACTCTCAAACTGACGGTAGCGAGTGAAAAAATTGTGTTTAACATAGCCCACCATCCGTTCGGTTTTGCCTTTCGTTTGCGGTCGATAAGGCTTACAGGCGCGAGGGCTAAACCCATAGTGATTAGCCAGTTGCAGGAAGCCCGCATTGAACTCGATGTGGCCATTTTGTCCATGTTTGATAACAGCGGCTTTTTGGTTATCTACCAAGACATTTTTTACGCTGCCACCGAAGTAATTGAAGCTGCGAACCAGCGATTCATACGTGTGCTCAGCATCTTGCTTAGGGGCAGCAAAGACATGAAAGCGACGCGAAAAACCGAGCGTATTAACGGCAAAATTAACCGTACAGGCAGAGCCTGCCACCTCAACGATGATTTCTCCCCAATCGTGTTGAAGTTGATAACCGGGGAGGGTTTCAAAGCGTACCGTGTTTTTCGAGGCCCTGAGCGGACGTTTGGGATGTATATAACGTCGGAGCATCGCACTCCCACCCCGGTAGCCTTTTTCACGGATTTCCTCAAAAATAACCGCCGCATTCCAAACCTGTTCACTCAACCTTGAATCGATGTAGTCTTTAAAGGGCTCGAGTTTAGCAACCTGTTTTTTACCGCGTTTTGCTGTTGGCGGCGCAGGATAGCTAATGTGCCGTCTCACCGTTTTTTCTGAACACCCTATCTGATGGGCAATATCAACAATAAATGCCCCCTGTTGATGGCGTTGTTTTATCATGTAGTGGTCCTCTCTTCTTAGCATGCTTATTTCCCTCATGGCTTTGTCACCACAAAGGAAACTGCATTCTGGCTTGAGTGGACAAATTAAATTAGCAATTTACGGTCTTTTATCATTAGCGCTGACACAGTACCGCTTTTTGCTTCTCATCAATATCTTCCCACCTGATTTTGCACACCTCACCGACCCTCATACAACTGAGTATTGAGAAATTCAAAATATCGACAAACGGAATTTTTGCAGCAACATGACCGCTTCTAGCTTCCAGTCCCACAAGCAATCTATCTAACTCATCACTTACCGGACGGTGGCTACGGCGTTTAGATTTTCCAATCAGCCCCATTTGCAGCAAAAGCGGCCTGGCATCGGTGGCGGGGTTGGCTATGTAGTCAATACCGTAAACAGGTTTGGCAGAAGCTAGTACAGAAGAGAGGTAACTCACATCGTGGTTAACAGTGGATGAGCCAGCACCTGCGCCGTTTCTGTGGCGACAGTATTCGATAACGTGGCTTGTGGAAAGGTCTGCAAGTAAGGTATCGGCTATGTCGCAATCCAACAGCATGTCCAGTACATAGCGTTTTGTACGACCTGCTTTGCCGCCAAGATTTGGATCGTTAATATAACGTTTTAGTAGTTCGCCAACGGTTATTTTCTCGATGTCGCTGCTGTTGGGTACGCCGTTTTCTTCTAGTTCAGCTGCCCGTTTTGTCCCCCATGTTTTGGCCTGAGCTAATTTTCCGAAGGTTCTTGTTTCGCGGTGCAGATGTTTGCCGCCTTCCTTAACGCCAGCTGTGCAGCGGTACCGTACCGTCAGCACGTGGACGTTTTACTATGTTATAGTAAGCCATACTTTCCATTTCCTGTATCCGTATCCGGGTACACCATTTTAATGGTGTACCCTGTGGTGTACCAAGAATACAAAAATAAGACATAAAGACAAAAAATGCACGAAAATAAAGCAACCCTCCCTCCCCCACCAACCATTGATAACAGCGGCACTGAGCTAAAATACCCTGCCCATCGTTTTTCCGTCGCGCCGATGCTCGATTGGACTGATCGCCATTGCCGTTATTTTCATCGTTTACTCACTAAACAAACCTTGCTGTATAGCGAAATGGTGACCACTGGCGCCATTATCCATGGAAAAGCAGATTATCTGGCTTATAGCGAACAAGATCACCCTGTGGTTTTGCAATTGGGTGGCAGTGATCCAAAAACACTAGCGGATTGTGCCAAACTGGGTCAACAGAGAGGTTATAACGAAATTAATCTCAATATTGGTTGCCCTTCGGATCGCGTACAAAATGGTCGTTTTGGCGCCTGTTTAATGGGTGAAGCGGATTTAGTTGCTGATTGTATTAAAGCAATGAATGATGCTGTTTCCATTCCTGTCACGGTGAAAACGCGCATTGGTATCGATAGTCATGATAGCTACGAATTTTTATGTGACTTTGTAGATACCATAGCCAACAAAGGGGGCTGTCATATTTTCATTATTCATGCTCGCAAAGCTTGGCTATCGGGGCTTAGTCCCAAAGAAAATAGAGAGGTTCCACCGCTAAATTATCCTCGTGTCTATCAGCTTAAACGTGATTTTCCACAACTCACCATTGTTATTAATGGTGGGATCACAACATTAGAGGATGCCGCTGATCATCTCAAGTATGTTGACGGTGTGATGATTGGGCGCGAAGCCTATCAAAATCCGGCGATTTTGGCTGAGGTTGACCGTAAACTTTTTGATCCTCAAGCGGCAATAACAGATAAAGTAGCAGTAATAAAAGCGTTATATCCTTATATTGAGCAAGAATTGTCTCGCGGAGCCCACCTTGGGCATATTACTCGACATATTCTCGGTCTATTTCAGGGGATGCCCGGAGCGCGTCAGTGGCGACGTTATTTAAGCGAGCACGCTCATCAACCTCGGGCGGATGCTGCTGTAGTTGAGCGTGCATTATCTTTTGTTCAGGGCTGAGAGCCTTATAAGAATTTGGTTAACTTTATAATCTCTCAGACTATTCTAGTGAATTTTGTATCTTTGAGATGAGTTTGCTGGTTGATAAGCCTTCTTCAAAATTAAGTATTTTTACTTCTCCCCCCGCCGCCTGTACTTCTTTTCTTCCTGCGACATCTTGCAGTTGATAATCGCCCCCTTTCACTAACACATCGGGCAAAATTTCAGCGATTAATCGCGCGGGAGTATCTTCAGAAAAAGGCACAACCCAGTCAACCGCTTCCAGAGCAGCCAATACTTGCATGCGTTGATTCAATGGATTGATTGGCCGATTTTTGCCTTTTAAGCGCCCCACGGAAGCATCATCATTAACAGCCACAATCAGGCGATCCCCTAATTTACGCGCATTGGCTAAATAGGAAACATGTCCGGCGTGGAGAATATCAAAGCACCCATTGGTCATAACGATTTTTTCTCCTCCCCGCCGCGCTGCTTGAATAGCAAGTTGTAACTGTTGCTCTGTAACCACGCCATAACCGGTGTTACTTTCACCGTGGATCACCCTTTCTAATTCGATCGGTGACACTGTCGAGGTTCCCAATTTGCCTACAACCACCCCTGCGGCAGCATTGGCTAAAAAACAGGATTCTTCCAGCGTGTCTCCTGCGGCTAAAGCGGCGGCTAATACACCAATCACCGTATCTCCGGCACCGGTCACATCAAAAACATCTTTTGCCTGTGTGGGGAAATGTAACGGTTGCTTGTTACATTGCAATAATGTCATCCCTTTTTCAGAACGGGTTACCAATAAAGCAGTTAATTCAAAAGAGGCCATGAGTTGCATGCCGCGCGTCACCAGTTCATCTTCATTGCTACAATGTCCCACGAGCGTTTCAAATTCAGACAGATTCGGCGTTAACAGCGTTGCACCCCGATAGCGTTCAAAATCGCGCCCTTTAGGATCGACTAACACTGGAATATTATTCATCCGCGCTAATTGTATTAATTCTTGAACATTGTTAAGCGCCCCCTTAGCATAATCAGACAGCACCAATACACTAATCTCTGGTAACCGTTCTTTAACACAGATTAAAAGCGGTTGCGGATCAAATTCGGTAAAGCTGTCTCCTTCTTCAAAATCTAAGCGAATTAACTGCTGATGACGTGAAATAACCCGCAGTTTAGTATTAGTAGGATGATGAGGTAATTCAATACACTGACAAACAACCTTCGCTTGCTTCAATTTCTCTTTTAGTATGTTAGCTGCGAGATCTACCCCGGTCAGACCAATGACATAACAGCTGGCACCAAGAGCGGCAATATTCATAGCCACGTTAGCCGCACCACCTGGTCGCTCTTCAATGCTATTGGTATCCACTTTCACGATAGGCACCGGTGCTTCTGGTGAAATACGGTTAGTCGAGCCATACCAATAGCGATCTAACATAAGATCACCCACTACCAATACCTTGGCGCGTTCGAAAAAAGGCAGTGTCATTTTCATCGATTAACTCCTGAAACCCACATTCATTTAGCCCCAAAATGAAATGATTAATAGGGAGCGGATATTATCACAAAAGGACTTTATACCCTTCGCCTTTGAAGCCGCCGCGTTGTTGGCTGCGGGTGTTCGCCAAATAACGTATGGAAGCCCTGAAAAACCGCTAAAAGTAGTCTATTCTGTCATTAATAATTTTTTTAGGTTAATAGTGAAATGAAAACGAAATCGACGAGACGAGGCGACTTTTTAGCGCAGATGAATAGGATAGTTCCCTGGGAAAAAATTCTGTCTAAACTCAGTATCAATTATCCTAAGCCAACAGCCAAAGGGGGAAGACCGGCAAAACCTTTAGAGGTGATGCTGCGGATTTATTTTTTACAAAATGGGTTTAATTACGCTGATTTATCGATGGAAGAAGCGTTATATGACATCCCCTTACTACGTCAATTTACCGGTGTCTCCGTCGATGCGATTCCCTCCGATCCCACCATTCTGCATTTTCGACACTGGCTGGAAAAACATCATTTAAGCGAATCATTGTTTGAAGAGGTCAATGCGCATTTAGCTTCGTGTGGGCTGTTTATCAAACGGGGTAGTATTGTTGATGCTACGATCATTCATGCACCCAGTTCAACTAAAAACCGGCAAAATGGCCGCGATCCTGAAATGAAAGCCACCCGTAAAGGCAATCAGTGTTACTTTGGTATGAAAGCGCATATTGGTGTGGATGCACAGACGGGTCTGGTGCATTCCCTGGTAGGAACCTCGGCGAATGTAGCCGAGGTAACGCAAGTTCATCACCTTCTTCACGGCCAAGAAGAGGTTGTCCATGGTGATGCCGGTTATAAAGGCGTGATGCGACGCAGTGAACATCAACATCGTGCGGTCATCTGGCACATCCCCCGACGGAGGGTATTGGCCTTGCCCGGGCAGGAGCAGCAGGTATGGGAGAAACATCGGCATCGGCAAAGTCTTATTGCGAAAATCCGGGCTAAGGTTGAACATCCCTTTCGGGTGTTAAAATGTCAGTTCAACTTTAGAAAAGTGCGCTACAAGGGCTTGGCAAAAAATACCGCGCAGTTATTCAGCTTATTTGCTTTGACCAATCTCTTTCTCGCTAGAAAAATCCTGCTCTGTAACCCCTGATTTTCCATTGATACTGAAAAAAAGTGTATCCGCCGTCTCTTATACCGTAAAAAAAGAGTGCATTGATTTTCTTTTTTATTACATGACTTTAAGAATTAACGCTATTAGCTCAAAATATAGCATTCATTATCGGTTTTTCAGGGCTTCCCTAAGGTTATCCACAAACTCACCGGTGACATCCCAATGATCAATTGGGGATCATCAACCTTTGAAAGTTAATGATCAAGATATAAGGTTATCCGGCGTTGCCTCCGCAAGCGTGAGAATGCAGAAAGGGTCATCAGCGAAATGCAGCAATCACTCGAGGAGGCAGCACAATCGAACGTTTCTACGCTCAACTCAACACTGGCACAGTGGGAAGAACGTGAAATTAACTTATTCGCTCAACGTAGCCACAATCGTGTAGCTCATCATTCTAGTTATTAATTGATCTCTTCCCAGATAACTATTTTGGGGGATTTATTAATCACAATATATTTGTGAAGAATTTCTGCATGCAAAATTTACCCTTGGGACGAGCATTTCACTCACGACAAAGAATTTAATATCGCATCATCAACCCACGGAGTCCTACATCATGAAAACATAAATATTCACACAACAATAACGGTGACGCAATCACCGTTTACACCAATTAACCTTAGCGCTAACAGCGATGCTGTTTTCCTTGGGCGTGCCACAAAAAGAAATTTCTTTATTACGTGCAGTATCTTATCCCGTGTTTGAGCACCAGGGAAATCACGATAATAAAAAACAGAATACGTATTATCGACCCAAAGGCAAAAGTAAATTCATTGCGGAAATTTAAAACCTTTTGTCATCAAACCGGTTTTGATCGTTATTTTTCCCAGACGTTATCCCGTGTGAAATACGGTGTATTGAAGAGAGGAGAGATTGTAATGAGTAATAGACAAAGCAGAGCGCGGAAACGCGCATTGAGAAATAAAGTATTCGCCGCTCAAAAGAGAGAAAAAAATAAAACCTGGTTTACTCGATTAATGTGTTTATTTAAGCAGGAGAAAACGCATGTTATCTACTGAGACTGAAAAGAAAATAACTATTTCCACCCCACTCTACCAAACACTGGAAAAATACGCCGCTTCGGTGAGCGTTCATTGTGAATGTACGGTCACACCAGATAATTTTATTCATTACCTGATCCAGCATTATGCTGAAAGCGCTAGCGATAATATTATTGCTGCGCTGGAAAATTAAAAAAATATCATGAAAGAATAAAAGAAAAATAATCGCTCTTTTGATTTCGGTTATTTTTATCGGATAGATATTTAACGCCATTTTTTTGCTAAAAATAAGGAGGAGGATGAAGAGTAATAATACCTGAAAATTGTCAATACTATTATTTTTGTTGATTGATCGTCATTCACCCTCTTATTTTTTCATCACTGACGGACTTCTTTTTATTAAAGAGGAGCCGTCATTATTTTTTATTGTTGAAATAAATTTATTCAAATTACCTTCTGTAACTTTTCCGTTTAAAACACGGACGACGTGATGACATTTTTAACCTTAACAAAGAGAAAACGACAATGGAAGTCAGCCTTAAGCAATGGAATGGAAACCAACCCCGCCCGCGTTGCATGGAACAAGTACGCCGATGGGTACGCTCTGGTGTCATATACCACCTATGCTATAAGACACTCGCAGACTGCCAATCAAGATTAGCAGCCATTACCCATGCTTTTGCTGATAAAACGCTGAATACCCTTACCACCAAAGAGATTGCTGAATTTATAAACAGTTACAGCAATCAAGATAAAACCACCACCGCCAAATTAATCCGCAGTTTGTTGATCGATATGTTTAACGAAGCCATTGCAGAAGGGCATTTGGCGACCAATCCGGCTACAGCGACAAAAAGCCCTCGTGTACAGGTACAGCGTGAACGCTTATCACTGGAAGATTTTCTGGTAATTAGAGGGGTGGCAAACAAACGGCAGCCATGGGTAGCGCTGAGTATGGATTTAGCCTTGCTCACAGGTCAAAGAGTGGGAGATATCCAACGGATGCGGTGGCACGATATTTATGATGGTAAATGGTGGGTAAAGCAACAGAAAACAGGAATGAAATTGGCGATACCCTTAACCTTGAGTCTGGAAGTGATTGATAAGAACCTTGAAGGTATTCTCAATGATTGTCGGCAACAAATAAGGGATGAAGAGTACGTATTTATAGGGAAGAAAAAAACTCACTTCAATCCTAGAAGCTTGTCTCAAGGTTTTACAGGATCAAGAGAAAAATCTGGTTTGCAATGGCAGGGTACACCGCCCTCATTTCACGAAATCAGAAGTTTATCCGCGAGGCTACACAGTGAAGCCAGAGGTAAGGATTTTGCACAAAAATTGCTGGGGCATAAATCCTCTGCCATGACAGATAAATATCGTGATAGCAGAGGGAGTGAGTGGGACGAAATCTGATATCAATTCATGATTTTTAGCTTATCAAGTAAGATATACGAAATACTTTGCTCGGCATTTTGACCTGATTTCGATTGATTGTGATTTATGTATTTTAATTTATTGATTTTTATAATAAATTGTAGTAGCTCAAACTTAACCTGACAGACACAAGCTCTGTTGATGCAATCCAAGTTTCCCAGGGGGTTTTGCCATAACAATACCTGCCTGAATGAGGTCGCTCTGTGTTGTAGAATGTGAGCCATTTATCGATGTCTTGCTGAATGTCTTCCAATGATGAATAAATTTTACGCGGAAACATGACGTCATAACATTCATTTTTCATCGTTTTATGAAACCGCTCACAGAACCCATTGGTCTGCGGGCTGTACGCTTTTGTCCGCGTATGTTCGATATCTTCTCGCTCCAAGTAAAGCTGATAGGCATGGGTTTCCTTTTTACCCGAGTATTTTGAGCCTCTGTCAGTCAGGATACGCAATAAGGGAACCGCTTGCTCATCATAGAATGGCAGCACCTGGTCGTTTAACACATCTGCTGCAACCAAGGCATTTTTCTCTGTATAGACCTTAGCAAAGGCGACTCTGGAATAGGTATCAATAAAGGTCTGCTGATAAATTTTACCGACGCCTTTAATGTGCCCCACGTAGTAAGTATCCTGAGAGCCGAGATAGCCCGGGTGTTGCGTTTCAATTTCACCCTGTGCTTCCCGTTTATCTTGCACTTTTTCCAGTGCTTGCAGCTGGGCTTCGGTGAGTAAATATCCCTCCTGCGCTACCTTAGCTTCCAAGGCAGAAAGGCGTTTCTTGATATTTTCTAGGTCATGGCGCAACCAAACCGAGCGAACACCACTGCCCGAAATCATTATCCCCTGTCGGTTGAGTTCATTCGCTACGCGGTGTTGTCCATAAGCAGGATAGTCGTAAGCCATATTCACCACCGCTTGTTCTATATGCGGTTCTACCCGGTTTTTTTCGATAGGTTTTTTACGACTTATCTCTACCAGCGCTGGTTCACCTCCCTGCTCAACAGCTTTTTAAACCGGTAATAGCTGTCCCTACTGTAGCCCATGACTTTACACGCTGACTGAACATTACCCAATTGTTTCGCCAGTTCCAATAAGCCTAATTTCAGTTTGATTATTTTTGCTGTTTGATTCATCTCTAACACTCCTTTATCTCATACTAAACATATTAGAATGTCAGATTAAATTCAAACTTTTACATTTAATTTCAAACTGATTCTTTTGCTGTTGTAATAGTCGATATATTCATCGATGCCATTTTTTAGTTCGTCTATGCTACCGAACTTCTCCAGATAAAAACATTCAGATTTCAGTGTTCCGAAGAAGCATTCTGCAACCGCGTTATCCAGGCAGTTACCCTTCCTTGACATACTCTGTGTGATACCGTGATCTTTTAATGTCTTTTGATAGCTGCTCATTCGATATTGCCACAGGAGAGAGGAAACTTAAGGAGAGATCTAATGCATGAAGATGTTTGGTTAATGCACCAACAGAAATGTAATCAATACCAGTTTTAGCATAGCTACGCAGATTATCTAAAGTAACGTTACCAGAGACTTCTAACAGAGCCGATTCTTTAATTGAATTTCTTATTGAGACCGCTTCGATTATATCGGATCTAGTAAAGTTATCTAACATAATAATATCTGCATCCGTCGCCAAGGCTTCCTTTAACTGATCTAAGGATTCAACTTCAATCTCGATGGAGCCGCGCGCTTTCGGCAATTTTTTTTGTAGTAACAGAGCCTGTTCTACAGCCTGTTTGATCGATCCGGCAGCAGTAATGTGATTTTCTTTGATCAAAAAAGCATCTGATAAACATAATCGATGATTTTCACCTCCGCCACAAAGTACGGCATATTTTTGTGCTGTACGCAGGCCTGGTATGGTTTTACGGGTATCAAGTAATTTTGTATTAAGCTTATCTAATTTCGCCACGTAGTGGCTAACATGGGTTGCGATACCCGACAAAGTTTGTAGAAAATTGAGCGCAGTACGTTCACCAGTAAGCAAAGTACGGGCGGGTCCGTACAAATGGCAAAGAGTATCATTGGCTTTTAATGTTTTTTTATCCTCAACCTGCCATTCTATTTTAACTGTACTACCGAGTTGCTTGAATACTTCATCTAACCACCTGCTACCACAGAAAATTCCAGCTTCGCGGGTAATAATGACAGCATGCGCTTGTTTATCTGCTGGAAGCAATTGTGCAGTGACATCACAAGTAGCATCGACTTCACCGCCAAGATCTTCACTTAATGCAAGGGCAACAATAATGGGAATATCATGTTCAATAGCCTTTAACAATGTGGTACGACGGCTATCTGAACAGTGTTTGTGTATTAGCATAAAAAATTCCTAAGTGATCAATAGCAGGTAAAATTTCCTTGATATTTTCTTCGTCCCAAGAGCTTATTCGAAATTTTTTTTGAGCGATACTCAATGTATGAAAAAATGGATGAAAAAGCGTAGAAGCCTTATTTGTACAAAAACTAAGGACGTAGATGCGCATTCTGAGTCCTTTTTGATAAAATCTCTTGCAAAACTGCAGGGCGGGATTCCACTTTGTATTTTTTGTCATCAATAAGATCAATATTTAAGCATTTCGCAGACGAAATTTTCTCATATGTTTAATTAATATACACAAATTGTGTGTTTTATAATCTAAAATTGATTAATTAATGAGTTAGATCCCGCCCTGTGCAAAACCGTAGCTCTATGAAGTCAAATCGCCCGGCGCAAAGCAATTTTCGTTAATATGAGTACATGAGGACTGTGTGCACCGCGCAACGCGGAATTCACACCACGAAGTAGGTGATGTAAGTAGTCTAAAGTATCAGCAAGCACAAGAGATTTCGAATAGGCTCTAATTACTACAGTCGTAGTTAGGCCACATCCCCCATAGGGTCAGGTTTTCCCTGATATCTTGATCATCAACCACACAGTCTGCCGTGATCCAACAGGCGGGTATCCTTCATCAAATAACCGTGCCAACATCTGGTTTGCTAATTCTGGCTTACTGCTAAAACAGTAGTACTGGAAATTTTTATCGACGAGAGTATCGTCGAATGTGAGATAGTTATCATCACAAAGGGGGATAGAATTACATATAGCCAAATTATTTTAGCTTGATTCTGTGTTGTCGTCGCTTGTCGTTAGCAATCGGTTTATCGCATCATGGCGCATATTCTCTGTATGGATGGCAAAATAAGAATTTTGTTAAGCTTATTCACCTTGTTAAAGGGTGATATTTTGATCTCGGCAAATAAAAAATGCAGCGCATCACATGGATAAAAAACGCAATGGGCGGTGATCATGCTGCTACAACATGGAAGTGAATTAATGGTGCCAATCAATCCGAATCAATTTGATAGTATCCGACAAATAGCCGATCCCATGATCGCCAAATTGCAGAGCCAGGAAAATGGCCAGTTTACTGAGAGCGATAGAAAAGTTATTTCTCAATTTAGTTTTGAACGTCTTAAAGCCTATGCCGAATGGCGTGGATATCGCACCAATACAACCGGTGCTCTTTTCAGAACTGATCTTGCGGGTGCTTTTCGTGGCGACCACCGTACACCACATGAATTAGCCATCAACAAAGAAATACTGGCATTTTCGGACGGGCATACACATGCTTCGACCACTGGCTTGACACTCTGTGCCAGTACACTTTATCAAGATGCGGCCAAATACGCTAAAAACCTCAGTGGAGAGAATCAACTTAAATACAACTCTCAATATGATACTTCACCTATCCCGAGTCCAGAATCTGGTGATGCGGATAGAGTTAGTGATGACGAGCGCCCAATACGGCGACGCGCAAGGCAAACTGAAGGGTTTGTTTACCTTATTGATACACAGGGTCTGGAAGTTGTGCCACTGGCAGATAATGTGGTGCTTAATCCAGTCGATTCAATGGCAGGAGGGGTTGTCATCAGTTCTGAGGTACATATTTCAGTGCCTGAAAAAAATGGGATCCCCTCTCATCGCATCTGGTTAGTCAATTCCACTGGTACAGAAGCGGTCAAAATTGACGATTTATATCAGTATTTTCCGTGGGAACTCAGTTTTTTAGAAAACGACACCTTGGCTGGCTCTTCGTCAGATCGCTACGACAGGTTATTTGATCTGGCAAGGGAAAAAAAGATAACGGTGTTGAATATTAGTGAAATGACCAGGAAAGACGCCAAACAGACTGTTCGTTACGCGACAAATCTGCTAGATGATAGGGTTACCAGCCCAGCTATACCTCAATCAAATAAATTAGCGGTCAGTGGTGCCAACTACAGCGCCAATACTCGCTTTAACAGTCAACTTATTCTTCAGCTTGAGGATGACCTTGCAGTCGTGATTGCTGCAGAAAAATTAACCAGTAAGCACCCTGATCGTTCCGTCCAGTTTAAATTCGATTCAGAAGGTCGCCTTCATTTAGTTTATGGCAATGTGAATGTACTGAGTGGCAAGCTACGCTGGCAGGTAGTCGGCCATGGTAGCGGGGGTGAAAATGAGATCAACCACCAAACACTGGGTGGATATAGCCCTACCAAGCTGGCAGAAAAAATTAAACAATTGAGTACGATCCTTTACTCAACCTATCAAGTTAACAGCACCCCTCATTACGTCAGCCTAGTAGGCTGCTCACTGACCGACTATGACCTGCAAACCGGTGGTTATGCCTACCAGTTTGGCATAGCGCTGGATAAACAAGGGATCAGAGCGGATATTGCCGCCCGCCGTACGCAGATGGCGGTCAATGAACTGGGTCATAAAATCACCTTGAGCGATGACGGTTTCTTGTACCATAAAATCAGTGAAAACAAGTTAGTGTTGACCTGGAATATACAAGGTCAATTAGTCTCGGCCAGCGATCTAACGATGCGCTTGGTACGTGCTATCACCTTGGTTGATCAGTTGTCATCAGGTGAAGTGAAATATTCTGCATTGGATGTGCAACAACGGCGTGACCTGGCAGATTCTTTTCATCGGGCTGAGGGCATTCTGGACGTAGAAAAATTAATTCTGACCGCTTTTGAGCACAGGTATTATCAGGCGTGGCGTAATGACATGCATCAGTTGTTGCAATTGCAGGATTCCTACGCTCAATTACGTGGGATGACGGGGCAAACAGCACGGCAATACAGTAATTATTGGAGCGCCTGCCAATCAAATAGTATTGTGAGCTGGCGGCGTGCGGGCATGGAAAATAGAACCCAGGGGGTAGAAATTGATATCCGTATTGCGCCACAAGGGCTGTTTATCGGCGATAGCAGCACTTACGCTTTTGTTACCGCCACCGGGATGGGCATGGCTTGGCTGAATGCGCGTGCAGCGGGAGAAAGCCAAACACAGAATTTTCTTAATGCCATAGTGACGCACGCTATGATTAACGAACAAAAAGCAGAGGGCGCGCTACCCGATGCGGACGTCAAGCAACTTCATGAGTTCGGTCAGCAATTTGGTAAATTAAAATCAATTAATATCCTTAATCAGGCCATTTTTACCCCTGTGCAGCAGATAGAAATTAGCAATGAGGGGGAGTATCTATTAAAAGCCGGCAATCATGTACTGATGCTGTCCAGCCGTTATCAAGGTAGGCAACACCGCTATGCTTTGTACGACTCTTATGTGGGTGAAATTAGCGTGACAGGCTCGGATGCTACGAAAAACGGAGATACCTTGAATGCAACACTGCAAACCTATCTGGCAGAGCCTTATCACCCACAGAGTAGCCAAACCCGGGGCGAATACTACGGAATGCTATTTCAAGAGGGGCAATACGGTTTCGAAGCCACCTATCAGGTGAATATTGCTGAGGCAAGAAAATACTACCCTACTTTGGAGGTATTTCAGGCGTCATTAAAAGATTTTAAGAGTGAGCGGCAGCGGCTAGCAGAAGCATCGAATATTACCTTAAATGGGGCGACGCTACCCGCTCGTACCCTGAGCCGGATGGGGGCGACGCTGGCAGGTAAACCGGTTTCGGCCAAGCAGCTTGCTGACGCAACCTTAATTTCCACACTGCAGTTCAATCCTGAACAACTCTGTCGTTACTTAACCCAGGCAAACAAAATCATCGTTACACAGGCAGTACAATTTCTGAAACACCAATTCACCGACCTGGAAAATGTTGAACACTTGTTGGTAGCTAGCGCTGATCCCTCGGCAACGCTCATTGCGGCTCAACTGCTCAATGAAATTAATCAGCAGGTAGACGGCGATCAAATTAATCCAGAATTGTGGTCAACGCTAGAAAAAGTGCCACGTCGCTGGCAACACGTGACGCGGCTTAGTCAGCACCTGAGTAACGGTATGCAGGGGTACGGTTACCTACGTGGGCTGCGTGATCTTAAGCACTACAGTGATCTACTCAACAATAATAGCCTTCCCCAACAACAAAAAAGTGATCTGGAATTTGAAAAACAGCTGGCTATTGCTTCTTTTTCCTCCAATATCGCGATTGATGCGATCCAATATAGCCTGGATAAATTGGGGAATTATCTGGTTAAGGTGGCGGTTCCCGGCTCGCGTATTGGACAAATAGGTGTCTTGGCTGGCTTGAAGTTGGCCAAATTTGGTGGCCCGCTATTAGGAGGGTTATCCAGTGGTTTTGATATTTACCATGCTTATCGGTCATTCAGTGCATTAGGCTCGACCCCTCATCGTAAAGCACGGCAGGATCTCATCGTGAGTGGCTCACTGGCAATGGCGGGCGCAGCGATCAGTATCGGTACGGCCATCGCCTTTGCCTTGGGTGGCACCGCTGCCACTGTGGCGGGGCCGATGGGGCTGATCCTGGGAGGGGGATTACTGTTAAGTGGGGGAATTTATTCTGCTGTCCGAGAGATAGAAGATATCCAGCAATACGTTTATTTAACGTCAATGGAGACACTGATTAATGGTTGGCGCATTTTTACCGGACAAGGGATAAGTCCTGAAATAGAAAATCAGGCGGCAGCCAATAAGGTAGTGGTAGCGGCTCGCCAAGAATATGATCGCTTACATGCAGAGCACACTCAGAAAATACTGATGTCGAATAGTCAGATTGATGTCCTTTATACCAGCCGTGGTGAGATTGAGCTGCAAGAGCACTATTACAGGAAAATAGTGGTAAAGGATCGTGCAGGCAAAGAGCACCTGGTACGAGATTATATTACCCCTAATGAAAATGTGCAGACTATGCTACCCCTAGAGATGGCTGAATTCCGCAAAAGATGGCTGTTACCGATAGAATTCCAAGCGCCCTCAGTCGTTCCCAGTGAGTACGCCTACTATACCGCTAAGCTACTTACTAATACTGATGATAGCGTTATTGCCCACGATAATTTTTCTTGGCAGGTGATCCCCACCTATTTTACTGGCCAACGTCAACCGGTAGGCCAGTTTGTCGATCAACAAAAAAAACCGATCAGTGTTGATTTGACATTACACCCGAAGGCGCATCACCGGGTGATGGGAGACTTTAACGGTGATGGCTGGCAGGATATCGGCTATTTTTTACACTCATCCCTTTACCTATTACTGGCCAACAAAAAAGGGGGATATTACGATAGCCAGCAGATTAATTATGCTTCAGAAGGCGATCCGATACTTTCACACCATCAAGTGGGTGATATTAATAGTGATGGTCTGGACGATATTATGCTGATCAGTGATCAGCATATTGATATTTTGTTCGCGCAAGCCAATGGCGATTTTATTCGGCAGCCTGTTAAGGTAAAAGATCAAGGCCAGCTGAAAGCGCCCGCTTTATCACATGCACCGCCCCTGTTGGCGGATATTAATGGTGATGGCTACGTTGATTGGGTGTCATTTATTCACGGAGATATTAACGTCAATTATGGTAGTCCTGCGGGGGAATTTAACTCAGGGATTTCGGTATCGTTATCGCGATTACATCAGTACTCTGCATCTGAATATCTCTATCACCTGGCCGGGGATATCAATGGAGATAGCTGCGACGATATCGTCTCAATGACCAAGGCCGGGCGTTTACATACCTTACTGGGCAATCACGAAAATTGGTTCGATGGCGAGCCTTTTAAAAAGGGATCTCAGCTATCCTATACCGCATTGACTGCACTATTGACTGACTTTAATCCAGCACAGCTCCAGCTTAATGACATTGATAATGATGGTTGTGCCGATCTGGTTGTGATCCAAGATGATGGTAGTTACGCCCTCTCTTACGGAGGGTCGGATAACAAACTGGGTTCCGTCGTGGATGATACTAGGAAGCTAGAAAAGGGTAAGGTCATGAATTACCGATCTAATCGGTTAGCGGTACGTGGCAAACACTGTATTCTCGGTATTATTCCGGGTTTGGATGGTAAGCCAGCCTTATTATCACTCAATCAAGACGGCGAAGTGAATGCCCATACTGTTGGCACCACCCCAGTATCAGAAACTATCGCAGATTTTAGGCTGGGCGGTGGCAATGATGTGGTCATCGGTCATCAGAATCAAAAAAACAGCTTTGAAATAGGAGAAGGAAGTAAGACATTTACTGGCGGGTGGTATGCCGATCGCTTTTTGTTGATGGGGCATTCTGCGCCGAGTAGGCCGAGTATCCTTGATGGAGGAGATAGCCTGTCTTTATTAAAAGACAATGACGATAATGATACCATCATTGCTGCCGTCAAGCCGCTGGTCGGGGGCGGATATATCATTGATCTTGATACGGGTATCGTCAGCTATACACTTGATGAAAAAAAAACCATTGCAATATTGCGTCATATTGAACATGCACAAGGGCACCGTGAAACCAATGACATACTGCAAGGTAATGATGAGAAAAATCTGCTAAACGGTGTTGGTGGCAAAGATAGTCTGTACGGTGAAGGTGGTAATGACATTCTGATATTACAGGCAGGGATTGCTCACGGAGGAGAAGGGACAGATAGCTATCGTATTTTGCAAAATGATCTTGCTGATAATGTCATGGTAACCCTGTATGAGGCACCCAATAGACAAGAAGTCAGTAATATTTTGTTGGATCACACCGCTGAGCAAATCATCTCCATCTCGCAAAAAGAAGGGTTTATCCTGATCACACTGCGCAACGATAATGGTACTCGCACCATATTAGGACTATCCGATATGTACCGCTCCCTCACTGATATGGCATTCACCGATAACCCATTAACCGACACACAAGCCATACTGCAACATAATTATCTTTTATATACCCGTGACGGGTTGATGATAACGGGCTGGCCAAAATACTTGGCGTTAGATCCAGACGGTAGCGAACAATTAAACTCCACGCTAACAGCGCAGTATAAACCTGAATGGGATCGAGATTGGCAAAAACTGATCCAAGGAGCACGGCCAGAAGAGGTACAGATTTCTCTGACTAATCAGAGTAGACGAGGGAAAGTCAATATTACTATTGAAGGGCGTGAGGTGAGGACTACGTTGTTACCGCCCTTCATACGGCTGATGGTGGCAGAAACCCCGTTTAGTGATCGATTAGAAGGCGATAATGAAAATAACCAATTATTAAGTACGCAAGGCAATGACATTCTGATAGGGAAGGCCGGTGCCGATCACTATGTGATAGCGCCCAGCGATAAAGGCCGCCATATCACTATTAACAATCATGATGACAGCACTTCATTGGAGCAGTTAGCTCAAGATACATTGGTATTACCGCTGTTAATTAAGGATATCGGCCTAAGTAAAAAGAAGAATGATATTGTACTAAGTCATCGTGACGCCCCGGCATTACACCCCATTGTGCGTATTGTTAATTTTATGCAGGATGTGCGTTATCGTCATATAGCATTACAAGATGGAAACGACACCAGGTTACCGTTAGTGCTGGACAAGGTGTCAACGCTACTTTAGATTGACCACTTTTTGCTACTTTAAAATGTCCAGTTTTTGCTAATTTTCCTGTTGGGTTTCTATTCCAGGCGCCTGGATAATATCAGTCGTTTTTATAGGCAACATGCCTGCTTTGCGTTTATTTTTGAGTCGATAGCTTTCTCCTTTAATATTCAATGTGGTTGAATGATGTAAAAGCCTGTCTAAAATCGCAGTTGCTAAAATGTGATCACCGAATACGTCCCCCCAATCAGTAAAACTTTTATTTGATGTGAGAATGATGCTCGCCTTTTCATAACGACGGCTCAATAACCTGAAAAATAGGCTAGCTTCTTCGCGATTCATCGGTAAATACCCGATTTCATCCAGTATTAATACCCTGGCATAGCACAGTTGCTGAAGTTGGCGTTCCAGACGGTTTTCTTGCTTTGCCTTCATTAAGGTACAGCAGAGTCTATCCAGAGGCATAAACAATACCCGATGCCCAGCTGTAGCTGCCTTGACAGCCAGCGCTATCGCCAAATGCGTTTTCCCTACCCCAGGTGGGCCTAACAAAATGACGTTTTCATGATGTTCGACAAACCTCAGCCCCGCCAGCTCGCGGATAATTTTCCTGTCTATACTTGGTTGGAAAGTAAAGTCAAATTGCTCCAAGGTTTTTATCCACGGCAAACGTGCTTGTTTTAACCGCGATTCCAAGCCTTTTTGGTGACGCCCGTTCCATTCCTGGGCTAATGCCTGCTGGAGAAATTCACGGTAGTTCAGTGCTTTCTTGGTGGCTTCTTCACATAAACTCTCCAACGCATCGCCCAGGTAATCCATTTTTAACCGTATCAACAAGTTTTCCATTTCCATCAGAGTAGCTCCTCATACACACTGAGCGAACGAGACGCTACTCGATTGACCTGTTGCCAAAGGGCTTGATGATGTTCTGGCACCTTTTGCCAGCCCTGCGTTACCTCCTGCAAGAGATGCGTCGCGAGCAGTTGCTCATCGCCGTAAATACGTAGCGTATTATCTAAACCGATACGAATATTAACCGCACGACCACACCAGAATGAAGGCACGCTATAGTGATTACCTCTGACATCGATATAGCTGTCCCATGCCACTTGTCGTAGGTCGAAGTAGCTGGTATCGAAATCAGTCGCAGGGAGTGGCATCAAGGCTATTTTTTCCTCAGCAAAACGATTTTCCGGTGTCTGCTTGAATTGACGAAGATGACGCTGGTCTGCCACTTTCGCCAGCCACATCGCTAGCAGTTGATTAACATGAGCGAAACTCTCAAACTGACGGTAGCGAGTGAAAAAATTGTGTTTAACATAGCCCACCATCCGTTCGGTTTTGCCTTTCGTTTGCGGTCGATAAGGCTTACAGGCGCGAGGGCTAAACCCATAGTGATTAGCCAGTTGCAGGAAGCCCGCATTGAACTCGATGTGGCCATTTTGTCCATGTTTGATAACAGCGGCTTTTTGGTTATCTACCAAGACATTTTTTACGCTGCCACCGAAGTAATTGAAGCTGCGAACCAGCGATTCATACGTGTGCTCAGCATCTTGCTTAGGGGCAGCAAAGACATGAAAGCGACGCGAAAAACCGAGCGTATTAACGGCAAAATTAACCGTACAGGCAGAGCCTGCCACCTCAACGATGATTTCTCCCCAATCGTGTTGAAGTTGATAACCGGGGAGGGTTTCAAAGCGTACCGTGTTTTTCGAGGCCCTGAGCGGACGTTTGGGATGTATATAACGTCGGAGCATCGCACTCCCACCCCGGTAGCCTTTTTCACGGATTTCCTCAAAAATAACCGCCGCATTCCAAACCTGTTCACTCAACCTTGAATCGATGTAGTCTTTAAAGGGCTCGAGTTTAGCAACCTGTTTTTTACCGCGTTTTGCTGTTGGCGGCGCAGGATAGCTAATGTGCCGTCTCACCGTTTTTTCTGAACACCCTATCTGATGGGCAATATCAACAATAAATGCCCCCTGTTGATGGCGTTGTTTTATCATGTAGTGGTCCTCTCTTCTTAGCATGCTTATTTCCCTCATGGCTTTGTCACCACAAAGGAAACTGCATTCTGGCTTGAGTGGACAAATTAAATTAGCAATTTACGGTCTTTTATCATTAGCGCTGACACAGTGCGGGCGCCACTGCGCGCCTGCGCCGAGAAACGGATCGTTACACGCAGCGCTTAGCGCAACAAACCCGTCGCTTAAAACACGCCACAGACCAGCAACAGCGGCTGACGGCGGCGAAAACCCGTTACCAGCACATCAAAGAGACCCGCCATCGCGTGGCGGGGACGGGGGTTTCGGCCACGGGGGCAAGCATGGCGATGGGGCTGCCGGTGCTCACCGCAGTAAAACGCTATAGTGATATTGAAGAGGCCATGAAAGGGGTGGCCAAACAGGTGAGTGGCTTACGTGACGACAACGGCCAGCGTACCGCGCCATTTTATGAACTGCAAAAAGCCATCAAAGACGCCGCCGAGCAGCAACCGCTCGAAAACGGGGCGGTGGATTTTGCTGCCTTAGTGGAAGGGGGTGCCCGCATGGGCGTTACCCAAGGCAGCAGCACCTGGCAAGAACAAAAAGAGAACCTGCTTAATTTTGCTCACACCGCGGCCAAAGCGGCTAAAGCGTTTGAATTACCGGCGGGGGAACTGGCAGAAGACTTAGGCACCATCGCCGGCTTGTATAAAATCCCGATTAAAAATATCGAAGCTTTGGGCGATACCCTCAATTTTTTGGATGATAACACCCAATCCAAAGGCGCTGATATCATTGAGGTGCTCAAACGCATGGGTGATGTGGCCGATAAAATGGACTTCAGGCAAGCCGCGGCCTTGGGCTCCGCCTTCCTGTCGCTGGGGGCTGCGCCCGAAATTGCCGCCAGTGCCAGCAAAGCGATGGTGCGGGAACTGGGGATCGCCACCCTAAAAACCAAGGACTTTCAAGCGGCGATACAGCGTCTGGGTCTCAATGCAAAAGCCCTGCAACGGGGCATTGCGCATGACGCCATCGGTACCCTGCAAACCGTCCTGGCTAAAATCAAAAAACTGCCCAAAGACCAGCAACTGGTTAACATGACACTGATTTTTGGCAAACAGTTTGGCGATGATGCCACCAAATTGGGACTCAATAGTGAAGAATTGAGCCGCCAACTCGCCTTGACACGCAGTCAAAAAGCCACCGGCTCCATGCAACGCGAATCCGATATCGACAAAGACTCCCTTTCTGCCCAATGGTTATTATTCAAAGCCGGGGTCAACAACACCTTATCCAGTCTCGGTGAAACCTTGCGCAGGCCGCTGCTGGATAGTATTGAAAAAATGAAAGCCGTCACTGACAAAATACGCCATTGGGTAGAAGAAAACCCCAAACTGGCGGCCACCTTGATGAAAGTGGCGGTGGGGCTGACGGTTGTCACCGCAGGTGTAGCGGCGCTCGCCTTATCGCTGGCGGCGGTGTTAGCCCCGCTGGCGGTATTAAAATTCACTTTTTCCCTGCTGGGAATCAGTCTGTTACCGGCGTTATCTCAGGGTGTTAGCAAAATCGGTCAAGTGATTGCGGGGTTAGCACGTGCCTCGCTCCCCTTACTGACAACCGGTCTGCGCGTGATGGGAGCAGCGCTGATGGGGTTACTGACGCCGATAGGACTGGCCATAGCAGCACTGGCGGGTACCGCAATCGCCTTAACGCTTTACTGGCAGCCGATAACCGCATTTTTGCGGCGCGGGGTCGAAGAATGTAAGCAAGCCGCCGCGTCGATCAAGGCAGCGTTATCCTCCCTCTCAGGCTGGCTAGCCGAAAAGGGAAAGCAGCTTGGGGAGGGGTTATCCGCCGGGATCACCTCGGCACTGACGCCACTTAAACGGTTAATGGACGGGGTATCGTGGTTATTAGCAAAATTAGGCGTGCTTGAAGCCAAATCGGCGCGATTGCCCGCGGTTAGCGCAGCACAACCCGCGCTCTCCCGCCCAAAGCATTACACCGATCCCCTCTATCATGCTTATAAACAAACTTACTTCGGGCAATACGATCAGGGCGGGGCGATCCCGCGGGGAAAATGGGGGGTCGTTGGGGAAAAGGGTCCCGAAATCGTCACCGGCTCGGCGCATATCCTCAGCCGCAAAAAAACCGCGGCACTGGCAGCCACCGCAGGCATGATGTTAACCGGCTATCAGGCCAGCGCGGCACCCTTACACCCCCAGAGCTTACCGGCAGCAGCGTATCGCCCTCGTGCAGTCACACCGTCACCTTACCGTCACGTCACTCCGGTGTCGATTCATGCGCCGATACAGATTATTGCGCACGCCCACCACCGCCCTCAGGATATCGCGCGGGAAGTGGCACGCCAGTTAGACCAACGAGAACGGCAGGCGCTCGCCAAAATAAACAGCCGTTATCAAGACAGTGATTAAAGGAGCCCGCACATGATGATGGCACTAGGATTATTTGTTTTTATGTTAACCACGCTCCCCTATCAAGAATTTAAACATCAGATGGCCTGGCGACACCCGAGCAACAGTCGCGTAGGCCAACGGCCACAAAGCCAATTTCTAGGGGCTGACGATGAAATTATCACCTTAAGTGGGGTGCTCTACCCTGAACTGACCGGGGGACGCCTTTCCTTGCTGGGACTGCAACAGATGGCCAACACCGGCAAAGCCTGGTCGCTTGTCGAAGGCAATGGCACCCTTTATGGCCTGTTTGTTATTGAAAGCCTCAGTTGCAACAAAAGTATTTTTTTCAGTGATGGCAGCGCGCGAAAAATAGAGTTTACCCTGACATTAAAACGGTCCGATGAAACGCGGCAAGACTTATTGGGCGATCTGGCAGAGCAGATTGAGGCGTTGCCTGAGAAGATAGCCAGCAGCGCCAGGTCGTTATTATCATGATCCCTTTCGACACTCTACCGTGCTCAGGTCGCCTACACCCCGCTTATCGCATTGATGTGGAGGGAAAGGATATCACCTCGACCCTGCAACCCCGTCTCATGTCACTCACCCTGACGGATAACCGCGGCTTTGAAGCCGATCAACTCGATCTGGAACTCGATGACAGTGATGGCCAACTCACCTTACCCCGCAGAGGGGTGAGACTCTCGGTGTCATTAGGTTGGCAAGGCGAAGCTCTGATCCACAAAGGCAGCTTTACCGTCGATGACATTGAACACAGCGGCGCCCCGGATAAATTAACCCTGCGGGGGCGCAGTGCCGATTTTAGGGACAGCTTAACCCTTCGTCGTGAACAGTCCTACCATCAAGTCACCCTCGGCGACATCCTCACCCTGATTGCCCAGCGTAATAAACTCACCACAGCGCTAAATAGCACGTTGGCCGCGATAACGATTGAACACATCGACCAAACGAATGAATCCGATGGCCATTTTATCACCCGCTTAGCTGAGCAGCAGGGCGTGATAGCGGCGATAAAAAACGGTAAATTGCTCTTTATGCGGCCAGGCCAAGGAAAAACAGCGCGTGGCAAACCGATCCCTGCCATCACCCTCACGCGCAATCAGGGGGACAGCCATCACTTCAGTGTCGCTGACCGCGAGGCGTACAGTGGGGTGGTGGCGCATTGGCTCAACACTCGCGGCACAAAAAAAGAAAGCGTGAACGTCAGACGGAAAAAAGATAACCAGAGAGAAAAAAAAGGCCGCACGCTGATCGGCACCGATGACAATGTTTACCTGCTGCGTCATACCTATGCGACAAAAACCAATGCAGAGCGGGCGGCACAGGCAAAATGGCAACAACTGCAACGGGGCGTGGCGAAATTCTCTCTTCAGCTTGCCCAAGGTCGGGCTGACCTCATCCCCGAAACCCCGATCAACGTCAGCGGATTTAAAGCGGAAATCGATCAGGCCAACTGGATACTCACGACTGCCACGCACACCTTAAATGACCAGGGTTTTACCACCGCGCTCACCCTGGAAGTCAAAATAGATGCCCTCGATAGCGCCTGACAGCGGATGACTTTTTATCAACAATAACATAGTATTAGGGTAACACTGACCCGAGTCAGGATGAGTGACCGAAGACCCCGATCATGATGAATTGTCCTCTTTGCCAACAAGCCGCCCACACCCGCACCAGCTTCTACGTCTCCAGCACCACCAAAGAACGCTATCAGCAATGCACCAACATCAATTGCGGTCATACCTTTATCACCATGGAAACTTTTGTGCGCTCCATTGTAAAACCACAGAATGTGCAATCAGCGCCGCCCCACCCGGCAAAAAACGCGCAGGTGGGGTTTTGTTTTGAGGGAGGGGGGTGATTAATGGTGATGAATACAGATGGAATTGATTCATGAGCCAAAGTAAAGTGACTCGGTTCTATGGGACTACAGCTGGGACTATATTGCAGTTCGATAAAATCATGTACCCTCAAATACACTGAAGGAGAAGAATATAAAGGAACCCCTATCATGGCGCTTACTGATGTGAAAGTACGTTCAGCCAAACCCGCAGAGAAAGCGTATAAGCTCACGGACGGTGAAGGCATGTTTGTCAGCGCTAATGATAAAAGACCGTAAATTGCTAATTTAATTTGTCCACTCAAGCCAGAATGCAGTTTCCTTTGTGGTGACAAAGCCATGAGGGAAATAAGCATGCTAAGAAGAGAGGACCACTACATGATAAAACAACGCCATCAACAGGGGGCATTTATTGTTGATATTGCCCATCAGATAGGGTGTTCAGAAAAAACGGTGAGACGGCACATTAGCTATCCTGCGCCGCCAACAGCAAAACGCGGTAAAAAACAGGTTGCTAAACTCGAGCCCTTTAAAGACTACATCGATTCAAGGTTGAGTGAACAGGTTTGGAATGCGGCGGTTATTTTTGAGGAAATCCGTGAAAAAGGCTACCGGGGTGGGAGTGCGATGCTCCGACGTTATATACATCCCAAACGTCCGCTCAGGGCCTCGAAAAACACGGTACGCTTTGAAACCCTCCCCGGTTATCAACTTCAACACGATTGGGGAGAAATCATCGTTGAGGTGGCAGGCTCTGCCTGTACGGTTAATTTTGCCGTTAATACGCTCGGTTTTTCGCGTCGCTTTCATGTCTTTGCTGCCCCTAAGCAAGATGCTGAGCACACGTATGAATCGCTGGTTCGCAGCTTCAATTACTTCGGTGGCAGCGTAAAAAATGTCTTGGTAGATAACCAAAAAGCCGCTGTTATCAAACATGGACAAAATGGCCACATCGAGTTCAATGCGGGCTTCCTGCAACTGGCTAATCACTATGGGTTTAGCCCTCGCGCCTGTAAGCCTTATCGACCGCAAACGAAAGGCAAAACCGAACGGATGGTGGGCTATGTTAAACACAATTTTTTCACTCGCTACCGTCAGTTTGAGAGTTTCGCTCATGTTAATCAACTGCTAGCGATGTGGCTGGCGAAAGTGGCAGACCAGCGTCATCTTCGTCAATTCAAGCAGACACCGGAAAATCGTTTTGCTGAGGAAAAAATAGCCTTGATGCCACTCCCTGCGACTGATTTCGATACCAGCTACTTCGACCTACGACAAGTGGCATGGGACAGCTATATCGATGTCAGAGGTAATCGCTATAGCGTGCCTTCATTCTGGTGTGGTCGTGCGGTTAATATTCGTATCGGTTTAGATAATACGCTACGTATTTACGGCGATGAGCAACTGCTCGCGACGCATCTCTTGCAGGAGGTAACGCAGGGCTGGCAAAAGGTGCCAGAACATCATCAAGCCCTTTGGCAACAGGTCAATCGAGTAGCGTCTCGTTCGCTCAGTGTGTATGAGGAGCTACTCTGATGGAAATGGAAAACTTGTTGATACGGTTAAAAATGGATTACCTGGGCGATGCGTTGGAGAGTTTATGTGAAGAAGCCACCAAGAAAGCACTGAACTACCGTGAATTTCTCCAGCAGGCATTAGCCCAGGAATGGAACGGGCGTCACCAAAAAGGCTTGGAATCGCGGTTAAAACAAGCACGTTTGCCGTGGATAAAAACCTTGGAGCAATTTGACTTTACTTTCCAACCAAGTATAGACAGGAAAATTATCCGCGAGCTGGCGGGGCTGAGGTTTGTCGAACATCATGAAAACGTCATTTTGTTAGGCCCACCTGGGGTAGGGAAAACGCATTTGGCGATAGCGCTGGCTGTCAAGGCAGCTACAGCTGGGCATCGGGTATTGTTTATGCCTCTGGATAGACTCTGCTGTACCTTAATGAAGGCAAAGCAAGAAAACCGTCTGGAACGCCAACTTCAGCAACTGTGCTATGCCAGGGTATTAATACTGGATGAAATCGGGTATTTACCGATGAATCGCGAAGAAGCTAGCCTATTTTTCAGGTTATTGAGCCGTCGTTATGAAAAGGCGAGCATCATTCTCACATCAAATAAAAGTTTTACTGATTGGGGGGACGTATTCGGTGATCACATTTTAGCAACTGCGATTTTAGACAGGCTTTTACATCATTCAACCACATTGAATATTAAAGGAGAAAGCTATCGACTCAAAAATAAACGCAAAGCAGGCATGTTGCCTATAAAAACGACTGATATTATCCAGGCGCCTGGAATAGAAACCCAACAGGAAAATTAGCAAAAACTGGACATTTTAAAGTAGCAAAAAGTGGTGTCAGCGCTAATGATAAAAGACCGTAAATTGCTAATTTAATTTGTCCACTCAAGCCAGAATGCAGTTTCCTTTGTGGTGACAAAGCCATGAGGGAAATAAGCATGCTAAGAAGAGAGGACCACTACATGATAAAACAACGCCATCAACAGGGGGCATTTATTGTTGATATTGCCCATCAGATAGGGTGTTCAGAAAAAACGGTGAGACGGCACATTAGCTATCCTGCGCCGCCAACAGCAAAACGCGGTAAAAAACAGGTTGCTAAACTCGAGCCCTTTAAAGACTACATCGATTCAAGGTTGAGTGAACAGGTTTGGAATGCGGCGGTTATTTTTGAGGAAATCCGTGAAAAAGGCTACCGGGGTGGGAGTGCGATGCTCCGACGTTATATACATCCCAAACGTCCGCTCAGGGCCTCGAAAAACACGGTACGCTTTGAAACCCTCCCCGGTTATCAACTTCAACACGATTGGGGAGAAATCATCGTTGAGGTGGCAGGCTCTGCCTGTACGGTTAATTTTGCCGTTAATACGCTCGGTTTTTCGCGTCGCTTTCATGTCTTTGCTGCCCCTAAGCAAGATGCTGAGCACACGTATGAATCGCTGGTTCGCAGCTTCAATTACTTCGGTGGCAGCGTAAAAAATGTCTTGGTAGATAACCAAAAAGCCGCTGTTATCAAACATGGACAAAATGGCCACATCGAGTTCAATGCGGGCTTCCTGCAACTGGCTAATCACTATGGGTTTAGCCCTCGCGCCTGTAAGCCTTATCGACCGCAAACGAAAGGCAAAACCGAACGGATGGTGGGCTATGTTAAACACAATTTTTTCACTCGCTACCGTCAGTTTGAGAGTTTCGCTCATGTTAATCAACTGCTAGCGATGTGGCTGGCGAAAGTGGCAGACCAGCGTCATCTTCGTCAATTCAAGCAGACACCGGAAAATCGTTTTGCTGAGGAAAAAATAGCCTTGATGCCACTCCCTGCGACTGATTTCGATACCAGCTACTTCGACCTACGACAAGTGGCATGGGACAGCTATATCGATGTCAGAGGTAATCGCTATAGCGTGCCTTCATTCTGGTGTGGTCGTGCGGTTAATATTCGTATCGGTTTAGATAATACGCTACGTATTTACGGCGATGAGCAACTGCTCGCGACGCATCTCTTGCAGGAGGTAACGCAGGGCTGGCAAAAGGTGCCAGAACATCATCAAGCCCTTTGGCAACAGGTCAATCGAGTAGCGTCTCGTTCGCTCAGTGTGTATGAGGAGCTACTCTGATGGAAATGGAAAACTTGTTGATACGGTTAAAAATGGATTACCTGGGCGATGCGTTGGAGAGTTTATGTGAAGAAGCCACCAAGAAAGCACTGAACTACCGTGAATTTCTCCAGCAGGCATTAGCCCAGGAATGGAACGGGCGTCACCAAAAAGGCTTGGAATCGCGGTTAAAACAAGCACGTTTGCCGTGGATAAAAACCTTGGAGCAATTTGACTTTACTTTCCAACCAAGTATAGACAGGAAAATTATCCGCGAGCTGGCGGGGCTGAGGTTTGTCGAACATCATGAAAACGTCATTTTGTTAGGCCCACCTGGGGTAGGGAAAACGCATTTGGCGATAGCGCTGGCTGTCAAGGCAGCTACAGCTGGGCATCGGGTATTGTTTATGCCTCTGGATAGACTCTGCTGTACCTTAATGAAGGCAAAGCAAGAAAACCGTCTGGAACGCCAACTTCAGCAACTGTGCTATGCCAGGGTATTAATACTGGATGAAATCGGGTATTTACCGATGAATCGCGAAGAAGCTAGCCTATTTTTCAGGTTATTGAGCCGTCGTTATGAAAAGGCGAGCATCATTCTCACATCAAATAAAAGTTTTACTGATTGGGGGGACGTATTCGGTGATCACATTTTAGCAACTGCGATTTTAGACAGGCTTTTACATCATTCAACCACATTGAATATTAAAGGAGAAAGCTATCGACTCAAAAATAAACGCAAAGCAGGCATGTTGCCTATAAAAACGACTGATATTATCCAGGCGCCTGGAATAGAAACCCAACAGGAAAATTAGCAAAAACTGGACATTTTAAAGTAGCAAAAAGTGGTCAATCTAAAGTAGCGTTGACAGGTTTATCCACCCAAGGGTGTTTTAAGCTAAGGAGCGCCGCTTTATAACGTGCCGCTTTATTGATATCGTCGGCTAACTTTTGTTTTTCTATCGCCAATAAACGGGCTTTATGTTCTTTATTCTGTTGATAGCGGTTAAAAAAAGAGAACGCTATCAGCAGAAAAACAAGAAAAACCGCCCAGGAAACCCTTTCTTTTTTGGTGAGTCCCCAGGTTAAGGGTTTAAGCTTAAATTCTTTTTTAAGGTTTTTAACCGTTAACAACGCTGTCAGTGAAAGGTCATCCGTCACCCATAAAAACCGCTTATCACCAAAAACCTTAAACTCTCCCTCACCTTTGGCTAAACGCGAGGTAATATCGACAACCTCTTGCTCTAATACTGCTGGCGAAACGATTTTGTCCGTCCAGGGCATCACCAGCCCGCCGGTAGACGCCATCACAATGTAATCCGTATTCAGGTCGTCTTTATCTAACCGAATGACGGCCAGCCATTTACCCGGGATCAACGACACCAACGACACCGCCAGCGAATATTTTCCTTTTAACGGAACGGAAAACTTAGGGGCAAAGCCTGCCTGGATGGAGTCATTTTGCCGGATGGCAACCACATCCAAATTTTCTCTTTTCCCAATGGCTTTCACCTCTTTCATATAATGCAGGCCGCCTTTAATGGCGCGCCATTCCAGCCCCACCACAAAGACTTTGTTGTTGTAGGTGACGAGACGTATTGGTTTTTTTTCATTAGAAGTCATTGTTTTTCTCATTTTTGCATTTTTAGGCAACACTACTTACATAGGCGCTTGCACAAGTTCTATCAATAATGCACAATCAATGCTAAAAAATAGCCTTAATTGATAAAGGAGATCGACATGCACAGCATGACTTTAGAGCAGCTCAGTGCTACCGCCCGTTCAGGTGGGGTGACAGGGGTCACCTTGAAAGGTCAGGGCGGTGGCTTCTTCGTTGAAATAGCTACCCGTAGCGGTAAAAATGCCTTTTTGGTAAAAGCACGCAGCACAGATCCACGCCGTTTTGGTAATCCCTCTTCAGCGCTGGTTGTCTTACGTAACGTGGGTATTGCTGTAGCACAGATCGATGCCACTAATTGGGAGCCCGATCAAAAAGATATGAGCAAAAGCCGGAAAAACCGCGCAGAAGCGCTGCGTGGAGCGCATGAAGCCGCAGCCTATAATCAATGGCTTGCTGATGAAATTCAGGCATCCATTGACGATCCACACATGACTATCTCTCACGATGCTGTTATGGCTGAGATGAACGAACATATTGCTGCCATGCCAGAGGCTAAGAGAAAATCCACGTGACAGACAATTCTTATCACATTGAGTGGCGACCGATGGCGCGTGACGATTTGCACAAAATTGTTCGATACATTGGCAAAGACAATCCCGCGCGGGCTAAAAGTTTCGGCAAAACACTGATCGACAAAACCGCTCTGCTTGCACAGCATCCTGAATTGGGTCGTACAGGGCGACCTGGCTTGCCAGAATGGCTGCGTGAACTGGTCGTGCATTCGAACTACATCGTTTTTTACCGTGTGTTCACTGAGACACGTACTGTGCAAATTTTGAGAGTAAAACATGCTGCGCAACAGGTGCCGTGATTGATCATTGTCATGCAGCCTACCAAAAAAGTATTGCCAATTTTTCTTTTGCGCAAAATTGGCATTCGAATTAGTGACAGGAGATCGCCGTGCTGGATTACTGCAACGTGGCCATATCAATCGCACCCGCATTGTCACGCCCGCAAATTTTTGTTCTGAAGCATTTTGACTAAAGGGAAAGCAAGTCAGGCGAGAATCTTTCTAGCCAGTTCAATCAACTCCTGATTACGATGACACGTATTTCGTGAAGGGGCAGTGAGTTTTGCAAACCATTGATGGTCAAACTGAACTACCTTTTTGCAGATCGTTTTACGGCTTGTATCAGCCACATCAAATACGATGGATTCCTCCAGCACATTCTCTATCACCCGCCGACGGTGAAGAATAAAGCAAAAAGTCAGATCGCAAAAAGTAGGATTACTCTGATCACGACTGAGGATTTGTTGCCTCTCCGTATAATTCAGATAAGGACATTGCCGGCATAATTCTGCCGCAAATTCAGTATCCAACAGACGCCGCCCGAAAAGGCGTTTTGCCGCTATCATATAGGCAAAAGTCCAGGGTATATTTTGGAGCGTTGCTCCCTGATAGAGCCAACCCTGGGCAGCACGATAATCTTCCAGCATAGCCATTGCCAGTGCAGTTGAAATACCCAGGCCAGTTGTTTTTTCAAGCAGATAAATCACACGATCGAACTGGTTGATCAGGGTTTCTCGTATCGTTATGGCTAACGGATTAGTGACCGGTCGGCGATTCTCTTTTGTTATTTTCCTGATCTGTTGTGCATAGGGGCACCACAGATATTCATCACGATCAACCCGTCCATGTAAGGGGTATTGAAGGGTACCAGGTTGAGGAAAAAAGTGTTTTCCGTACGGCTTTGTCTTGCCCCGCGCCAACATACCGACCAGCTGCACTGGATTGTCACAGGCAGGACAGACAGCAAAAAAACCGTCATGGCCATTGATGCTCTGGTACCAAGGTTGTTGTTTCTTGGTTGCCAGCTCAAAATTGTCGCGGTTAATTTTCCATACCTGTTGTTTCCCCGTCGTCAATTTAAATATATCCACACATCTCCTCCATTACAGGTGGCTATCGGCATAATTTATCACCTGTTGCCACCATGCCGCATCGATGGCAGGCACATGACCGTGATCTTCCGCCATCCTCAGGCAATCCAGCAGGGTTTCTAGGTGAACCGCGAAGGTATCCTCCCCATTATCGAGAATAAACACCGCCGGGCTGTCACAACTGCTATAGTCCACATTTTTATTTATTGAATTAATGCAATGATTTTTCATGGCTTTTCACTCATTCGTGGTTAAGGGAAGCGCATTTTGCGTTAACGCAACAAAGGCGTGATGGTGATCACAAAGGACTCTTTCTTGCTCTTACCCGACATGCCGCCGCCGAATAAAAAATTGCCCAGGGAACCGACACCTTGCTTGCTGCCATCCTGAACATTCTGTTCAAAACCACTCATGATCACCGTATCGCCAGGCTTAAGCCACACACGTTGTGGGATCGAGCGTGAATCGGTATCAGGCGCTTCGATACTTTCGGTTTTATTTTTGTTTTCTATTTTCCTCAGTTTATTGAGCGAGGAAATGTCCATCATCATCGTTAGCATCATTTTTTCATTGTCCGCTAATATTTTCGGCATGATGTGGATACTGGTACCGGTGGTAATTTCTCCCGGCTCGAGTGATTGAACCGGCTCCGATCCGGTGGCTGCATTGCCCGTGGTCACCGACGTTTTACGCAGATAAGTCGTCTGCTTACCGATTTGCATCCCCGCCGTGGCTAAATTGGTGGTCATGATGGACAGCGTTTTCACATCCGAGACATTGACTTGCTCAGACAGCGCCTGCAATAAAAATTTCGAACCAGCAAATTGTGATGCTCTGCCCGTGGCGGTTTGCAAAATTTCAAAGCCACCCTGGGATAAACCAGACCCGGCATTAAAAGCATTAGCCAAATGAATGCCGTATTTTCCTGACAAGGATTGGAAGACGATATCCCAGTCAATGCCTAACTTGTCCGAGATATCGGTATGCACCGTGTAAACCACCACTTTCAGCAACACCTGTTTTGACAATTTGGTGTTTTCATCCCGCAGGTAGTCACCAATACTTCTTACCACTTCGGGCACATCCGTTACTACCACCACGCCCGAGGTTTGATTCATCGTCACTCGTCCCACGCCGGGCGTTAACATACTTTCTGCCGTTTTTTGGATATCACCATACAGATCATTCGCCATTTCAGTTTGTTGCGAGGTGCTGGAACCACTATTACCGGACATCCCCGCCCCCGAACTACCACTACTGCTACCACTTTGGGTTGATAGCCCACTCTTTTGATTATTCTTAATCCAATATTTGGCATTGGTGGGATCAATAGTAAAGCGCTGGGTTTCCAGATAGAAAAGCGTGATAGCGCCCCTTTCATAACGCCAGGAAATCCCTAAACGGGCGGTCACTAAATCCAGCAAATGTGAGACATGCCCCGAATAAGCCACATCGGTAATGGTATTACTTGCCGGCGTTGAGGGTGAAGGTGGGCGACCCATCGAGGATCCCATCGCTTGCAGCGGCATCATGCCGTTGCTATCAACCGAAGGCAGGGGCGCAGGCACCTTATCCATCTGCTGAGTGTGACCGCTCCCGCCACTGCCAGAAGCGCCTCTGCTGAGCATCGCGGCAGCATCAGGCGAAATTTTTACACGAATACCGCATTGCTGGGTCACATCCTGACTAAACTGGTAAATCGTTTGCGGTTTAGCCGACTTGTAGATGATATGGCAGTGCATCACTTCAGGCGGCAGCGCCGCAGTGACGGGCTTAATGGGGACAGGATTAACCCATTGCTGCTCTTCATGAAATTGAACCACGGGACGCGCCGTTGAGGTCTCTTGAAGCATCAAGCTGACTTTATCGGAATCCGTTTTAGCTCCCTCCATCAGATTATTCACGCGGCGATTCACCGAACAACCCGAAAGAGAAAGAGCAATGCTGATGCAAATGACTAAAAATTGAATCTTCATGTTAGCGTCCTTTGTTTTTGTCTTTATCAAAATCATTAATAATGATTAAGCACTGTGTTTTATAAACGTCAGCGTACAAGGGAGACGCTGCCTTTTGGTATAAATTGAAAAGCTGCACGACAACATCCAAATACGCGCCACGGAAAGATAAAGCGGAGTCAATGGAATAATCTTTTTTGCTATTCCATTGTATTCGCCATTTATCTGTATTATTACAGGTTGCTTTATTGCTCCATTTCACTAATACGCCATGCAGTGTTGATCTGACCTCTGCACGCCAGACAGGAAGTGCTAACTTAACGATGGGTTTCACTGGGGTTGTCTTTATCGCCGTATTTTTTGTTTCAGAAAAAAGATCACCTTTACCTATTTCCTTTGGGGCGGGTTTATTCATTAAACCCCGATTAGTGATTCCCGTCTTAATGACAGGCGAAGGTGTTTTTTGGCTAGCTTCGTTTGATTTAACCGTCTCGTTATTGTCGTGAATGAATGTTATTGCCGTATTTTTGCAAAGTAAACAATATGCCTCGTTTTGATAATCGATAACGGCACGAGCGCCATGAGATTGCAGCCAACGTTTCGCGTTAATTCTTTCATCTTCATTTTTTGATTTAACAATAATCCGTTTTGCATGGGCGAGCGCATAATAAAAAGCAGGCGTGTATTGTCCTTTATCCCCTGTAAAATTAGGCCAATCTACTGCCCAATTTTCTGTCACCGTTGGCGAGAGAATAACACCCTTGTTTCCTTTCCAACGCGGTATCTTATTGTTAACTTCTTTGGTTGCTTTATGCCAATGGACAGGGAGAGGTTTGGGGGGAGAGGAACAGGCCGATAAAAATGCACTCAATAGCATTAATGTTATTTTTTTCATCCTGTCATCACCTTATTAAAATTATCCGCTTCAAGCTCATGATGAAATAAAGCCTGTGCCAAATCCGCTTTACTGGGGAATTGTCCTTTTTTTAATTTCTCAGCGGCTTTTTTAAGGGTGGGGGAAAGCACAATGAGTTTGTCCATAAAGTCACTGTCATTAAAATAAAATGCCTTTTTGCATTTAATGGGGTGTTCGCCTTTTAAGATAATAATTTCTTCGTCAAAACCTAATGTCTTGAGTTCTTGTGGCAACATTAAAGGGCGTTTTGCTTCACTGGCAGATTCACCTTTAGATAAGATCCCTTTAGAACGGTTTTTACTTTCTGATCTTGATCTCTCCGTTCTGAAACCCAACTCATTGGATACCCGTTCTGCATCCGCTTGTTCGCTGATGGCATAGTTCACTTTACAGGAGTGGTTAGCTAACAGCGTTTTCGTGCCTTCATAACCGTAAATTTCATTTAATTGAGATTGGTTTTGAAAAATAGTCAACAACTGTAATTTGTAACCCGCTATATACCCTGCTGAATCTTTTAGGGGTCGTGGGTGAGTAGAACGGCTAGATCACTCCAGCCGAACCCTCCTCAGAACCGGACTTGCGGAACTACCGCATCCGGCTCCCGATAGATCAGTGTCCCCACACCTATTTAGTGAGATTGAAACAGTGATCGGGTTCTCCATTTTGTTGGATAACCCAGCATTTTCAGGATCAGAGCGAGCTTTTCCCATGTCAGGCGACGTCGCCCACCTTTGCGGTTAAACCACCTGAAGATAATACGGCGACTCTGGTGTATAAACTGGCCAACCCGTCTTTGATTGTCCGAAATGCCGTGATAGTTTACCCAGCCTCGGACAACGCTAATGACGGTATTCAGGGTTTGCCTTTTATTTGAGGTCAGATTCTTCCAGAGAAAGTCTCTTAGTCCTTTAAGTTTGGCCGCAAAGCGGTCTTTTCGACTGGTAAATTTCAGCCGCCAATATCCCTTTCGCGTTTTCCCCCAATAGCAGGTAAATCCCAGAAAGTTGAACGTCGGTAGACGTTCTCCGGACTGGCTGGCTTTTAGCGCTGCAATATGCCCCGCAGGTAATAGTTGCGATTTATCATCATGCAGTGCCAAACCATATTTATTCAATCGTTTCGGCAAGACTCTGTAGAAGCGTTCCGCTTCTCTTTGAATCTGAAAGGTAAATATCATGTCGTCAGCATATCTCACCATCTCCACACGTCCAGGAAGAGATGAACGGCTGATTTCATCAAACCATTTATCGAGCACATGGTGTAGGTATATATTGGCAAGAATGGGCGACAGAATTGACCCTTGCGGACAGCCTTGCTCGTTGCTGGATAATTGTTTACCTGCTATTACTGGCGCAGTTATCAGCACCTCGATCAATCTTAGGAAGCGCCTATCTGATATCTTTCTCCGCAGTAATTCCATTAATTCCCTATGAGGTATTCTGTTGAAATACTTACGGATATCGATTTCTACAATAGCCCCGTTCCAGTTACGGAAGGTTTGTTGTTGTAGCGCCTTTAATGCATCATGACAATTTAATTTCGGGCGAAAACCGTAAGAACAGGGCAGAAATAGCGGTTCGTATATCCTGCTCAAAATATCGCTGACAGCACGCTGTACCAGCTTATCTTCCACACAGGAAATCGCTAATGGCCGTTTACTGCCGTCTTCTTTTGGGATCTCCGTTATTCTGGCTGGCTTGGGTTGGTATGTCCCCTTGCGTATCCGCTTGACGAGATTCATAACATTCTCGTCGAGGTTTTCTCCGTATGCCGCCTTTGTCACGCGATCAATCCCTACGGCTTTATTCCCATCTAGCCGATAGAATTGTCCACACAGCATGTTGTTGTTTAGCAAATGTCCTAAGTTGTTGAACACGAGCTGTTTATCACATGCTGCTCTCTCACCTATGCGCTCAAGTTTAGTTAACCATGTTGTTCCGTCGTTGCTGAGTACGGTCATTGTTTCCCTCTTACGCGCGATCTATCTGCCCGCCCTTCGCTCCACGATCATTACTCGCTTCTTCGCTACTATGGCTGGCTCCGACTTCCAGAAGGCCTTCTTTTAAGCCTCGTGTTTGGCACTTGTGCTTAAAATACTCATTCCATTGAGAACCTTCTGGATCTCCGGGGTTCCACACTGTTCTCTACAAACTCGCCGACGCCTGCGACTCCGGTGTGTGTTTCATGATGGATTTCGCTAGTGTAACCATCGAGAAACCTTGGCCTGCTGACCCTCCAAGGCCATCGGCACAGCACCACTCGGGGATTTCGGAGTTATCGCGTTCATCTGTTGATTTCGGCTCGAATGTTTCACTGTCTACGCTTCACCACCTTCGTTACCTCTGGTAGCGCAAGACTCGCTACGTAGTGATCTAGCTAACCTTCTACGGCAGGACTTCCACCTGCAAGAACAGTGCAGCTTTGCCCAGCGCACTGGAGGAACCCCCAAAAGTGTTCGTTCTGAGTTAAGCGGCTTTCCAGAAGCATCGTTTTAAATGTTTTTCAAGCTCATTGATCATCGTATCCAGATTAAAATCACTCTTGCTCTTTTTAAAATTGTACTTACCAGTAAAGGCAATGTGCGCCCAGGCAATAGGAGAAATCCTGACAAACTCATCAATAATTGTCTGGCTAACTCCCTCTGCTTGCATTTTTTCATAAAGGGTATTTAAAATAATAGCGTTGTAGGCAATGATAGAATTTGCAACCAGTCTTACTGCATGCGCGCTGACCTGATTAGTTATTCTCTTTTTTCCTTTAAAAACCCCGTGATAAATTTTCCTGATGAGACCTTGTAACTGGTGATAGGCCTCTGTTCGATTTCTGGCCGTTCGGATAGCCTTTCGAAGCGTCATATTATCGATTAAATTCAATACATGTGTGCTTTTAAAGAGGGTATTATATTCAATCAGTGCTCTTTTTAATCCAGCGTAACGCGCAAAGGAATTTAGTTTTCTAACAATGTGACTTTGCGTATTTTCTTGCAGTAATAAAGACAGTAATACCCGTAATATTCCTCTCTTTTGTGCTTTAATCAGATTTTTATCGATACTCCCTTTGGGGCGAATAATCCCTGTGTAATTATCCGGTGTTTTGACGGAATACAGGTCATTCGCTGCTTCTCTTATATCTTTAATGCCAGGCACATAATCAACGTCAATAGAATCCAATATAACAAAATTGAGCTTATTCAGAGAGTGATTATCACCCGTTACCCTGTCGATAGTAATGTCTGTTTTATTACCATGAATGACGTCATAAAGAGAATGCCCTTCATATTCATTAAGCCCAATGTTCTTGGCATTAACGGCAACAAAATTGGCTATCAATGTATAAATGGATAGCCCAGGAGATTTCCCAAGATGTTTTTTTGAATACCGTGACTGGATAGTACTTTCACTGGTCGGAAGTTTTTGCCCATCCGCATCTGCTAACAATTTTTCATCTAATAAATTCCATTGCTTAAAAATAGGCAGTGAGTGGATAAAGTTAGCCACTGTGTCATTCGCTGCGCATACCGTTCCTGTGCGTATAAAATCTTCTTGAGTTGAGCGCATTAGGTTAGGGTTTAGATCAGACATTTCTGCCATCTTTTCTATGCTAATGCCAAAGGCCTCCGATAGAATACAGGCGATAATGGCCAGCGGCGGGGGTTCCTTTTTTTTATTGTAGCGTGTTCTTATGTGGGTAAAAGAACTCCACATGTTAATCCGCTCCCCCATATACAGCATGAGGTCGGGTATTTCTACCTGAGGCAGGGTGCTGAAAAAAGCGTCATCAAGAGGCGTCTTGCTATCATAATCCAAGCGCCAGTCTTGTCTGCCCGTTTTGGTTTCTTTTATACTGAACCCTGTATTTTCTCGATGGTTTATCCGTTTTGTCGTTTTATCCCATGTGGTGTCCAGCATCAAAAGGGCATCATCCAAGCGTTGGTCGCAATAATTTGGGATTTTTGGATAACCAAATTATTGCGCTATTTTTTCAACATCATCTTATGGTAAACAAAGCATTCAAATAAATGGGGATCGACCTGTTCCTCACTGGATTTTTTCTTCAAATAAGCGAGCTGTGTTCTGGATATAGCGTCTTTAAGCGCTTCTGGTAATATCAATGTTGATGGATCCTTTCCGCTACCATAGTGCTTTTTTATTAAATCAATCAGCGCGATAACCTCATTTTTTTCTTTATAAAATACAAATGGAACGGTTAGCACGATTGGCCTCAGATAAAGTGCGAATAAGCGTGATGATTTTAAATAAAATTCACGCATTGCTGCTTTTGTATCAAAGGTGCTTCCCTGTAAAAATTGCGCTAGAACGGGGAATTGCTCTTTATCGCAGTATAGGTAAAGTTTTTTTGATCAGCACGTAGGGTGTTTAGCCTGCTGATTCCTTCATCCCTATTAATTAATCCTGATAATTGCTTTTGTTTGATCTCGGGTATCAACACGATTAATTGATTAAGTCAGTCGCTTTCTTTAGCAAATGCCCGGGTAAACATATCCTGCAAACACCGATAGGTCGGGATAACGATTTTTTGATTATCAAGGTAGACCAGTAACTGGCGGAAGGTGTCATGGCCTTTAGGATAATACCGCAACAATTCACACAGGTGTTCCTCAATCAGGATGGCTTGTTTTACTGACCAATCTTGATAATTAAACAGACTGAGAATAATTTGTTTTTGCTGACGGATGCGTTGACGTGTGATGCTTCCCTGAAATATCGGGTCGGTTTTTTTGAAAAATTTGGCAAGCACATAGGCAACATCAGCCAGAACATCCTCAAATACAAAAGTGAAAAATTGGTTTTTGGTTTTGAAGTAGGCAAGCTGCAAAATGAAATATATTTTTGTTTTGAGCGTACCAAATTGACTGAGTTTATCTAATTCACCTTGGCTCATTTCAAAATAAAGCCGTTGTTCATCTTGATTAAAAAGGGGTCTTGCATAGAGATCGGTAATTTCAGCTTCAGGCAAAAGATAAATACGTTTTAGGGGAATCATTACAGACAAAATGGAGACTTTTGGGTTGAGTTATCATGGATGGTTTCGATGCGAATGTCATGAAGCCAGTTTTCAAAGAAATTGTATTCATAGGTGAAACGATCACCGACATCAAAGCCAAAGTCATCAAGTGTTACCAAATAGGGATCATCCGAAAAACCCATCCCACCTTCGTAGGCTATTCCGTAGTCTTTGCCATAAATGTGAAATTGATAAAGATGCTCATCATCCCAGCCTTGTGCTATCTGGATAATGTAGTGAAGAGCGGCCAGTGAGGTATGAGCAGCAATCCTAAACCGACGCCAGACCATGGGACTGACACCACGAATCGCGACCTTAATGGTGAATGTTTTCATTGCAAGGCTATTGATGAGGAAAGCGTTCAAATAGTGTTAATGATTTTATCGTCAATGGGAATGATTTAAACGATTGCCCCACACTTTTTTATGCTCTCCAACTTTGGTTCACTCATTGATGATTTTAACAGTATTGATCAGCAGAGATCGCGACAACCGGCACGATCTAGCTAAGCATGAGCAGCAATGTTTGAAAAATTGAAGCCGGCTGCATGGATGATCTGACGCATCGTACTTAATGTTGGATTTCCTTTCGCTGATAGCGTTCTGTATAAAGTTTCGCGAGATACTTTTGCTTTATCTGCAATCACTGCCATCCCGCCGCGCGCTTCAACAATATGGCGCAGAGCTATAAGAAACGCTTCCTGCCCTCCTTCTTCATCAAGTTCGGCGAAAGCCTGATGAAGATAAGCAATGGCGAATTCAGTGTCATTTTTCAACATTTCAACCATTGCATCATCGTAATTTCTTGATTTGGTCATCCGCCTTACCTCTTTAAGTAATCTTGCAAACACGCTACCGCATGATCAATATCTGCGCTTTGTGTTCTTTTATCGCCGCCTAACAACAATAAAATAATTTGCTTGTTAACCAGGCTGTAGTACACGCGATAACCCGATCCTTGATCGATACGGATTTCCCAGACTCCCTCTCTAAGAGGTTTACAGTCACCGAAGTTACCGGCTGACATCCTGTTCACTCTCATCGCTATTTTTGCCTTGGCAATAGGATCTCTGACCTTTTTCAGAAAAACGGAGAATAGATCATGACCGTCTGGCGTCAGGTAGTTTTTTATCTTCATACTACATTGTAGCTTATAAGCTATTTTTTAGCTATCAAGATTAATTCTAATAAAAATGGGGATAAAAAAATGAAGTCGTTAAAAAAAGGTATCACATTCAATCTGTGGCAGCCATTAAGGCAAAAATTAAAGACGGCAACTTTGGTTCACTCATCGATGATTTTAACAGTATTGATCAGCAGAGATTGAGACAACCGGCACGTTGAATCGGTAATATTCGATCATGTCATCACAAATCACTAAAATTTTTTCGGTGTAAAGCGATGGCGATGTAATTATGCTCTCCGATAACAAACTCAAATAAAGAAGCCCTTTACGCTGAATGGGAGCAGTGGAAAGAAAATGGGCGCCCGATGAAAGGCGTGTAGAGGCGGTTTACAAAATGAAGGAATGCTATAGTGTAAAAGTTTGAATTTAATCTGACATTCTAAGTATGTTTAGTATGAGATAAAGGAGTGTTAGAGATGAATCAAACAGCAAAAATAATCAAACCGAAATTAGGCTTACTGGAACTGGCGAAACAATTGGGTAATGTTCAATCAGCGTGTAAAGTCATGGGCTACAGTAGGGACAGCTATTACCGGTTTAAAAAGTTGTATGAGCAGGGAGGTGAACCAGCGCTAGTAGAGATAAGTCGTAAAAAACCACTCGAAAAAAACCGGGTAGAACCGCATATAGAACAAGCGGTGGTGAATATGGCTTACGACTATCCTGCTTATGGACAACACCGCGTAGCGAATGAACTCAACCGACAGGGGATAATGATTTCGGGCAGTGGTGTTCGCTCGGTTTGGTTGCGCCATGACCTAGAAAATATCAAGAAACGCCTTTCTGCCTTGGAAGCTAAGGTAGCGCAGGAGGGATATTTACTCACCGAAGCCCAGCTGCAAGCACTGGAAAAAGTGCAAGATAAACGGGAAGCACAGGGTGAAATTGAAACGCAACACCCGGGCTATTGTCAACAACAGCCTAAAACTGATCCACAGCAACAATCTAAAAGTGATCCACTACACTTTGGGTTTGTCCATTAATCCGGCTTGTTTTTTTTCTTTGATCCGATAGCTTTCTCCTTTGATTTGCAAGATATGTGAGTGGTGTAGTACCCGGTCTAACATGGCCGAGGTGAGTGCTGTATCGTTTGCAAAGACTTGTCCCCACTGACCAAAAGGCAAGTTGCTTGTTAATATCACTGAAGCTTTTTCATAGCGTTTGGCAATAACATCAAACAGCAATTTTGCCTCATGTACGGTAAAGGGCAGATAGCCGATTTCATCAATAATTAGCAACCTGGGTGCCTGTACGGCGCGCTGCATGACCTGTTTATAGTTGTCTTGTCGCTGCGCTGTGGCTAGTTGCAGAATTAAGTCAGATGCACTGATAAAACGGGTTTTGATTCCTGCCTGCACGGCCTTGTAACCTAGGGCTATTGCGATATGGGTCTTGCCCACCCCTGACGGCCCCAGCATCACCACATTCTCCTGGCGCTCAATAAATGACAACGACGCTAACTCGATGACCTGTTTTTTGGGCACCCCCGCGGCGAAGGTAAAATCAAAGTTTTCCAGCGTTTTTAGGCCAGGGAATCCAGCCATTCGGGTGAATATATGCTGCTTCCGCTGATGACGTGAACGTTTCTCACACTGCAGAATCTGCTCCAGGAAGGTCAGATAATCCCACTCTTGTTGCGCCGCCTGCTGGGCTAAATCGCAGGCATTTGCATCAATCCCCGGCAGTTGCAGCGCTGAGGTAAGTTCGCCAATACGGGATAATTGCAGGTTCATATCGCCTCCATCAGTTGGTCATACACGCTAAGAGCATGATGCAGTGGTTGCTGACTCAACTCATTGACCGAAGGTAATGAGCGCTCGCTGGCCAGAGAAGAGCTTATCGGTACTATTTCGGGAGGTAATGCCTGTAGTGCTTTACGTTCATCGATAAGCCGCAGTGCAGGTTTTTCTTTAGTGGTGTCATGGATCCGTTGGTGTGCCACCGTTTCCAGCCATAGCGTGACGTGCTCATTGGCAGTGTCAGTATCGAGCGTCAGGCCCAACGCCAATAACTTGGTATTGAGCGGACGAAAGAAATTATCCCTGACATAGCGTACCATTCGTTCAACCTTGCCTTTGGTTTGTGGTCGATAGGTATGGCAAAGCTTCGGGATAAACCCCATACTTTTGGCAAACGGGTAAAACGCCTGATTAAGCTTATGTTTGCCTTCACCATAAGCATCACGCTCCACCACCACCGTTTTCATATTGTCGTACCAGACTTCGCGTGGCACGCCCTGGAAGTAATCCAAGGTGAGTCGATGACAGTGCTCAAGTGTGTCGTATCGCATGTTATCAGTGAATATCACCATCATCGCCCGGCTATACCCCAAGACAGCGATAAAGACATGAAGGGGAGATTTACCCCCCCGCATTTGACCCCAGTCGACTTGCATTTGCTTGCCGGCTTCGGTTTCAAAACGCACGATGGGCTCTGGCGTAGGTTTGCCACGGTACAGATACAAATACTGACGTAACAACGACAGGCTACCTGTATAGCCTAACTCTTTGAGTTCTCTGAATAACACGACACCGGAGAGAGGCGCCGGTTGTCAACGCTACTTTAGATTGACCACTTTTTGCTACTTTAAAATGTCCAGTTTTTGCTAATTTTCCTGTTGGGTTTCTATTCCAGGCGCCTGGATAATATCAGTCGTTTTTATAGGCAACATGCCTGCTTTGCGTTTATTTTTGAGTCGATAGCTTTCTCCTTTAATATTCAATGTGGTTGAATGATGTAAAAGCCTGTCTAAAATCGCAGTTGCTAAAATGTGATCACCGAATACGTCCCCCCAATCAGTAAAACTTTTATTTGATGTGAGAATGATGCTCGCCTTTTCATAACGACGGCTCAATAACCTGAAAAATAGGCTAGCTTCTTCGCGATTCATCGGTAAATACCCGATTTCATCCAGTATTAATACCCTGGCATAGCACAGTTGCTGAAGTTGGCGTTCCAGACGGTTTTCTTGCTTTGCCTTCATTAAGGTACAGCAGAGTCTATCCAGAGGCATAAACAATACCCGATGCCCAGCTGTAGCTGCCTTGACAGCCAGCGCTATCGCCAAATGCGTTTTCCCTACCCCAGGTGGGCCTAACAAAATGACGTTTTCATGATGTTCGACAAACCTCAGCCCCGCCAGCTCGCGGATAATTTTCCTGTCTATACTTGGTTGGAAAGTAAAGTCAAATTGCTCCAAGGTTTTTATCCACGGCAAACGTGCTTGTTTTAACCGCGATTCCAAGCCTTTTTGGTGACGCCCGTTCCATTCCTGGGCTAATGCCTGCTGGAGAAATTCACGGTAGTTCAGTGCTTTCTTGGTGGCTTCTTCACATAAACTCTCCAACGCATCGCCCAGGTAATCCATTTTTAACCGTATCAACAAGTTTTCCATTTCCATCAGAGTAGCTCCTCATACACACTGAGCGAACGAGACGCTACTCGATTGACCTGTTGCCAAAGGGCTTGATGATGTTCTGGCACCTTTTGCCAGCCCTGCGTTACCTCCTGCAAGAGATGCGTCGCGAGCAGTTGCTCATCGCCGTAAATACGTAGCGTATTATCTAAACCGATACGAATATTAACCGCACGACCACACCAGAATGAAGGCACGCTATAGCGATTACCTCTGACATCGATATAGCTGTCCCATGCCACTTGTCGTAGGTCGAAGTAGCTGGTATCGAAATCAGTCGCAGGGAGTGGCATCAAGGCTATTTTTTCCTCAGCAAAACGATTTTCCGGTGTCTGCTTGAATTGACGAAGATGACGCTGGTCTGCCACTTTCGCCAGCCACATCGCTAGCAGTTGATTAACATGAGCGAAACTCTCAAACTGACGGTAGCGAGTGAAAAAATTGTGTTTAACATAGCCCACCATCCGTTCGGTTTTGCCTTTCGTTTGCGGTCGATAAGGCTTACAGGCGCGAGGGCTAAACCCATAGTGATTAGCCAGTTGCAGGAAGCCCGCATTGAACTCGATGTGGCCATTTTGTCCATGTTTGATAACAGCGGCTTTTTGGTTATCTACCAAGACATTTTTTACGCTGCCACCGAAGTAATTGAAGCTGCGAACCAGCGATTCATACGTGTGCTCAGCATCTTGCTTAGGGGCAGCAAAGACATGAAAGCGACGCGAAAAACCGAGCGTATTAACGGCAAAATTAACCGTACAGGCAGAGCCTGCCACCTCAACGATGATTTCTCCCCAATCGTGTTGAAGTTGATAACCGGGGAGGGTTTCAAAGCGTACCGTGTTTTTCGAGGCCCTGAGCGGACGTTTGGGATGTATATAACGTCGGAGCATCGCACTCCCACCCCGGTAGCCTTTTTCACGGATTTCCTCAAAAATAACCGCCGCATTCCAAACCTGTTCACTCAACCTTGAATCGATGTAGTCTTTAAAGGGCTCGAGTTTAGCAACCTGTTTTTTACCGCGTTTTGCTGTTGGCGGCGCAGGATAGCTAATGTGCCGTCTCACCGTTTTTTCTGAACACCCTATCTGATGGGCAATATCAACAATAAATGCCCCCTGTTGATGGCGTTGTTTTATCATGTAGTGGTCCTCTCTTCTTAGCATGCTTATTTCCCTCATGGCTTTGTCACCACAAAGGAAACTGCATTCTGGCTTGAGTGGACAAATTAAATTAGCAATTTACGGTCTTTTATCATTAGCGCTGACACCGGTTTCGCTTGTGCAATACGTGAGTGCAGAAACAACTTAAATGGAGCAAGCAATGAAGACGACTTATCACGTGATTTATAAACCGGCTCATTCATCTTGCTGTGTAAGTACCGCTTGACGGTATTACGCGAGATGCCCAATTCTTTGGCGATAGCTCTTTGCGACAGCCCTTGTTTATGCAAAATCTGAATTTTCATGAGTTCTTCTTTTGAAATCAAAGTGCCTCCGAAAAGGCACGATGGTGAAAACAAGTGGCTCAGATTTCAATTGTTGGAGTGGCTCAGTTTTGCATTGTTGGTAACACTTTCGGTGAATTTCCTGCCAGCGATGAGTGGCAGTGCAGCCAGGGCAATCCGTCAGACAGTGCGGGGCTGGGATTTGAGCCACAAGACACCGCTATCGCTGGAAGCAATGGCACGATGGCTTAATCCCATGTTACGAGGCTGGTTTAAGTACTATGGGCGCTTTTCCTGGACTGTGTAGCCAGACATGTCGATCTGCACCTTGCTAAATGGGTTACCCGCAAATACAAGCGGGTACACGGTAGTCTGGTTCAGGCGTATGAATGGTTAGACAGGATATGGAGCGTTAAGCCCAGTCTGTTTGCACACTGGGAAATTTGTACGCGGCGCTAACGGTCAACGACAAGAGCCGGATGACGGGAGACTGTCACGTCCGGTTCCGAGGGAGCGCAGGGGGGAAGTTCCCTTGCGCGACCCGATAACCCCACCGTTTGAGAAACGGGAAAATATTGTACGTTAAGATGATTTTTTGTACTGACTGATATCGGGTTTTTAGAGATTTTTCTATCTTCTTTAATTTAGAGAATTTATACCTATTTTTTCAGGTTCTATAAAAAGCCGAGGGTCAATATGTTTTGTACGGACGGTTACTTCGGGCATGTAACCATACTCTTTATTTGCTGCTTTGTCGTAGTAAATAGACTTGAATCGGGAATAATTTTTTATAAAATCAATTATAGGTATTTCTGAATTGACGTATGAATCATAATTTCCATGAGATCTATGTTCTTGATCATAAACAAAAACATTTTCTATTTTTACAGCTATAAGTATTCCATCATTAGAAATAGAGTTATTTCCGACGAGCCTGAAATAAATTAAACCTGGATCATTCTTTATACCAGAGATAGATTTTCTTATTGTATAGCGTTCTACTTCCTCAGGTGATGCCTTACCTTGAAGATAAATATCTTCAAGCGATCTTAGCCCATCTTTCTTAAGAAATTCTTTTGCCTTTCCATAACCTTTATTTGCATAATGAACCAAAAGAACATAATCCTTATTTAAAACAAGCTCTTTAAGGTCTTCTGGGGGTATGATAGAGTCACTTGTTAAAGAACTGTTTAGATAACTTTCAGATACAAAGGACGCGGATTCAGATAAATTGGCCTGAAATTGCTGTTGTCTTCCTGGATTCAAAAAAATGGTTTCTTCTGTAAATTCTTTTATCAAGGGGGGTATTTTTTCAAAGTACTGTTGAATGTTATTAATATATTCATTTTGAGTGTTGGTCAATTCTCTTCTTTGTTTATGTTCATCAGGATTGAAAAGAATAGTTCCGTCTTGCACCTCTGTTACCGAAAATCCTGTTTTTTGCAGTTGTTGTTTAATCGTATCGAGAGAGAAGGTTTGTAGTTGTGACTCGTCTAATATTAATGATACGAGGGAGGTAAGTAAGATGCATTAAAGCTTTTTAACGAGTTTCCCCTAAGATCAAGTTTTCGTAATTGAGTAAAATCATTTATGTCAGGTAAATCTTTTAATGCATTATTTCTTAAATCAAGAATCGACAATTTCTTACCACTTAGTAATGTGTTTTTCAGATATGCAAAGTTTTCCACAGTTAACTGATTATTAGCAAGATATACAGATTCTAATTGTTTTAAAATGTCTAATTTGTTTTTTACATCATCATCCTTTATGCTGGCTATGCCAGACCCTATGTTTTCTAAAGAAAGACATTTTGAGTAAGACGCCAATTTGTTGATTTTATCAAGCGCCGCTTTTTTTTGAGTAGTTTCTGTAGAAATATTAGAAAACATTGACGAAGTAGTCGGAGTTGATATTGTATTACTCTTTGCTTCTATAGATAAGGAGCCTGAATTAGAGGTTGATATAAGACTGCTTTTCAATCCGTTGAGATATTCAGTCAAGTCATCTATCAATTGTGTTAAATTACTACTGTACAGGTTTGATTTGATAAGCATAATGGTTTTTCCTAATTTTATAATTAATCTTATTAAAAAATTTTCATAAAATGCTCACGAAAACAAGGACAGCGCAATAGAATTCCTACCTAGAGTGTCGCCTATACTTAATATTAGTCTCTTGCCGCAAATAATGTTGGTAAATCAGTGAAACATATTCATTACCCGCCTCCACCCCAGGGCGTTTTCATGAACGTTTTTTGCACTAAAGCCGATTAAATAACGACCTTATATTGATTAAATAGCGGTCTTTTCAAGCTGCTTAGTGCATTTTTATGCACATTTGTTGATCACGTGGCTCAATCAAAAAGTGAGATTTCATGCGTAAGCCTTGTTTATTAAGTGAATTAATTACGCCACTTTTACTGTACAAAAAACGTTCATGAAAACGCCCTGTATCTACCAGCTCTAATTGTAGCGACGCACAATGATGATCCCGCTCACGCGCAATAAATGGGAGAGCATAAAATAGTGTCAGTGATTTTATCCTCAATGAGGATGATTTGGATCATTGCCCCCCACTTTTTTATGCTCTCCAACACCTGCAGCCAACAACACGGCAGCTTCAAAGGCGAAGGGTATAAAAGAAAAATGATGCCAAGGGAGGATTTCTAGAAGCGAGTATCTTATCGCTGATACCCTGTTGTGTGGCGGAATAAGCGGTGTGACGTTCAGAGGCGTTTTTTATAAGATTTTAGCGAAACATTTATTGTAATCTAGCTGGTATTTTTAGATTACAAAGAAAGATTAATTCAAATGTTTAAAAACGTAAGTACTAAAGGTGATCAATATAGCATTCAACAGCAAACAGCAAACAGCAAACAGCAAACAGCAAACAAACCGAACCGTTGCAATTGAATGAAAATCAACGAGCATTTATTGGCAAAGTTATTGATGTACGTAATTCCAATCAAGCTTTTGTTCTTCCAAATCAGCAAGGCGAAATTGTTCCTTCGCTTTATACGTTAGCCGCTGAAAGTGTAGGGAAAGGGTCTACAGAGAGTAGTTTATTGCTTTCTGAGCTAAATAAAGCATCGGAATTGCTAGAAAACTCCAAGATCCCCGGAGGGATTCAGTTCGAGTTATCAGAGGACTTTTCTAGAGTTCTGAGCTGGGCAATATTTAAGCGATTACAAGGAGTTTCCTTTAAAAAAACACCTACTCTTGCAATAGATATTGCATCTATTCGGGTACAGCACAGCGAACCCTGTCCTGTTGTTGCGAAGGCGCATGAGATACCAAGTGGTAATTTCATGGATAAGCTTCTAGATATCGCAGTAAGTGGTCCAGCAGGAACCCGTGTCCGTAAAGGAGAACCCTGTTCTGTTGTTGCGAAGGCGCATGGGATACCAAGTGGTAAGTTCATGGATAAGCTTCTAGATATCGCGGTAAGGGAGGGTCCAGCAAGGAAATTTGTCCGTCAAGGAGGCTCCTGTATTGATGCTGCAGAGAAATATGGAATACCCATTAATTCTAATGCAATGAATGAGCTTCTAAATATTGCGGTAAGGGGTCCAGCAGGAGCCCGTGTCCGTAAAGGAGAATCCTGTTCTGTTGTTGCGAAGGCGCATGGGATACCAAGTTGTGGTAGATTCATGGATGCGCTTTTAAAGATAGCGGTACATGGTCCGGCAGGGGACTTTGTCCGTAAAGGAGGCTCCTGTATTGATGCTGGAAAGAAATATGGAATACCCACTAATTCTAATGCAATGGATGAGCTGCGGAAGATTGCGGTAAGGGGTCCGGCAGGGGACTTTGTCCGTGAAGGGGGCTCCTGTATTGATGCTGCAGATAAGTATGGAATACCTACTTATTCTAATGCAATGGATGAGCTGCGGAAGATTGCGGTAAGCGGTCCGGCAGGGGACTTTGTCCGTAAAGGAGGCTCCTGTATTGATGCTGGAAAGAAATATGGAATATCCACTAATTCTAATGCAATGAATGAGCTGCGGAAGATTGCGGTAAGCGGTCCGGCAGGGGACTTTGTCCGTAAAGGAGGCTCCTGTATTGATGCTGGAAAGAAATATGGAATACCTACTTATTCTAATGCAATGGATGAGCTGCGGAAGATTGCGGAAATGGTTCGGCAGAAGAACTAAACCGACCCGGGAATCTTGGCGGGTTGTCGCGCACGAGCTGAGATAGACAGTGAATCACCCGGGGGGCTTGGAGAGTTTTACCTGTAGTAGCTCAAACTTAACCTGACAGACACAAGCTAAGCCATCGAATTTGTCAGATGAATCTGACTGTCCGATGGTTTAAATAAATTATCGAGTTGTTTTTCTTTTACTAACTCTTTTGGGGTCGTTTGACGAAAGGGAAATTAAAGTACTATAAGGGCTTCCCCGATTAGTCAACACCGGTTTTTTATAAAGGGGGTAAGTCAGATACCGTCTTGCTTATGTCTTGGCAAGGGCTATTTTTGCATCAAAAGGAATACCTGATTTCAGCACGCCATACGCTAGTGTCGGATAAGCGCAGCCTGTTACCAAACTGCGCTCTCCTAAGAACCTTACTATTACCCATAACTAGTAAGCCTAAGGTAGGGTCGAACAATGGCGCGGTGATCAAATCACGACTTATCTTGATTGCTCCCGTTTCCATCGCCCGCCTCGTCAGTAGGGTCGAACAATGGCGCGGTGATCAAATCACGACTTATCTTGATTGCTCCCGTTTCCATCGCCCGCCTCGTCAAACGCAGCATGCGGTTTTCCCGCACTACGCTTACCTGACAACTTCATACCAAAGCTTATGTGACCTATCTGGCTGGCGACACTTTCGGTACTGGGTAATATCTAATCTTATAGTCTGAATATAAACCTAATTTTTGATAAAACCCTTCCCTACTCCATCTCCCCCAGCCGAAGCCTTGCCGTCGACGTGCCTTCATTAAATGACGTCTCGCTTTCTTTTCTACCCAATCTTTAACGTAGGTAAAACATCGACTTGAATTACCGATCCTATAATAATTCACCCAGCCTCTGAGTATCGGATTGATGAGATAAATGACCCGATCAATCGGTTGAGACTGATGGCCTCTGAACACCGCTTTTAATTTCTGTAAAAGCCGTGTTCTCGCGTCCATCTTCGGTGTTTTCATGATTCCCCATTTCCCTTGCTTTGTTTTCGTTCTTCTAAAAACAAACCCTAGAAAACTGAAGGATTCATCTTGCTTCAGATCAACTTGTCGTGTCTTTTCTAAATTAAGTGTTACTCCCAACTTCATGAGTTCTTCTTTCAGTCGTTTGTAGACACCCGCTGCCAGCCAATCCCATTTTCTATAGCTGTCGATCATTATGATAAGATCATCAGCCCATCTCGCGTATGCAATATGCTGATATCCATCCGTACCCGTTACCCCCTTTGCTCGTTCAAGCATCTTATCTACCTCATTGAGATAGATATTGCTCAGTAATGGCGACAACGGACCGCCTTGAGGTACCCCACATTTCCCACCTGCTTTCAGTATCAGCTTGAGTAGCCGCATGACTTCTTTGTCATTCACGCGCGTTGCTATTTTGCTTAACAAAATATCGTGGCGCACGGTGTCAAAATACGATTTGAGATCGACATCGATGACTCGCGTCATATTCTTGATAGCTGCTACTGTTACCTGTTCTACTGCTTCAGCAGCCGTTCGCTTGGGGCGATAACCAAAAGAGCCCGGCTGGAAATCTGCCTCGAATATCGCTTCTAGAATGAGTTTGACTGCACCTTGCACTACGCGGTCTCGAATAGTGGGAATACTTAACATCCTGGATTGCCCTCCAGCTTTCGGTATCGCCCGTTTCCGATTCCTCAGTGGGTAGTAGGTCTTGGAGAGTAAATCCTTCCTGATGGATTCAAGAAAGTTGTCTACCCCTGCGGACTCAATTTCTTCAAAGGTCACCCCATCTACTCCTGGTGCCCCCTTGTTTTGTTTCGCCAGCTTATAGGAGGTACGCAACGTTTCCATCTTACCAACATGAACATAGATACCCCAAAATCGCCAAGATTTATCAGCCTTCGCTTTGATGTATATCTTCCTTCTCAGGTCTTGCAAATTAATGGTTGTTTTTATCATGACAACCCTTGCCTCCCTTGTTGTTAGAAGCATTATTGTCAGTAGGGTGCCTTTGCTCCACAAGCGTTACCTTGCTTCATCACTACTACACACCCCTCCGCCACCCTCTCGTCTTCGATTCACTTCCCGGTTCACCGGTTATAGAATCTACCTTGCTCCAGTGGCTTTCTCACTGGGACGAGGAGGGCTTCTCCAGTTGCTTCGTACATCCTTGATATCATGCCGTCACTACCACCCCGCCGAAGTTGCTCAGTGTTTCAGTCGATTTCGCTCAGCAATGCTGCTTTCGCCCCCTACGTTGCGGGCTCAGCCTTCGAGGTTACGCACTTTCGGGGCCACCTCTGTGTTCATTTGTATTACGGCCTGATATCTCGCACTTACCCTAACGGTAAGGTTGTCGGTAGGCTTCAACATCTTGGTTTCCCGCCATGCTGCTACCCAAGCTACAGGGCGCCGACTTTTACCCTGGCAGGTCTATCTCCTGCTGAATGTACCAGCCTTTGCTGGACGCACAACGGAGCGTGCGATTTTCACCGCACTCCGCTCAAGCCTCTCAAAGGCTTTATTGTTGCATATTATCATCAAGAAGATCACTGAATAACCCCCTGTGTCAGCATAGTTGTCGCCTGTTAATATTAAGGAGAACACCATGCCGGCAAACCCCGTGCCTATCAATATCAAGCAACAAGGGTTGCTCTGGCTTCAACCTCCGTATAATTGGTCTCACCGGCAAATAGCGAAGAAGCTAGACGTGAGCCCTTCGGTTGTTTCAAGATGGAGAAACGAGTTAATGAGTGATGGCCTGTTTGTCAGCGCTAATGATAAAAGACCGTAAATTGCTAATTTAATTTGTCCACTCAAGCCAGAATGCAGTTTCCTTTGTGGTGACAAAGCCATGAGGGAAATAAGCATGCTAAGAAGAGAGGACCACTACATGATAAAACAACGCCATCAACAGGGGGCATTTATTGTTGATATTGCCCATCAGATAGGGTGTTCAGAAAAAACGGTGAGACGGCACATTAGCTATCCTGCGCCGCCAACAGCAAAACGCGGTAAAAAACAGGTTGCTAAACTCGAGCCCTTTAAAGACTACATCGATTCAAGGTTGAGTGAACAGGTTTGGAATGCGGCGGTTATTTTTGAGGAAATCCGTGAAAAAGGCTACCGGGGTGGGAGTGCGATGCTCCGACGTTATATACATCCCAAACGTCCGCTCAGGGCCTCGAAAAACACGGTACGCTTTGAAACCCTCCCCGGTTATCAACTTCAACACGATTGGGGAGAAATCATCGTTGAGGTGGCAGGCTCTGCCTGTACGGTTAATTTTGCCGTTAATACGCTCGGTTTTTCGCGTCGCTTTCATGTCTTTGCTGCCCCTAAGCAAGATGCTGAGCACACGTATGAATCGCTGGTTCGCAGCTTCAATTACTTCGGTGGCAGCGTAAAAAATGTCTTGGTAGATAACCAAAAAGCCGCTGTTATCAAACATGGACAAAATGGCCACATCGAGTTCAATGCGGGCTTCCTGCAACTGGCTAATCACTATGGGTTTAGCCCTCGCGCCTGTAAGCCTTATCGACCGCAAACGAAAGGCAAAACCGAACGGATGGTGGGCTATGTTAAACACAATTTTTTCACTCGCTACCGTCAGTTTGAGAGTTTCGCTCATGTTAATCAACTGCTAGCGATGTGGCTGGCGAAAGTGGCAGACCAGCGTCATCTTCGTCAATTCAAGCAGACACCGGAAAATCGTTTTGCTGAGGAAAAAATAGCCTTGATGCCACTCCCTGCGACTGATTTCGATACCAGCTACTTCGACCTACGACAAGTGGCATGGGACAGCTATATCGATGTCAGAGGTAATCGCTATAGCGTGCCTTCATTCTGGTGTGGTCGTGCGGTTAATATTCGTATCGGTTTAGATAATACGCTACGTATTTACGGCGATGAGCAACTGCTCGCGACGCATCTCTTGCAGGAGGTAACGCAGGGCTGGCAAAAGGTGCCAGAACATCATCAAGCCCTTTGGCAACAGGTCAATCGAGTAGCGTCTCGTTCGCTCAGTGTGTATGAGGAGCTACTCTGATGGAAATGGAAAACTTGTTGATACGGTTAAAAATGGATTACCTGGGCGATGCGTTGGAGAGTTTATGTGAAGAAGCCACCAAGAAAGCACTGAACTACCGTGAATTTCTCCAGCAGGCATTAGCCCAGGAATGGAACGGGCGTCACCAAAAAGGCTTGGAATCGCGGTTAAAACAAGCACGTTTGCCGTGGATAAAAACCTTGGAGCAATTTGACTTTACTTTCCAACCAAGTATAGACAGGAAAATTATCCGCGAGCTGGCGGGGCTGAGGTTTGTCGAACATCATGAAAACGTCATTTTGTTAGGCCCACCTGGGGTAGGGAAAACGCATTTGGCGATAGCGCTGGCTGTCAAGGCAGCTACAGCTGGGCATCGGGTATTGTTTATGCCTCTGGATAGACTCTGCTGTACCTTAATGAAGGCAAAGCAAGAAAACCGTCTGGAACGCCAACTTCAGCAACTGTGCTATGCCAGGGTATTAATACTGGATGAAATCGGGTATTTACCGATGAATCGCGAAGAAGCTAGCCTATTTTTCAGGTTATTGAGCCGTCGTTATGAAAAGGCGAGCATCATTCTCACATCAAATAAAAGTTTTACTGATTGGGGGGACGTATTCGGTGATCACATTTTAGCAACTGCGATTTTAGACAGGCTTTTACATCATTCAACCACATTGAATATTAAAGGAGAAAGCTATCGACTCAAAAATAAACGCAAAGCAGGCATGTTGCCTATAAAAACGACTGATATTATCCAGGCGCCTGGAATAGAAACCCAACAGGAAAATTAGCAAAAACTGGACATTTTAAAGTAGCAAAAAGTGGTCAATCTAAAGTAGCGTTGACAAGGGGGGCGAAAATTATCAAATAGCGCCGACACTGTGGTCTTTATTACGCCCGCGTCCCCTGTCAGAGCGTATCAATATCGCGACGAATCGTTTGTCTATGGGGATGCAAACCCTGGGTTACATCGTGGGGGTGGTGACGATAGCGAAATATAACCGCCTGCTACGCGATGTTAGATTGTCTGATGAACAGAAAAAAGAGATTGGATCCGAGCGAAATCGGGTATTGGCTTCTCTTACTTACAATGGCATCGCGGATCCATTACAAGTGGCATTGGCTAAAGCCTATCCGTCGGTGGCGCGCCAGGCAGCGATGTACCGCAGTAGCAAATTGCCGCATTTTTCTTCCCGGGCGGCAAAGTTAGGTTTCAAGCTAAAATATTCTATGGTCAAATTTGGCGGGGCGGGATTAAGCCTGGGCGGTGCTGTTTTTGATATTTATGAGGCTTACCATGCCTTTAACAAGCTAAGTACTGAAACGAACGCAGAAGCGCGGCAGGATCTTATCGTCAGCGGTGCCCTCTCGACGGTCAGTGCGGTGATCGGGATTGCGACTAGCCTGGCCTTTCTGGCCGGCGCCAGCGCGGCGGCGATAGCAGGTCCGGTCGGTATCGTGCTGAGTGCCGCCCTGATGCTGGCAGGGGCAATCTATTCCGCGGTGCGTCAAATTGAAGAAATAGAAAAATATATCCGCTTGAATACCGCTGAAAAATGGGAAAATGGCTGGAGAGTCTTTTGGGGAATGTACGCCACGAAGGATGTACAGGGACGTGTCGCAGAACGCACGGATAAACCCGCCTTTCGTGACGGTCATAACGCATTTTTATTTAGCTATGGTTATCAACAGCTGTTAACAAATCCCACTATGCATAGTTATTTTTATAGTCTTGGCGATTTTGATTTAGAAAGGCATTCTTTTCAGGAAATCGTGGCTGAACGTAAAAATGTTTTTGGCAAGCTCATCAGTAGCAGACTACTGGTTACGGGGCTTCGTAAAGAACAGGTCACGAAAGAGAGTGGAAAGCATCGATTAACATTAGCCCTGGATGAGGTGATGTTGGTGCGTGACAGCGGTCAGTATTATTACACCCCCGGGGCGATTAAGGGGGTTAATGATACCTTTATTGCTGATCGACCGGATATCGACTACGTACAAACGATGGCGCATAACCAGGCTCAGGCTTACGCTGAAAATGAAACCGAAAAAACGGAGTATAAAAAAACGGCAGTAGCCAACGCGATCGCCGTACGATTAGGCTACCCCAATGCGAGAGCACAAGCCAAGGCGCGGGCTAAAGCCCAGGCACCCACCCTGGCAAGGACGCGTTATAGTGACTGGAGTCAAATTAATTTATATGGGCTTATCCCCCCTCGGAGCGTGGACTCCTACAAGGCTGATGCCGAGGCCGAAGCCCGGGCTGAAGTCAATGCTGAGAACAGCATTTATCAACAGTTGATACAAGCGGCCGAGCGTGAACTGAAGCGCGCGCCAGAAGCCTACCGGCAGTTAATCGAAGAAGCGCGCCTTCATATTTATAACCAAGCCTACCAGGAACGGTATCGCACGGTTATCACCTCCCTGTTCCCCGGCAGTGTGAAAATGGTGGCGCGCGCCCCCGCATCGGGTCAATCAAACCAAGTGGTGTTTGATTTTAGGGAGGGTAATGATTCAGCTATCGGTTATCAGCATAAAAAAAATATCTTTCTCGGCGGTGCCGGCAGGAAAAACTATACTGGGGGGGCATTAGCCGATGTTTTTTACCTGGGCAGCCGAGCAGCCGAGGGCACGGTATTGCCGGATGCCAGCCTGAGCAGCTATTTTGATGGCGGGGATTCCGATGAAGATACGCTGGTTATTGACGCGACGCCCGCCGGGATAAGTGGTTATCACGTTGATTTGAATAGCGGAAAAATTTACTACCAGCCTTTGCAGGGTGAGCGGATCCTGGCCGCGAATATTCGTCATATTGAGCATATTAATGGACATACTGAACGCAATGATGTCCTAATAGGTAATAGCGGTAACAATCGGCTCAATGGTCGAGGGGGAAGTGATACCCTGTACGGCGAAGCCGGCGATGATATTTTACTTTTAGAGGCCGGTTTCGCTTATGGTGGCATAGGGCATGATAGCTACACCATTTTGCAAAATTCACGCTCGATAAACGTTCAGGTCACGTTGAATGACAGTCAAGCCGGGGAGGTAGAGACGCCCTCGGAAGACAGCAGTGTCATACTGGATTACGATGTTAAGGATATTCATTCCATTACACTCCGTCGGTGTGTGAACCCGTCAGACGGCAGTCGATATCAGTTAGCCATCCGGTTAAAAAATGCCAATGGCACCCAAACCTATCTTTTTTTACAGGATGCCTATGTGCTTTCTGACGATAATCAACGACTGCATTTGGCTAATCGCTATAACCTGATAACACGTGACGGGGTTTACCTTAATGCGGATGGTTGGCCACCGGTGATAGAAAAACAAGCCGATGGGGGGTGGCAGTTGCCCTCCCCGCTTCCTGTGCGTTACCTGTCTAGCGCTGATAGAAGTGCTGATTTATCCGGCTCGTCGCAAAAGCGGGTGCAGTTGCTGCAAGATAACGGTGAGCAAAAAGGAAAAATCCGCGTTAATGATCGTGACAGGCTGCTGCCACACTTTATGCGACTCCTGTTGATAGATACGGCTTTTAACGACAGGATAACCGGCGATCACACCGAAAATATGCTCTACAGTTTTGGCGGTGATGATCACCTCAAAGGGGGCGCCGGCAGTGATGTCTATAACCTGTATCATGACGCTGATAGCGTCAGACATATCGTGATCGATAATGAAGATACCGATGGCGCTCCCCGGCTGGATGTGGTGATGCTCCACTCGCTCTCTCTCGATCAATTAACGCAGGAGAGGGAAAATGACGATTTGGTTTTAAAGGAGACGGCTCCCCGTAGCCGCCCTGAAAATAGGGGCACTGTTCGCCTCCGTCATTTTTTTCAGCATGCCCGTTATCGTCATATCGCGATTATCGATAAAGAGGATGAGGCTTATCTCCTGGAGACTGATGAACAGAATAAACCGGTTTTTTATCGTTTATCTCTTGACGAAAAAGGGCATCTGAAGCGTGGTATAAAACAGCAAACCCCGCAAGGCACGTCGGGCAAGGATGTCATCGTCTTGACCGGTGCGATGGCATTGGCCAATAATCGTTTTGACGCGCTGGCAGGGGATGATGAGATCACCGATAAGAGTCACGGCGATCGTACTATTTTCGGTGGCGCCGGCAATGATATTTTACTCGCCGGGGCGGATCAGCGCGGCGCAAAAACCTTCTACGGTGAAGCGGGAAATGATCAGCTTTATGGTGGCAAAGAGAGCGATCAGCTCTTTGGCGGTAGCGGTAACGATACGCTAAAGGGGAACGGCGGAGACGATCACCTTTATGGCGGGGCGGGTGATGATACCTATTTATATACCCTGGGGGATGGCAATGATGTTATTGACGATGTAGAAGGTCGTAATACCCTGAAGTTATGGGGGGATATCAGGGTAGATAAGCTACGTTTACGTCAGTTAGATAATCATTTACGCCTTATTTTTGTCGGGTTAGATAGCAATGGCAATGATGATGAACGCCGTTATCTCACGATTAAAGGGCAAGAAAACGCGCGTCATAGCGTCACTCCGCGCCCTGTTTTTGCGATGAACCAGGTTGAGATAGCGGGAAAATCCTACACCCTGGATGCGCTGTGGGCACTTTCTTCACTACAGCGTGATGGCGACGCAGGAGACAATAAGCTTACCGGCGGTGTCGGGGATGATCAGCTTAATGGTTATGCGGGGCAGGATACCCTGTTTGGGTTTGCGGGAAGGGATATCCTCAGAGGGGGTAGCGGAAATGACAAACTTTATGGCGGATCGGGAGAGGATATCCTCTTTGGTGACGACGACGATGACTGGATGTGGGGGGATGGCGATATAGACAGGCTGCATGGCGGCTTGGGAGACGATATTCTTTTTGGCGGCGCGGGCGATGATAGCCTGTATGGTGATGAAGGTAATGATGATCTCTCGGGTGATAATGGCAACGATTATCTCTTTGGTGGCGCAGGTGCCGATAGGCTCTTTGGTGGTGATGGCAACGATACACTCAGTGGCGACACCGGAGATGATCAGCTGTATGGGGGTAATGGCGACGATCATCTCTCTGGGGGTTTAGGAAACGATAAACTCATTGGTGGCGCCGGTAACGATAGACTCGAAGGGGGCTTAGGAGACGATCAATACCATTACACCTGGGGGGATGGTGAGGACATCATCTTTGACAAAGAAGGCGAAGGCGCCGATCTGATTGAATTTTATGGCGGTATTACGGAAGATAATTTGCAATTGCAAAAAGAAGGCGACCTCCTGCACTTAACTGTCGTTGCCAGCGCAGGGGGAAAGACACCCGATGCGCAGGGTCGTATTCAGTTCTCTGAAGCCATCGAAAAAATTAAAGTAGGCAGTCATACTTATGATACGGCCACATTGGTTGCCGCGATGTCTTCATTTCGCGATCAGACACCCCAATCAACGGCAGCGGTGAAATTAAGTCGGTTAATCGCCGGCGCACATGCGACAGGAAAATCTTTAGTAGCAGCGGCGACCAGGCACTAATCCGGGGCGCTTAACGAAAGGGGAAGCGCCGAGATATGGCGCGGTAAGCACTTATACCAGTAGATTGGCCATGAACAATATCAGCCCAAAACAGGCTCTAACGCTTGTAACGGCTATTTTAGTAAGATTGTTATCAGCGATGAAGGTTCGTTGGCATTCCGTGCCCTGCCTGACGGGGGACGGTTCGTTTGAATTCCAGTTAATTAAGAAAAATCAAAGACACATTTTTCGCTAAATTTTTTATCTCGAATTCAGGTTATCTAGGTTAAATTGACATTTTTGCTGCCAAAAAACCAGGTAAAAACAAAACCTGATAGATAGGAAATAGTCACACCAGCGGCATAGATCGCCATGCCCGTATAAGTGCCCTGATCAGACGTCATTAAAGGTAATGACAGCAAACCTGAAGGTCCAAATACGGTATTCAGACCGATGGGTAAACCAAACCAGGCGACCAATCCGATGAAAAAGCCGCCACATGCGCCGCCGATACAAGCGGTCACTAGGGGTTTTACTCGTGGAAGTGTCACCGCATAAATTAAGGGTTCCCCCACCCCTAACAGAGCAGGGATGATAGCGCCTTTTACCTGATTGCGGGTCAATGAATTTTTTTTGGCGCGGAAGTATAGCGCCAATGCAGCTCCAACTTGCCCGCAGCCTGCCATGGCAAGGATCGGGAACAGAGAGTTGAAGCCTTGGGTATCCATCAGAGTAAAATAGACGGGAATAAATCCTTGGTGAATGCCAAATATGACGGAAATCAGGAATAATCCAGCAAGAATCGCGGCACCGAATGGATTACCGTTCAAATGCATAAACAGCCATGACATCCCCTTAAACAGTTCTTTTCCCAGAGGCATAATGAGGGTAAAGGCCAGTGCGCCTGTAATCAGCAGTGTCAACATCGAGGTTAAGATCATATCTAGATTATCGGGAATGATTTTACGGATCTGCCGCTCGATACCTGCTCCTAGGATTGATGCGATCAGTACCCCAATAATATTGCCGCGAGGATCAATGGTGATACCAAAGAAACTATCAATGCCGGAAAAATAACCGACAGTGGCCTGCGGATTATAGTTAAAAAGAAACAGCGCAGCGATAATGGCTCCATTAACCCCCGAACCCCCAAACGTTTTTTGCGCATTATAGCCAATCAAAATTGGCAGAAAGGTAAACATCCCTTTGGCGAAAATTTTCATGTAACCCGCCATATACCGCATGGTAGCATTCTTCTCTGCCACATTGGCTAACAGGCTTTGTTCCAGAAGCGTGGCAAACCCCAGCAACATCCCAGCAGCAATAAAACCTGGGATCAACGGTGTAAAAATGGTGGCAAACTTTGCTAAAAACTGATGAATTACGCTGCTTTGTTTGGCTTTCATCTTTTCTTTATTGCTGCTGACAATATCGCCAAGCTTATCAGGGGTTAACGGTGTCGCTTGGGTGGGGGTATCTGCCGAATTTAGCAGCTTGTTCATCATTTCTGCGGCGGTTTGTGCTTTACCAGGCCCTAAAATAATCTGCAACTGATCATCACTGTTGATAACACCTAAAACACCGTCCATTGCTTTCAGCTTATCGTAGTCAACGCATTGATTATCGTTGAGGGTCAAACGCAAGCGGGTCATACAGTGATCGCATATCTTGATATTTTCTTTATTTACCACTAGATGAAAAATATCGGTTATGAATTTTTCCGTAATTTTAACCATGATTAATCTCTTGCTGGCTCAGTACTCGGCGAATAAATCCATTATTCTGTTGGAGGGCGACACGTGCTTCATCTACGGAAAGCGCGGTTAGAATTATCACGATTGCGATCTTACAATCGCCATTACACTCCTGTAAGGCTTCAATAGCTCTATCTTGATTGCAGCTACAGGCCTGCATCACAATGTCAATCTGACGCTGTACCAGCTTTAAATTTTTAGTTTCTACATTCACCATCAGGTTGCCATATACTTTGCCGGTGCGGATCATCGCGCCCGTGCTTAGCATGTTAAGCACCAACTTCTGCGCCGTCCCTGCTTTCATCCTTGATGAACCCGTGACAACCTCAGCACCTACGATCGGGACAATAGCAATATCGGCTACCTGCGTCACTTCACTCCCTGCATTACAGGTCAGTGCAATGGTTTTTGCATGCAACTTTTTCGCATAGCCTAGCGCGGCTATTACGTATGTGGTGCGACCACTGGCCGCAATCCCCACTAACACGTCCTTGGCATTGAAGTGTATTTTTTTAACATCTTCCTCCGCCAATTCTTGATTGTCTTCTGCATTTTCAACAGCCTGAAAAATAGCGGCATGCCCACCGGCAATCAATGCGATAACCTGCTCATGAGAAGTGCCATAGGTTGGAGGGCATTCGCTGGCGTCAAGGATCCCGAGGCGTCCAGAAGTCCCAGCACCACAATAAATCAGACGTCCGCCTTGCTGAAAAGCCTCTACAATACAATCAACCGCCTGGGCAATCGCAGGTAACACTGCTTCGACGGCGAGAGCCACTTTTTTGTCTTCATTATTGATAATTTTCAACATATCAATGGTTGAAAGCATATCAATATTTTCACTGGCCTGATTTCGATTTTCCGTTGTCAGCTCATACAAATTCATTTTCATTCCAACCTCGCTGAATAAAATAATGCAAAAAAATATAAAAATTATATGATGCTATCTGAAAAAATAGGGAGTATGAGATATGTTAACTATTAAAATAGCAGATAAATTTATTAAAAATTTCAATAATAAAATCAGTAAGATATTTTTATTCTTTGTGTTGATGGCCATTGCGAGTTATAGCTTTCATTCTTATGCTAACGTAGAAAAAAATATTCGATATGAAGTCGTTTTCGATGCGGGGAGCAGTGGAACACGGGCTTATCTCTACCAAATAAACAAAGACGTCATGAAAATTACTCCACTCTTTGATGTAGAAAAAAAACTTCCTCTGGAAAAAGTGGATGATATAAAAACAGAACTTATTAATCCCATGCTAGGAGAGATAGCCACTTTTTTATTACAAGAACATCAAATCAAACCCGATGAAGTTGTTGTCAGTATATTAGGCACAGCAGGTATGCGTAAGGTTACCGAATCACAGCAAAAAGAGATTTATGTACGTGCAAAAGAAGCGGTAAGTGATAATAATTTTAAACCTGGCGAATTTAGAACGATCAGTGGTCAAGAAGAAGGTGTTTATGCATGGGTTGATGTGAATTATTTGAATGGTACGTTAGAGAAAAAGAAAACAAAAGGAATTATCGAAATCGGTGGATCATCTGCCCAAATCGCTTTTGCTACGGATAAAACTAAGCATCAAGATGATAACATCATGTCTATAAAGATAAATGATATAAATCATAATGTTTATGCGGTGAGTTTTCTTGGTTTAGGCAGTAATGATTTCAATCTTTCAATTACCGAAAAATCAGAAAAAGATTTTTGCTATCCGAAGGAATACAACGAGAATAACATTAGTGGTAATTTCTCTTTGGAAAAATGTAGCGCTATAGTAGATTCAATATTAACTCAATTTCCTAATTTAAAAAAATTAACTCAGAATAAAGAATTTTATAACAGCGAATTTTTTGCTATCAGTGGGTTATATCAAACGTTAAATTTTTTTGGGATGAAAGATGAAGACAAAACAGGGCTGACCAATAAGATTAAAGATCTCTGCAAAAAAGATTACTCTGATATAGTCATATATAGTGAGAATAGAGATAAATATAATACATTCAATAAATGTGCTAATGCCGTGTTTGCTAACGAGCTTTTATTTAATGTACTTAACCTACCGAGTTCACATATAAAAGCGATGAAAAAGATCAATAACACCGATATACGTTGGGCTCTGGGATACGCAATTTTATCCAATAAGCCCAATGGCTGAAGAGTTTTCAAAATATCGGCGGGAGTGCCCTTTCGGAGAAATAATGGCGATAGGGGTTTTCGTATAACAATGCCCAGATTTTGACTCCAACCTGCGCAAGCCAAACCGATAGCTAGTCAATCCCTGCTGTACCAACATGGTCAGCATAATTTGTTAGTGCGGAGGCCAGAATATTGAGAATGAGCCTAGCGCTCCGGCAAGGCTCGCTGAAAGCCTAGTTGTACTCGCTGAAGCTAGCGTACAGAAATGGCTGCTGGATCAACGGAACCGCCAGGATACCTAGCTCAAGCTACCTCCTTCGGGTCTCGGGATCCTAACCCGATGTACTGGCACTGATTGAAAAGAAAAAGACCCCGATCTGGGGTCTTTTTTTTGTTGGCGGAAGCGGTGAGATTCGAACTCACGGAGGACTTGCATCCTCGTCAGTTTTCAAGACTGATCCATTCAACCGCTCTGGCACGCTTCCTAAACTGGTTAATCCGCTCTAAGAGCTTATTCGAAATCTCTTGTGCTGATTAAAAAAATATTTATCAATCGACGGGTTTTAGCCTGTTACACTGGTCTTCAATACCATTGTTTTCAGCCTCTCGGTCATCCCTCCCCGCAATGGAGGTGAACTATAAACAGTGCTCATTCGATTGTAAAGTATCATTGCGTTTAACTGTTTAAAAAGAAGTCAATAATCATAGAAAAACATCAGCTATCGGCTATATTTTTTATATTTTATTTTTTTTGCTTACTGAATCACAATATTTTGTGATGATAATTTATCATCAATCTTATCTAAAACTAGGATGGATTTCTTGAAGACCATTACGAATGAGACTGGTAGCACAGTAATAATACAGAAGAATGATAATTACCGAACGTAGCATTTTCTGTTCCACAATAGGTTGTGTAAGAAGTCTAATGTTATGGGTCGGTTTTTTTACGTTACAATAGTTATTTGTCCATTCTTGGGGAGTAGTCGCAATGATTGACAGCCCAAAATCGAGTTCAAAAGCGTTCTCGATGCTAAACATGATCCAATGGTGGGCGATGGAGCCACATAATCTTCCTCAAAATATTGCCAATTGGTTAGATGAAAGGGGTTCGATGACCCAGCGCTTTGAGCAGTATTGCCAGACTGTGACTGTAGAGCCGCAACGGCAGCAGTTTATTACCCAGCAAGCGTTGGGTGATGAGCAGGCGTTGTTGCCAGCCAGTCAACGCTATTGGTTGCGCGAAGTACGGATGTTTGGTGATGGTGTGCCTTGGTTAGAGGGACGTACTGTGATCCCTGAACAAACGCTTTCTGGATCCGATCGTGGGTTATTAGATTTGAATACCACTCCACTTGGGCGCTATTTATTTAAAGACAACAGATTAACCCGTGATTATATCCAAATTGGACGTCAGGGAGAGCTATGGGCTCGCCGTTCATTATTACGTTTATCCGGCAATCCATTACTATTAACCGAAGTTTTTTTACCCGCCTCGCCGGTTTATCAAATAGACCTCTTTCCAAACCGTAGTTCGTTATGCGAAGTCAAGGCGCCCGGCGCACAGCAACCAAAATGTACATAAGTATACTCACAGTCTTTCAAGTCGCCGCTAAGCGGCCAGGGGTGAGACCGATGCGCGTAGATATATTACGTGATTCGGACGAACACCCGCCGCCAACAACGCGGCGGCTTGGAAGACGAAGGGTATAGATGAGGATTGTGCGTACCGGACAACGTAGGATCCGCGTCACTCAGCAGGTTTTAAAGAGATCTAATGTTAGAAGTTTAATTTTCTAACCCTATATTGGAGAACGCTGAATTGAAAAGGCAGGTTATTCAGAGTAAATGGAAGGCTTATTGCCATGTGATGCGTCTTGACAAACCCATTGGTTCATTACTACTACTGTGGCCGACATTGTGGGCATTGTGGTTAGCACAACGAGGAATGCCTGATATAACCATATTGATGGTATTTGTCTTGGGTGTTTTTCTGATGCGGGCTGCCGGTTGTGTGATAAATGATTATGTTGATCGTGATATTGATGGCCATGTGAAGCGTACGGTAAATCGGCCATTGGTCAGTGGGGCGATCAGTGCGTACGAAAGTAAAATTTTGTTTGTCGTATTACTGCTGTTTGCCTTTGCTTTAGTGTTAACACTAAATCGGATGACGATCGAATTATCATTAGTCGCCTTAGCGTTGGCTTGGATTTATCCGTTTATGAAACGTATTACCCATTTACCACAAGTGGTATTGGGAGTGGCATTTGGTTGGTCTATTCCGATGGGATTTTCTGCTGTCAGCAGCAGCTTGCCACTGGTTTGCTGGCTATTATTGTTGGCTAATATTTGTTGGACTATCACCTATGATACTCAGTATGCCATGGTAGACCGTGATGATGATTTGAAAATTGGCGTGAAATCTACGGCGATCCTATTTGGTCAATACGATAAATTGGTTATTGGTGCCTTACAGCTGGTTACTTTACTTTTGATGATAACCGTGGGTTATCTGATGCAATTGGATAATGTATTTTATTATTCAATTTTAATTGCAGGCGTTTTATTTCTTTATCAACAAAAAATAATAGCTAACCGTGAACCGAATGGATGTTTTCGTGCTTTTTTAAACAATAATTATGTCGGATTAATATTATTCTTGGGAATTTTGTTCAGTTATATATGAATAAACACATTTTTTCTAAGCGCCGATTCGAAATTTTCTTGAGCGACGCTGAATTACGGCTTGTAAAACTGTCAATCGCTCAATAAACGTAGCATTTCATCTTCGGTGATCACTTTTATCCCCAGTTCCTGGGCTTTTATTAGCTTAGACCCGGCGCCTTCACCGGCAATAACTAAATCGGTTTTTTTCGAAACACTATTGCTGACTTTAGCGCCTAAGGCAACTAACCGATCTTTAGCGTTCTCCCGCGAGAGACTATTTAATGACCCAGTGAGTACTATGGTTTTACTGGTGAATATATTATTGCTCTCTTCCGCTACAGCGATTATTTGTTCTGGCTCCGGCCAATGAATTACCGCTTCTAGCGCGTTAATAACATGCTGATTATGTTCTTGTGCTAAAAAGTTAATGACATGCGTTGCGACGACCACGCCGACATCTGCTACCTGTTTTAACGCCTCAACATCGGCGCTACGTAAATGAGATAAAGTACGAAAATGCGCCGCTAAATTTGCAGCTGTCGTTTCACCTACCTCCCGGATCCCAAGTGCATACAAGAAACGAGGAAAAGTCGTTTGTTTCGCTTTTTCTAACGCGGTTATCAGATTATGCGCTGATTTGGCTCCCATTCGATTTAATCCCATCAATTTTTCGACGGTCAAATGAAATAAATCTGCAGGATGTTTTACGTATTCTTTTGTCACCAGCTGCTCAATGATTTTATCACCCATGCCATCGACATCGAGCGCACGACGAGAGACAAAATGTTGCAGTGTTTTCTTACGTTGTGCCGGACACAATAGCGCACCACTACAACGGGCAATAGTTTCGCCTTCAAGGCGTTCAATATCTGAACCACATACTGGGCAATGCAATGGGAAACTCACTTCCTGCGCTTCTAAAGGCCGTGCATCCATTAACACGCTAACGATTTTAGGGATCACATCCCCCGCTCGGCGTATAATAACGGTATCGCCGATATGTAGATCAAGGCGTTTTATTTCATCAGCGTTATGTAAAGTCGCATTACTTACCATTACACCGGCGAGCTGGATGGGCTCTAATCTCGCGACCGGGGTGATTGCCCCTGTGCGTCCAACTTGAAATTCTACCTGACGGACTTGAGTCATTTTTTCCTGTGCTGGAAATTTAAACGCGGTAGCCCAGCGAGGAGCTCGAGCACTAAAGCCCAATCGTTCTTGCAATGAGAGATCGTCCACTTTGATGACTACCCCATCAATATCAAAATCTAATCTGTCACGTTGTTGTTCAAGATGACGATAGAAAGCAATGATTTGATCACTACCAATGCAACGTTTTATTTGGTCACTCACAGGTAAACCCCAAGCTTTAAATTGCAGTAAACGTTGCAAATGATGTTGCGGTAGAGCGCCTCCCTTGAGTAGCCCCATACCATAACAAAAAAAATCTAATGGCCGTTTAGCCGTAATGCGTGAATCAAGTTGGCGCAGCGATCCCGCGGCTGCATTACGTGGATTAGAAAAAATTTTTTCCGCCTTATGTCTTGCTGCTTCGTTAAATTGCGCAAAACCTATCAACGGCATAAAAACTTCGCCGCGTATTTCAATTTGTTGTGGAATATCATCGCCCCGTAAGCGCAAGGGGATAGTGCGAATAGTACGTACATTAGCGGTGATATTTTCGCCAATACTGCCATCACCCCGGGTAGCGGCTCTCACCAATTCACCCTTTTCATACAGCAAACTGACCGCCACGCCATCCAATTTCGGCTCACAGCAGAAGGCGAGCTCTTCGGTAACATTTAAGCGATTATGTAATCGTTGGTGAAATGCGAGGTAACTTTTTTCATCGAATACGTTGTCCAACGACAACATAGGAGATTCATGTTTTACTTGCTCGAAGATATTTAATGGTACTGCTCCTACACGTTGAGTGGGCGAGTCTGCACAAATTAGTTCAGGGTATTGTGTTTCTAATTCCCGTAATTCATTCATTAAACGATCATATTCAGCATCAGGTATTTCAGGATTATCCAACACGTGATATTGATATTCATGGTGCTGTAATGTAGCTCGTCGTTGGTTAATTTGTTGAATTATTGATTTCATAGATCATTATTATTGCCGATATTTCCTGTCATGAACACTGCAATTTTATACCCTTCGTCTTTGAAGTTGCCTTCGACTGCCAGGGCGCGACTGACCGATGAGCGTGGACATACCATGAGGGCGAGGGTTCGTAGCCAACAACGCGGCGGCTTCAAAGACGAAGGGTATATTGTGATTAGCATCAAATACTACAACGGACATAATTATTATATTCTGCCAGTTTTTGTGGTGTCATCATGCGGTGTTCATCGTCTTGCACCACACCTCCGACATCATCTGCAATCCGTTGAGCTGATTGCAGCATCAATTTAAAATTTTGGCTAGCTTTACCATAGGCAGAAGGCAGCATCATAAATATTGAAATCCCCGGGGTGGTAAAATCGGGCATGGTACTAAGATTAAAAGATCCGGGCTTGATCATGTTTGCTAGACTAAATAACACCGGTCCATCCCCTGCCGGGCTGACATGTCGATGGAAGATATTCATTTCACCAAAGTGAAAACCCTCCTGAAAAATACTGGGTAATAGTCGTTCACCTGAAAGAACATCACCTTGATGAGCAACAACATGTAGCACTAATAGCTTTTCTGAGCGCTGTTTATCACTTTCTGGCTCTGATGACTTGGCTTCATTTAATAAATCTTTTTCATCGGTGGCTGTGCAAGATTTATCCTTAATTAGCTGATCGTTATTTTCATTTGCTTTTTGTGCCGTAAGTGGGACGGCCTCGGTTTGACGCGACACTTTTTTTGCCAATGTTGACTTAGTTTTATCAGTCGATTGAACCTGTGTGATCTTATTTTTTTTATCTCTTTGGTGGGGAAAAACTTTATTGGGAGTAACTGAGGTAACCACTCGCACTTCTCCCACACCTTCTTCGTCAAATAACGTTTCATTGTTTTCTTGAGGTCGCTTAGGTTGAATTGAGCGATCACGAAACAGCGCAGAGCGTTCTTTATTGCCGATCCACAGACTATGAAATAACAAAGCGATTATGGCGATGACACCAACAATGATTAATATTAGACGCAAATCCTGCATCGTTAGAATCTCTACAATTTTGTGGTTTCGATAGATTGCTACAAAGGCGTATACATATCTTCTAGAGCCTATTCGAAATCGCTGAGCTCAAGAAGATTTCGAATAGGCTCTTAAATACTACCGTTCAATGCACGCCAGTGCAGATCCGTGCTCAATTTCCTACCAAGAAAAGTGATTATACTTATCGTTTAATCTCTTAACCGCACAACTTATGGCTAGCCAGTGAAAAAGCTTACCGATATGATAGCCCAATATTTTATATTTATAGAGAATCAAACAGTATGGTATGCATTAAAGCGTGTTCGAAATCTCTGCGGGCTACTAAAAAAATTTGGAATATACCCTTTGTCTTTCAAGTTACGGTGCGTTGGCAGTGATCACTCATCCTCTGTCATGTACTACCTGTACACTCCTGGGATTTGATTGATTGCCGCCTTGCCGTAACTCGAAATTCATTGGGTATAGATGCTTAGCACCTACGGTTATTTTCGGCTGTTATTCAATTATATTAAAGGCGGTTCGTCTCATTTTGATTAATTATACGCCAAATTACTTACATTTTTGTCGTAGACAGCAATAAAAAGCGGCAGCATTATGTTGAAAATTTAAAAAATACTGATCTAAATACTTTTTTTGTGGGCTAGATCAAAATTTTGACCACATTATAATTGATTTTGCCTTTTTGGTTTAGTGATTAACTAAACCGTTATGTTAGATAGGCTTGAGTCTAAGAGCCTAGTTTTACACTTAAGCTCCGCAATATAAATCCAAAATAAGTTGAGAAAATCATGTTTAAACAAGAAGTTACTATTACCGCTCCAAATGGTTTGCATACTCGCCCTGCGGCAAAGTTTGTCAAAGAAGCAAAAACATTTTCTTCTGACATTACTGTCACCTCAGGTAGCAAAGAGGCGAATGCTAAAAGTTTATTCAAATTGCAAACGCTGGGTCTGACCCAAGGGAGCAAGGTTACTATCCAAGCGCAGGGAGATGATGAACAAAAAGCAGTCGAACATTTGGTAAAACTGATGAATGAGCTTGAATAAGATAACCTTGTCTTTTTAAACCGATAATAGGAGTAAGGTAAGGCTATGATTTCAGTATCACCAGGTATTGCTTTTGGTAAAGCGCGTTTATTGTTAGAAGATAATATTGTTATCAACGATAAAAAAATATCCGCTGAAGAAGTCACGCAAGAAATCGAACGTTTCGAAGCTGGGTGTAAAAAATCTTGTCAACAGCTAACAGCAATACAAACCAAAGCTACAAAAATGCTGGGAGAAGATAAGGCGGAAATTTTTGAAGCGCATATTATGTTGCTAGAAGATGAAGACCTTCAGCAGGAAATTACTAAACAGATTACTGAGCAATTAGTAACAGCAGAGGCTGCGGCTCATTCAGTGATTGAATCTCAAGCACGAGAGCTAGCAGGACTTGATGACGAGTACCTAAGAGAAAGAGCGACTGACACACGTGATGTCGGTAAACGCTTGCTAAAGAATATATTGGGCTTAGATATTATTGATCTGAACACGATTTCAGAGGAAGTGATCCTGGTTGCTGCAGATTTAACTCCCTCTGAGACGGCACAACTTAACCTTGACAAAGTGCTTGGTTTTATTACTGATTTGGGCGGACGAACTTCCCACACTTCTATTATGGCGCGCTCTTTAGAGTTACCGGCGATTGTCGGTGCCCATAACATCACCCAACGAGTAAAAAATGATGATAATTTAATCCTCGATGCGATTAACAATAAAATTTATATTAATCCAACAGCCGAGGAGATAGAGCAGCTTCAAAATTTAAAAAAACAATATATTGCTGAGAAAGTCGAACTGTCTAAACTCAAAGATATGCCGGCGATGACGCTAGATGGGCATCAGGTTGAATTGGCAGCTAACATTGGTACAGTACAAGATATCGGCAGTGCTAAGCGTAATGGCGCAGAAAGTATTGGTTTGTATCGTACTGAATTTTTATTTATGGATAGTGATAGGCTACCTACAGAAGAAAAACAGTTTCTAGACTATAAAGCTGTCGCTGAGAAGATGAATAACCAGGCAGTGATTATTCGGACGATGGATATTGGCGGTGATAAAGACCTGCCTTATATGGGATTACCGAAAGAGGATAATCCGTTTTTAGGTTGGCGAGCCATTCGTATTTGTTTAGATCGTAAAGAAATTTTACATGCTCAGCTGCGGGCTATCTTACGTGCTTCCGCATTTGGCAAATTGCGCATTATGTTTCCAATGATTATATCAATCAATGAAGTGCGCGAATTGAAAAAAGAACTTGACATACTGAAACAACAATTACGAGATGAAAAAAAGGCCTTCGATGAAGACATTGAAATCGGTATCATGGTAGAAACGCCAGCAGCAGCAATCATGGCGGATCATCTGGCAAAAGAAGTGGATTTTTTTAGTATTGGAACCAATGATTTAACTCAGTATGCTCTGGCAGTCGATCGTGGTAACGAGCTTATTTCTTCTCTCTATGATCCCATGTCGCCGGCAGTGTTACGCCTTATAAAACAAGTGATTGATGCATCTCATGCTCAGAACAAATGGACGGGGATATGCGGTGAACTCGCAGGAGATGCACATGCTACACTGCTGCTATTGGGAATGGGATTGGATGAGTTCAGCATGAGTGCTATTTCGATTCCCCGTATCAAAAAAATTATTCGCAACGTTAGGTTTTCGGATGCCAAGGTGCTAGCAGAAAACGCCTTGGCTCAAGCAACGGCGCAAGAGGTGAGAGGATTAGTGGAACAATTTATCGAAGACAAAAACCTTGGTTGACAACAAAATTATGGAATATAACCCAAAAATTAATACGTAGGAGGACATTCATGGGGTTGCTCGATAGGCTAAAGTCTCTGGTATCAGACGATAAAAAAGACGATGCTACTGTTGAAATTGTCGCACCGTTATCTGGTGAAATTGTGAACATCGAAGATGTACCAGATGTTGTTTTTGCAGAAAAAATTGTAGGTGATGGGGTTGCGATTAGGCCAACAGGCAATAACAATAAGATGGTGGCTCCAGTTGATGGTACCATCGGCAAAATTTTTGAAACTAACCATGCTTTCTCCATTGAATCTGATTGTGGTATTGAGATGTTCGTCCATTTTGGTATTGATACTGTTAAATTGAAGGGCGAAGGCTTTAAACGTATTGCTGAAGAAGGACAACGGGTTAAAAAGGGAGCGGTGATTATTGAGTTCGATCTTGCTTTCTTACAAGATAAAGCAGAATCTGTTCTGACACCTGTTATTATTTCCAATCTGGAAGAAATGAAAGAAATGACTAAACTGACAGGGATTGTTACCGTCGGTGAAACACCGGTTATTCATATTAAAAAATAAGATACTGTGCTAAAAACACAGCCGCTAAATAAAATGGGTCTTAGAGCCTATTCAAAATCTTTTTTAGCGACGCTCAATTGATGGAAAAACGGGCGAAAAAGTGCAGTTTACATAACGTAAATGAGCATTTTGAGCCCTTTTTTGACTGAAGACTTCTTGCAAAAGTAATCATGAGTGGTATAGCCGAATCAGTTTAATTTGATTCAAGACGGAGGAGCACAGACAGTACAAATAGTACGGCACGCGACGACGACACAGAATCAAATTAAACTGATTCGGCTGTATGAAGTCAAGGCGCACAGCAATCTTCGTTAATACGAGTACATGAAGATGGCGAACCCGAGTCACGCGGAATTCATACCAGGCAGTAGGTTATGTCAGCACAAGAGATTTCGAATAGGCTCTTAGCGCTTCATTAATATAAATGGGGAATGAGAGTTTATGGCTCAATGGGTTAAGGGTAAAGTGATTGATGTAGAGCATTGGACGGACACTTTGTTTAGGGTAAAAATCAAGGCGCCTATTGCTGCTTTTATCCCGGGTCAATACACTAAACTCGCTTTACTGATTGATGGTAAACGAGTCACGCGCGCTTATTCTTATGTCAATGCGCCAAGTGATAATCATCTTGAATTTTATCTGGTAAAAATCCCAAAAGGTCAGCTTAGTCCTCACTTGCATCAATTATCTGTCAATGAAGAAATTATGATCAGCGAGGAAGCCAGAGGGTTTTTCGTTTTATCTGAAATACCCAGTTGCGATACTTTGTGGATGCTAGCAACAGGTACCGGTATAGGTCCTTATTTATCAATCTTACAAGCAGGAGAAGATTTAGCACGTTTTAAACAGGTAGTACTGGTACATGCTGCTAGATTGAGTTGTGATCTTAACTATTTACCGCTGATGCAACAGCTGAAAAAGTGTTTCAACGGTAGATTGCATATTCAAACTGTGGTCAGCAGAGAAAAAACGGCCACTTCGCTACATGGGCGTATTCCCGCGTTAATTGAAAATCATTTATTGGAAAAAACAGTAGGCCTTGATATTAATCATCAAAGCCATGTCATGTTATGCGGTAATCCACAGATGGTACGTGATACTCAAAAAATACTGCAAGACACGCGTCAAATGCAGAAAAATTTACGCGGTCAGCCCGGACATATCAGCAGTGAACAATATTGGTAATCTTCTGCTTCAATAGCCTGTTCCAAATCTTTTTTGCGTTCTTTTTTGACAAAAAATTTTGAACAGCCTCTCATACTATAGTCTTCGCCTTTGAAGCAAAAAAATCTGGAGAAATAAACATGTATCGTCGTCCACTGGTTATGGGGAACTGGAAATTAAACGGTAGTCAGCAAATGGTTGCAAAATTAATTACTGAATTACGTACAACATTGAGTGGGATCCAGAATTGTAGTGTTGCCATTGCGCCCCCAATGGTTTATCTCGCTCAAGCTCGAGCTCAGCTGGTGGATGGGGGTGACAATATTTCTCTGGCAGCACAAAATGTCGATGTTAATCTCAAAGGGGCTTTTACTGGAGAGATTGCGGCTTCAATGCTAAAAGAGATCGGGGTAAAGTACGTTATTATTGGTCATTCTGAACGTCGTACTTATCACCATGAAAATGATGAAATCATCGCTAAAAAGTTTGCCGTATTGAAGAGCGAGGGATTGATTCCTGTGCTTTGTATCGGCGAATCTCAGGCTGAAAATGAAGCTGGACAAACTGAAACCGTTTGTAAGAGGCAATTGGATACGGTATTAGAGACACTCGGTGTCAAAGCCTTCGAAAACGCCGTCATCGCTTATGAGCCGGTTTGGGCGATTGGTACTGGCCTATCAGCAACGCCACAACAGGCGCAGAAGACACATAAATTTATTCGCGATTGCATTGCACAACAAAATGCTCAGGTGGCTGAAAAAATAATTATTCAATATGGTGGTTCTGTTAATGCTAATAATGCGGCAGAATTGTTTAAGCAGCCGGATATTGATGGTGCCTTGGTTGGCGGTGCTTCACTCGAGGCAGATAAATTTATCGACATTGTTAAAGCGGCGGAAAATACTCAGCAATCTCAATGAAGTTTGTTATATACCCTTCGCCTTTCAAGTTACAGCTTTGTTGTCTGCGGGTGCTCGCCGAATCACGTAGTAGGTCTACGCTCATCGGTCGGTCGCCCTTGCCGCCTTGCCGTAACTCGAAATTCATTGGGTATAGACTACCTGATTCGGCGAACACCCGGAGCCAACAACGTGACAGCTTTAAAGGCGAAGGGTAGAGAGGGAGTGAAGTTAATGCGCACGGTACACAGCAACCTTCGTAATGAGTACAAGAGATTGCGAGAAGCGTTAAGAGAAAGTGGATTTTTTAGCAACAAATCCCGCGTCATATAGGCTAATATCCCCCTCTCCTATAGAGCCGATAAACCCCTTGAGTGTTTGAATTAATTTTTCATGTGGATCAGAAAGATCAACTTTACAATGTTTTCGCCTTTGGCTATCAATCAAATAGGCTTGATTATTGATGGTCACAACATTGCAGATATGCTCGCGTGTCGGGCGGAAAAAAGAACGCCCCCAGCTTGTGTTCTGTGGGATCACTAGGACGCCATTTATATTCTTTTTATTTTTTGCGAGTTTGATAGCAAGTTGTTGAATAGAACCACAACACTTAAGCTCCATATTTTTTATTCCGAGCTCGGTAGCGTCAGCCCCTTTCGCCTTAGGCATGGCACGGTGTAATATTTTTGTTTGCACGGTATCAACCACTGATTTAGCACAAGAGGCAGAGTTAGTTTGTCCTACACCATAAATACCAAATAATTTTTCAGCCAGCCAAGCGATAAGCTTTAACCTGATCACTGGTTTGCCATAACGATTCACTTCTTTTAATAGAACGTTTTTAATATAACAATCATCAATACCATTTTTAGCGTTTGTTTTTGTTAATAAATGCTCTGTATCTGTAGTGTTAGCATTTTCATCAAAGTGGATACTCACAAAATCTTCATTATCATAATCTACCATTGACTGATGAAATTGATAATCACTAAGATTAATACTTTTTTCTAATGTTGTGGTATCACCAAACTCTCCGCGAGTACGACTAAAAAGCTCTAGGCAAGGACTCGTAGAGCCATGACATTTGATTACTGCCAGTCTATTATTTTTTTTATATTCTTCTAGCGTGTATTGTATTGGTTCAATCATTTCATTTCTTATTAACCCTTTGTTAACGAGGGAATCGGTGACGCTACTTGTTGAAAAATGTGGCTCTCTTATTGAAGTGCGAGATCCTTCATCACCGATACAAAGTAAGATCTTATTTGACTCGCTAGAATGACCCCCTTCACCGGTTTGAGGAATGGATAATATAGGCAAACTCACTGACATATTAATCATAATAAGCCCCTTCCCAAAAAAGCCTCGTTATATTTAAGGGTAGTAGATAGCCGTAATAAGTAATAATTACTTGTTCATATCTAATAGAAAATGACTTTTTATGAAAATGGGCATGGTGAATCGGATCCTGATAGTCCATGAGACGATTGATTGGGGGGATATATGGAAACCCTGAAGAACCGATAATGAATGCTATATTTTGAGCTAATAGCGTTAATTCTTAACGTCATGTAATAAAAAAGGAAATTAATGCACTCTTTTTTTACGGTATATACCCAATGAATTTCGAGTTACGGCAAGGTGGCAAGGGCGACCGACCGATGAGCGTAGACATACTACGTGATTCGGCGAGCACCCGCAGACAACAAAGCCGTAACTTGAAAGGCGAAGGGTATAAGAGACGGCGGATACACTTTTTTTCAGTATCAATGGAAAATCAGGGGTTACAGAGCAGGATTTTTCTAGCGAGAAAGAGATTGGTCAAAGCAAATAAGCTGAATAATTGCGCCGTATTAGTAGCACTGATTACCTTTACGGGTGGCTTTCATGTCTGGCTCACGAGTATTTTGCCGGTTTTGAGTTGAACTGGGTGCATCAATAATCGTAGCATCGACAATGCTACCCCGTTTGATAAATAGCTGAAGCGAAGCTAAATGCGTATTAATTTCTTCAAACAGCGCTTCGCTTAAATGATGTTTTTCCAGCCAATGACGAAAATGCAGGATAGTGGGATCGGAGGGAATGGCATCGACACATACCCCCCGCAAATTGACGTAATAAGGGGATGTCGTATAACGCTTCTTCCATCGATAAATCAGCATAATTAAATCCATTCTGTAAAAAATAAATCCGCAGCATCACTTCTAACGGTTTCGCCGGTCTGCCGCCTTTAGAGCTTGCCTTGGGGTAATGACGACTGAGTTTGGCCAGAATCTTTTCCCAGGGAACTATCCTATTCATTTGCGCTTAAAAGTCGGCTCGTCTCGTCGATTTCGTTTTCATTTCACTATTAACCTAAAAAAATTATTGCTAACAGAATAGACTACTTTTAGCGGTTTTTCAGGGTTTCCATACTTTAGATTGACCATTTTTTTGCTACTTTAAAATGGGCTCTTCCGCAAATAATGTTGGTGCTGAACGTCGTAGCTAACTGAGATATAAATCATTTTCTGACTTTTTATCTATTGAAAATGATCATGCTCAAAAAATTACTCGCTCTCCCTCGAAAGTGGGGGATCGCCGATTATTCTTTAAGTGATCGGCGGGTTGAACTGTTGCTTCAACATCGCAAACATTCTGCGTATTGTCCCCAATGCAATATGAAAAGCCGCTGTCGTTACGGCTTTACTCACCGACGACTTCAGCATTTACCCTGTGGAGGAAAGACCCTGATACTATGCTTTCGTCTTCAGCGATTTTGTTGCACCAACAGCAGATGTCGGCAATGAACGTTTCAGGAATCAATCTCGACACTGGCACCCCGATGGCAACGAAGTTCCAGGCAGTTGGTAGAACTGACAACCCGTCTGGCTTATTCATTCGGGGTCAGAGTCAGTGGAGATACCCTCATACGCAGAATAATGCAACTTCCGCTCTCGGAGCCTGAGCAACTTACCCATATTGGTGTGGATGACTGGGCATGGAAGAAGGGGCATCACTATGGGACTATTATTGTTGCTCAGAGCACGCACCGGCCGGTTGCGTTACTTTCTGGTCGTTCAGCTACCTCTCTGGCGGAATGGCTGAAAACAAGACCGGAAATAAAAATAATTACTCGTGACAGGGCGGTGGCTTATGCTGATGGCGCCAAAACCGGTGCTCCACAGACGATACAGATTGCCGACCGCTGGCATCTTATCCGCAATGCGAGTGATCATTTTGAACGTTTTCTGAAACGTCACTGGGTCGCTGTGAAGGAAACCTACCACGCCATAAAAACCCAGGCGCTGGCTGCTTTGCAATCAGCGCCTATCATCACGGTTTCTCCACAGCAGGAGACAGCCACCCAGCAACAACGCCGTCTCTTGTTTGAGCATGTCAGCGTACTGAAAAATAAAGGCATGGCACAAACAGAAATTGCGTTAACAGCCGGTATCAGTGACAAGACGGTTCGCCGATGGCTACAGACAGGCGGCTCTCCATTATGCGGTAAACGACCTCGTCCACGTCAAGTCATTGGCTTCAATGAGCAAACCTGGCTCAGAGAACAAGGGAATAGCGGTTGTCATAATGCTGCGTTACTGTTCCGCAAACTGAAAACACGAGGCTATGTTGGGGGAAGCGCAACAGTCCGCTCCTTGGTAAGTCAGTGGCGGTATACTTCGGCAGAAGTACTCCAGTATCCGCCTATGCCAAGGCTAAAACAGGTTATGCAATGGCTGACCTCTCCTTTAAATCTTGACAAGAGCGGAGCGGCGACATGGGTTCAACGATTTGTCCAGAAGTTACTGACTTTGTGCCCGGCGCTTAATGTAGGGTGCAAACTGACCAAGTAAGATGTTAGGATACGAAATACTTTGCTCGGCATTTTGACCTAATTTCGATTGATTTTTATTGTAAATAAAATACAGTAGCTATTCGCAAAATAGCCACATTAATAGCCGAATCAGCTTAATTTGATTCTGTGTTATCGTCGCTTGCCGTACTATTTATACTGTCTGTGCTCCACTGCCTTGCATCAAATCAAATTAAGCTGATTCGGCTATATCCTCTCGAACTGTGCGTATTATCATCAGAACGATCACCCAATAACACCGCAAAAAAAGCAACATGTTAACCCCCTGCTGCTTAATGCGACAAATCTCGAAAAAGCACCTTTTATCTCAAAAATACCGGTGATGTTTTTTTCAGATGGTTGAAATCACTTTCATCCGTTGACTGAGTTCGATAAACGTCTGGCTCTTCACTCGCTCACATATCAGGTTTAGTTTGTCTTTCAGCGTCAGACTCATCAATTCTGCCGGATCTTTTTCCAGCAGATCCCGGTGCTTTTGGTAATAGGAGTAAGAATTACGGATTTTATCGAACTGAGCATTGTACTTAGAATAGGCAGACGGGTTAAGTTTTTGGAGTAGGGTGAAGTTGTCCATGCACTGGCTACTATCAGTTTTAGGGGCAGTAGTACCCTTATCACCCTCTACTGCTGCGCTGGAAGGGGAAAGGGGTTGCACAACTTTATTTGCTTTTGGGGCACAACCGGAAAGCGTGATCAGGGTAACGAGAGCCAAAACGGAAAGTGAAATAAAACGTTGCGGTAACGTCGGCATATATGTTCCTCAAAATAGGTTAAGTGAAAAAAGTACGGAATTATTTCCCTGGAGCGAAAAATGAGTAATCGTGGCTGGCGATAACGCCGCCAATTAAAGCGCCCTGAAAAGCGTATGTCAACACATACAAATGCATTTACATTTCATCGTCCTTCAAGTTGTCGCTAGGCGGCCTACACATAAAAAAACCCCATGTATCAACATGGGGTTTTTAAGCACGCTACCGTGTTCTGTCGGTGCGTTCTACTATCGCCTCCTTAGCAAGTTGAATTTATTTGACGCAGACATAATTTGACGTCCCGAAGACGGCGACTGCTGGTTTATTCATATTCGTATCTGAATGGAAATCTCCCCCCATCTTGAAGCCGGCAAGGTAATACCATTGGTTTACAAATTCACCGGATACAGTCATGTCCTTAAAATCACCCTTACCATTTACACTTACGAAGTCATCATTTACATTCTTCTCGCTAGCCACCCTACCGCCGCCGAATCGACTACAGTTACTCATCGCGATTTTCTCATTGTTTGTTGGATGATCTGTGAGCATCGTCCAGTAATGCTTCCCTCCTACATTAAGGACTGCACGCACGGTGACGGTGGTTTCCCCGTTTACTGTGATTCCTTTTGCATTTCCTGTTGCCGTGACTAATGCCTCACCATTTGAGGTGTGTTCGGGAGACTCGAATAGCGGAGCCTTCAGCGTGGCTGTTGCTCTGCCCTTTCTGTCCGTGGGGTCTTTGCCGACAGTTACTGTGCCCAGTGAGGTTTCCCATTTCAGGGAATAATTGGATATCGGGTTTTTGTTCATATCCATCACCGTTGCCGTCAGCTTGGTGGTTTCCACGCCCGTGCCGGTAATCTTCTGCTTGGCTGACACCACCGTTATCTCCGCAGTGCTCACATCGGCGATGAACTGCACCACAGGCGCCTTCCTGTCCTTCTTCCTGACTGTTGCCGTCACGGTCGCTTTTTCCGCTACCGTGTGGCTCAGCTCAATGGTGGCGATACCATTCTCGTCCGTTGTACTGGTGCCCTTTTCCAGCGTGCCTACGTCGGTACTCCAGACAACCTCATAGTCGGGAAGAATATTGCCGCGGGCGTCTGTGACCTTCGCCGTGTAGGTCGCCACCTCAGTGCCGTCGGCAACAACCTCTTTTTTGTCCACCTTCAGGTCGCCGCTGGCTATATGTGCAGATGTGATGTCTGCTGTGAATTTCACCTCAGGCGCGTTCGCTGCTGGCTTTTCGTTGGTGTTGGCGCTCACCTTGGCAATGCCCATCACCGTTGAGGTCAGCTGGATGGTCGCCTTACCGTCTTTGTCGGTAACGCTCGAAGACCCACTCAGCTTGCCCAGATCAGTCTTCCAGTTCACATCCTGACCCTCAACCGGATTGCCCTTAGCATCTGTTACCGACGCGGTATAGGTGACGATGTCAGTGCCACTTGCTGGGGCACTTTCTTTGTCCACCGTCAGATTACCATAGATGTTGGCAGTACTCTCTTCCACATGCAGCAGCGTCTCTGCCTGCTCTGTACTGTTTCCTTTCACGTCAGTTGCCACCGCTGTCAAACGGTAAGTATTGTTTCCTCCCGCCTTCCATTTTGGAAGCTTGACCTTAGCCTGTGTCACTGAGTCGCCAGACGTAACTGCGCCTCCGGCAGCTAGCAAGTCCGGTGACTGCCAGTCTACTTTCTTGATACCATGCTTAGCCCATACGGTCGCATTAACCCGTACTATAGATCGTGCTTGACCGGTCAAGGAGGCAGGCAAAGTCAGTGAAATCATCGGCTGCTTACGGTATTGCATCACAATGTTGTAGTTACGATCGACAAAATCATAGCGACTGCCCGCAAGGCTGCGCATCAACTTCACATTTTCCCCGTCAAACTGCACACTCAGTGGCTGCCCAAACTGGTAGTTAAGCTGCAGCTTCGCTATGGTTTCACTGATCGAACCCGATTTATGTCCTACACTCATGGTGACAAGCGGGAACGGCGTATAATTCACCGAACTGGTCAAAGCATAGGGTGCATCGTGCAGGGAGTCAGGGGAGGCATCTCTTTTTATTGAGACATTTTTGCCAAAATATTTCTCGTATGCCAACTCTCCGCCAATTTTCGGAAAGGACGGAAGCCAGAACTTCCCGCGCAGATCATACCCGTTTGCCGGACGCTCATCATAGTCTTCCATATTTTTCAGTGGAGACTGATGCCAGTCCGTTATGCGGAAGTAGCGGTTCGCTGACAGGCTCAGGTAGTCAGTTCTTGCTTCAACACCGGCGCCCCATCGTGCGTTCCCGCCGGTGTGGTCATAGTCGTAGAAACTATTCACCCCTAGCATCCATTGTTTGCTGGGGTAATATCGCCAGCCTAACCCGGCATTCCAGGTATTTCGCTCTCTGTCAAGTCGAACACCTGCTTGCCCGAAGATAAGGTGATTTTTGGTATCCCATGCAGGGATCAGCACATCTGCGCTGCCTTTCGCCGGATAGCTAAAAGACACTCGGGCATTACCCTTATGGGATAACCAGTCACGGACAGCATCTTCAGCCATCCGGTTCGCCATACCCGTCACCTGACTCGTAGCGAAGTCTCTGGTTGCACGGTTAGTATCAGGCGAAGACATGACGCCCCATAGATTCTCGAAGTTTCCCTGCCAACGTTGCACGTCAGTTTCTTCATGGTTACGTGTCGTATTAGGCACTTCAGATTTTGCCGTATCAGTACCCAATGAAGGCAGTGAATGTACTTTTCGCGAAGAGCTACTCTTTTTAGAGTGAGAGCTACTCTTTTTAGCATGGCGGGGATGAATAGCCTTTTTCTTGGCCAGGTGTTTGTTTCCTTCTGTTACAGACATATTGCTGTCTGTGTCGAGAGCGCTTTCTGCCATGAGTTTCCTCATCTCACTGGTTTCTGCGGCCTGTGCCAACGGCATATAAAGAGGCAGTATCAGAGAGGTGAAAAACCAGTTAATAAGCAGCCAGAAAGATATTCTTTTTTTAACAAGGGGGGACAACCAGTTCATGATGCTTTTCCCTTAAAGTCAATCGGATATTTAATCAGTCAGGCGAAAAAAAGCCTTCCATCTAAGAAATACAGATGATGTTTTTCAGATGATTGAAATCACTTCAGAAATGCAGGTGATGTTTTTCAGATGGTTGAAATCACTTTCATCCGTTGATGATGTTCGATAAACGTTTGACTCTTCACTCGCTCGCATATCATGTTTAGTTTGTCGTTCAGGTTCAGCTCTATCAACTCTGAGGGGTCTTTCTCCAGCAGCCCCCGATTTTTTTGGTAATAGGTATAAGACTCATCTATTTTGCCGAACTGAGCCTTGTACTTAGTATAGGCAGACGGGTTAAGCTTTTTGAGTAGGGTGAAATTGTTCATGCATTGGTTGCTGCTACCCGTTTCAGTGGTAGGACGGGAAGGTTGCACAGTTTTATTTGCTTTCGGGGCACAACCGGGAAGAATGGTCATAGTAACGAGAGCCAAAACGGAAAGTGAAATAAAACGTTGCGGTAATGTCGGCATATATGTTCCTCAAAATTAGGTTAAGTGAAAAAGTACAAAACTATTTCCCTGGAGCAAAAAATGAGTAATAGTGGCCGGCAACAACGCTGCCCGTTTTAGACGCCCTGAAAGGCGTATGTCAACACATACTGAAATGCATTTGTACCCTTTGCCTTTAAAGCCGCCGCGTTGTTGGTTGCGGGGGAGTCGTCCGACGTTCATCGGTCTCACGCCCTGACCGCGACGCTGCAACTTGAAGGACAGTGGGTATACATTTTCATGTAAATCTACCTCTGAATGGGTAGTTTATTTTTAGTCCTGACCTGTGCCACTTAGTCCCAATCATTATTTTTTCGACAAATCAGCTATTTTATTGCTTATTGCTGTTTATAGATGATTCGTTCTAAAACCGGATTTTTCGATGATTTATAAAATTCTAAAAATAAAATCCTTAATTTTATAAGTTACCTTTCCGAAATTTTCGACGAACGCGGGTTAATAAAGTCCATTAAGATTTAACATGGGTTGAATTTTTTGTTTGAATTTGACCAACTGCCACTAAGATCACTGGATTACATATTGATATTGTCATAATACCTTCCTCCTAATTATCTAAGATGTATCTTTTTATATTCAGTTATATGCCTAACCCTGCTTATCCTTTACAGACGGATATAACTAAATCATTTTAATTTGATTCTGTGTTGTCGTCGCTTACCGTACTATTTGTACTGTCTGTACTCCTGTCGTCTTGAATCAAATTAAACTGACTCGGCTATAACATTAGGCTGATTATCCAAACCAATATCTAAGTCATTCACCATCTCTATATAATAATACGTAGTGAAACTTGTGAAATTACTATAGATTGAGTTTATTATTGTTACAAATTTTTATTCCAATTATTTTTATGTAGTTTTGAATTTCTTTACATTAACAATGTATTGAGCTTTCTTTCTACGGGTCAACAGACAGGAAAATATATAAGGAAAACATAAAAAAGTGGGGAGAAAATCCTATGAAGAAAATACAAATCGCGACTTTAATTGTGAACATTTTCATTGCAAGATAATTGATGAGGAGCACTTCCGAAAGCGTATTGTACACTTCGGGGATTCGATTGATTGCCGCCTTGCCATAACTCGAAATTCATTGGGTATATGACCCCATCTCTAGGTAATCGCCGCTCTTTCATTGACGATATAGCTGAATCAGTCTAATTTGATTCAAGGCGACAGGAGCACAGACAGTACAAATATACCCACAGCCCTTGAAGTTGCCGCTAGGCGGCCATTCAAAGGCGAAGGGTATAGTACGGTAAGCGACGACAACACAAAATCAAATTAAACTGATTTGGCTATACTCAGTACCAGTCTCTAGATTACCTCAAATGGGCAGGCAGTATTTACGGAGATAGCTGTGGAAAAGACACGAAATAACATGACTGACTTTTAGAGAATAACCTTATATCTGTTGCCTAATAAAAAAGAATTTTATTAGACAAGCAACGAGAATATTGATGTACAATGACAAAAATAACAGGTCAAAATGAAAAGACGAGATAATTGATAAATAATGACCAAAACATTGCCTTTCGTTGCCTGTTATTTTATCTAAAATAATACATCTACTTGTTTTAAATAATTTAATTTATTTTATTTTTGAACAGCTATTCGCCAAATAGCCCGCAAGAGAGACAGATTGATGCATGTTTTGCTAGTAAAAACTTCCTCAATGGGGGATGTGTTACATACGTTGCCCGCCGTAACCGATGCAATGAAAGCAATACCCGATCTCCGTATCGATTGGGTCATCGAAGAGCAATTTTCTCAAATCCCAAGTTGGCACCCAATCGTTGATCAAGTCATTCCTGTTGCCATCCGTCGGTGGCGCAAAAACTGGTTCGCTCGTCATATTCGTCAGGAGCGTTACGCCTTTATAAACAAGATACAGCAGCGGCACTATGACCTGATAATCGATGCACAAGGGTTATTGAAAAGTGCTGCGTTAGTGACACGTTTTGCTAAAGGGAACAAACATGGCCCGGATTATAAAAGTGCCCGCGAGTCATTTGCTAGCTGGTTTTATCACTGTCGCCATGCCATCGATAATCAACAGCATGCGGTAGAGCGTACCCGCCAGCTCTTTGCTAAGAGTTTTAATTATGAACGACCTCAAAGCAAGGGGGATTATGGCATTGCCCAACATTTTCTCTATCGATCAGAGGCAACGACGGCGCCCTATTTAGTATTTTTACATGCGACAACCCGCAGCAATAAATATTGGCCAGAAGCGCATTGGATCCAACTGATTCAATGGGTACAGGCAACAGACCTGAAGATCAAACTACCTTGGGGAAATGAGCATGAACATCAGCGAGCGATACGTTTGGCAGGCGATTTCCCTCATGTCGAGGTGTTGCCAAAACTTCCATTGCAACAAATAGCCGAAATTTTATTCAATGCCACGGCGGTGGTTTCTGTTGATACTGGACTAAGTCATCTTACTGCGGCATTAGATCGTCCTAATATCACGTTATTTGGCCCAACGGATCCGGCTTTAATCGGTGGTTATGGAAAAAACCAGATCGCGCTTACCTCCAAGCATAAAAAGATGCATACGCTTACCGCCTCTATTATCATAACGGAACTGGAAAAAATTATTTCATGAAAGTACTGATCGTAGCGCCTGTTTAAAATTGTTATCACTCGATTTTTTGCAAAATCTATACCCAATGAATTTCGCGTTACGGCAAGGCGGCCAGGGCGACCGACCGATGAGCGTAGACATACCATGAGGCGAACACCCGCAGACAACAAAGCCGTAACTTGAAAGACAAAGAGTATACTCGACGGCGGCGCAGTGCTCGCTGTGTTTTTATTGAGGGATGTCATGGATAAAATTATTAATGTCATTATTGTCGATGATGATCCCATCGTATTATTCGGCATTCGCAAGTCGCTTGAAGATCTTGAGCAAGTGAATATAGTCGCTGAATTTCAAGAATCAACAACATTAATCAATAATTTATCTAAACTTAGTGCCAATATTTTGATTACGGATCTCTCGGTGCCTGGTGGGAAATATGGTGATGGCATTAGACTTATTAAATACATCAAACGTCATTATCCACACCTAATGATCATCATCCTTACTCTCAATAATAATCCAGCGATCCTAAATAATGTTTTAGGACTAGATATTGCTGGCATGGTATTAAAACAAGGTGCCCCAACAGATTTAGCTCAGTTATTTGCTGCTTTACAAAAAGGACAAAGATATATTCCAAAAACCGTTATCAAACTGATAGACAGTATGAATGTGAATAATTACAGCAATAAACCGTTATCACCAAAAGAAAGTGAGGTTTTACGTTTATTCGCTAATGGTTTTCTTGTGACGGAGATTGCTAAAAAGTTTAACCGTAGTATAAAAACAATTAGTAGTCAGAAAAAATCAGCAATGACAAAGTTGGGTGTCGATACTGATATCGACTTACTGAATTACCTTTGTTCTATACCCAATGAATTTCGCGTTACGGCAAGGCGGCAATCAATAGACCTCTTTCCAAACCCTAGTTCGTTATGCGAAGTCAAGGCGCACGGCGCACAGCAACCGGAGTGTACAGACATAGCCAAATCAGTCTAATTTGATTCAAGGCGAAGGGTATAGGCGCTTAAAACAAACGGTTTAAACCATTAAGCGCCGCTACTCGATACGCTTCTGCCATCGTTGGGTAATTAAAAGTCGTATTGACAAAATATTCGATGTTATTACCTTGCCCTTTTTGTTCCATAATCGCCTGGCCAATATGGATAATTTCAGCCGCTCGTTCACCAAAACAGTGAATACCTAAAATCTTTTTATTTTCGCGATGAAATAAAATTTTTAAGCTGCCCTCTTTTATACCAACGATTTGTGCTCTCGCCAGGTGTTTAAATTGTGCTCGGCCAACTTCGTAGGGGACTTTCATTTGTGTCAGCTGTTGTTCCGTTTTACCAACGGAACTGATCTCGGGGATAGTGTAAATCCCAGTTGGGATGTTCTCAATCAAATGAACGCTAGCTTCACCGTAAATAATGGCTTGCGCGGCGATCCTCCCTTGATCATAAGCTGCGGAGGCTAAACTGGGATAACCCACCACATCACCAACGGCATAAATATGAGGCAGGGTGGTTTGATACATGTGGTTGATCTTAAGAAAACCACGTTCATCGGCTTGCAAACCAATATTTTCCAGGCCGATAGCATGTGTATTCCCAGTGCGACCATTGGCGTACAGTAAACAATCCGCTTGCATCTTTTTACCCGATTTTAGATGAAGGATCACCTTGTCTGCCGTTCCTTCAATGCTTTCAAACTCCTCATTATGACGAATGATCACACCATCGTTGGAAAAATGGCAGGAAAGTGCGTCTGACATATCTTGATCGAGAAAGGCCAATAAGTGAGAGCGGGTATTGATCAAATCAACTTTGACACTGAGTCCACGGAAGATAGAAGCATACTCACAACCTATCACCCCAGCGCCATAAATAATAATATTTTTAGGTTGCTGAGTTAGTTGCAAAATAGTGTCACTGTCGTAAATACGTGCATGTGTAAAATCAACGGCTTCAGGGCGATAGGGTTTAGAGCCGGTGGCGATAATAATAAATTTCGCTTCGAGGATATCAGAGCTGTTGTCATCATGATGTACGGCGATCGTTTTGCTATCAATAAAGCGAGCCTCGCCGTATAAAATCTTGCAACCGTTACGATGGTAAAAATCTTGGCGCATACGGACTTGTTCTTTGATCACCCGCGCCGCATGATGCAAAATATCAGCAAAAGAAGGTTTGATGGTGTAGAGATTATCATTATGTAGTAAAGGGTTTTGTCTGAATTCAGTGATACGGCTTACGGTGTGTCGTAGCGCTTTAGAAGGAATGGTGCCCCAGTGTGTACATCCGCCGCCAACACAGTGATAACGTTCAATGATGGCTACCGATTTACCTTGTTTAGCCAGCCCCATTGCCGCACTTTCGCCTCCGGGCCCAGAGCCGATAACGATGGCATCAAAACATTGATATGATTGCATATGAAAACCTTTGATATTAAATCATCGTTTAATGGTAACTTTTCCTTGTCTCAAACGTTGAATCACCTCTTGCAACAACCCAATGGCATAGTCAATTTCTTCTTCAGTGGTAAAACGCCCAAGAGAAAAACGCAGGGTACTGTCAGCCAATGTATTACTGATACCCAGTGCACTCAGGACATGTGAAGGCTCTACACTGGCCGAAGTACAGGCAGAGCCTGCGGAGACGGCTAAATCTTTTAATGCGATCATTAGCGTTTCACCGTTAACATGATCAAAACTGACATTCAAAATGTGAGGAGCCCGTTTTGTTAGCGCGCCATTACAATAAACACCTGCTATTTCTTTGATGCCATGCCATAAGCGGTCACGTAGCTTGGTGAGGCGCGCCGATTCGTCGGCCATTTCTTCCTGAGCAATACGGCAGGCTTCTCCCATACCGACAATTTGATGCACTGGCAGTGTTCCTGAGCGCATACCACGTTCGTGCCCCCCGCCTTGTTGTTGCGCTTTAATCTGTACTTTTGGATGACGGCGCACAAACAGAGCACCTACCCCCATCGGCCCGTACATTTTATGCGCGGAAAAAGACATTAAATCCACTTTTAACTGCGTTAAATCAATCGGCAATTTTCCCACACTTTGTGTTGCATCAACGTGGAAAATGATTTCTCGACTACGGCATAGTTCACCTATCGCTGCAATGTCCTGTATCACACCAATCTCATTGTTCACGTGCATAATAGAAACCAAAATAGTATCAGCGCGCATCACCGCGTTAAGCTGCTGTAAATCTATCATGCCGTCACTTTGTGGGGCTAAATAGCTCACTTCAAAGCCAGTCTGTTCCAGTTGATGACAGCTATCTAGCACCGCTTTATGTTCAGTCTGACAGGTAATAATGTGCTTACCCTTGGTCTGATAAAAATGTGCCGCCCCTTTAATCGCCAGATTATCGGATTCAGTGGCGCCGGAAGTAAAAACGATTTCTCGTGGATCGGCTCCCACCAATGCAGCAATCTGGTTACGTGCGATATCAACGGCTTCTTCTGCTTGCCAACCAAAAAGGTGTGATCGAGAAGCAGGGTTACCAAAGATCCCATCCAAGGTTAAACATTGCATCATTTTTTCAGCCACACGTGGATCGACAGGTGTAGTAGCCGCATAATCTAAATAAATCGGTAATTTCATTACTATTGACTCGATAAATAAATCTTACTTCTATACCCTTCGCCTTCATGGTGTGTCTACGCTCATCGGTCGCCCGCCCTGGCAGCCGAAGGCAATTTCAAAGACAAAGGGTATAATCTCTGGGCGCTAGAATTAAAGATCAATCTCAATATCGCCGCGTGGATAACAACAGCAGGCTAATATTTCGTTATGTTGAATAAAGGCGAGGGGGGAAACTAAATAATCTACTTCGCCTTTGAGCAATGTGAGGCGACATGAGCCACAATAACCCGAGCGACATTGATACTCGACCGGTATCTGATGTTGTTCTAACACTTCGAGCAGGTTATTGCTATCAGCAGGATAATCTAGTTTTACGTCGCGTTTGCGTAAGCTAATGGTCGATTTTTTCATAGATCATAACTCAAAATCGCGGAAATCCTTCTGATCGACTTTAGCATCAATTTGTCCTACCAAATAAGAGCTCACTTCCACTTCTTGTGGTGCTACCTGTACATTATCAGAGGAAAGCCAAGCATTGATCCAGGGGATAGGATTAGAGCGTGTTTTAAAAGGCAGATCCAGCCCCACAGCCTGCATACGAATATTGGTAATATATTCGATATATTGGCAGAGGATCTCTTCATTAAGGCCAATCATTGAGCCATCACGGAACAAATAGGTTGCCCATTCTTTTTCCTGCTCAGCGGCCTTTTTAAATAATTCAAAGCAATCGTTTTGGCATTCTTTAGCAATTTTTGCCATTTCGGGATCATCGCTACCTGCACGCATCAAATTGATGATATGTTGGGTGCCAGTGAGATGAAGCGCTTCATCACGCGCAATCAATTTAATAATTTTGGCATTGCCTTCCATTAGCTTTCGTTCTGCAAAAGCAAAAGAGCAGGCAAAACTGACATAAAAACGTATCGCTTCTAAAGCATTGACACTCATCAAGCAGAGATAAAGCTGTTTTTTCAGCGCACGTAAATTTACTGTTATTGTTTCACTATTAATATGATGCGTCCCCTCACCTAATAGATGGTAATAACTGGTCATTTTGATTAAATCATCATAATAGGCAGAGATATCTTCTGCGCGTTTTAGGATCTCCTCATTGGTGACGATGTCATCGAATATCAGCGAGGGATCGTTAACGATATTGCGGATGATATGGGTGTAAGATCGCGAGTGGATGGTTTCTGAAAATGACCAAGTTTCTATCCAAGTTTCTAATTCAGGAATTGAAACCAGTGGTAATAAAGCCACATTGGGGCTACGCCCCTGAATCGAATCGAGCAAAGTTTGATATTTTAAATTGCTAATAAAAATGTGTTGTTCGTGAGGTGGTAGCTTTTGATAATCCGTTCTATCCTGACTGACATCAATTTCTTCTGGGCGCCAAAAAAAAGAAAGTTGCTGTTCAATTAATTTCTCAAAAATAGCGTATTTTTGTTGATCGAAACGTGCCACGTTAACCGACTGACCAAAAAACATCGGCTCTTTTAGTTGATCATTCTTATTTTGTGAAAATGTACTGTAGGCCATAATGTCCTCTGGCAATTAAATCTTACAGGCACCGCTTTCGCAGTCATCATGGGTTGTTATATCACCCTGTACGTCATCAGCACCATCGCGAGTGTTGTGATAATAAAGCGTTTTTATCCCCAGTTTATAAGCCGTTAACAGATCTTTTAATAATTGTTTCATCGGCACTTTATTGTCGGAGAAACGTGTGGGATCGTAATTGGTATTGGCCGAAATCGCCTGATCAACAAATTTTTGCATGATGCCAACCAATTGCAGATAACCGTCATTATTCGGTATATCCCATAACAGCTGATAATGCTCTTTTAGTCGTTCATATTCTGGCACCACCTGACGCAAAATACCGTCTTTCGACGCCTTGATACTGACGTAACCGCGCGGGGGCTCAATACCGTTAGTGGCATTAGAGATCTGTGATGATGTTTCTGAAGGCATCAGGGCGGAAAGCGTTGAATTACGTAGCCCCCATTGCTTAATATTCTGGCGCAAACCTTCCCAATCAAGATGCAAGGGTTCATTACAAATTTCATCTAGGTATTTTTTATAAGTATCGATCGGTAACAGACCTTGCGCATAAGTAGTTTGATCAAACCATGGGCAAGCCCCTTTTTCACGTGCTAAATCGTTCGATGCTTTTAACAGATAGTACTGAATCGCTTCAAAGGTGCGGTGCGTTAAAGAGTTAGCATTCTTCTTGAGATCGGCGTTGGAATAGCCGACCCCGTTTTTTGCTAAATAATAAGCTAAGTTGATCACGCCAATACCTAAAGTACGCCGTCCCAGCGAGCCATTACGGGCGGCAGCAATGGGATAATCTTGATAATCGAGTAGCGCATCGAGCGCGCGCACGGCTAGTGTGGCTAACTCTTCTAATTCCTCAAGACGATCAATCGCGCCCAAATTAAAAGCAGATAAGGTACAGAGCGCGATTTCACCGGTTTCATCATTGATATCATTTAACGGCTGGGTGGGCAGCGCGATTTCTAAACACAGGTTAGATTGACGGACGGGTGCCACCTTGGCATCAAATGGGCTATGGGTATTACAATGATCTACATTTTGAATATAAATCCGCCCAGTAGACGCGCGTTCTTGCATCATCAAAGAAAATAAATCAACCGCTTTTATCCGTTGCTGACGAATCGTTTGATCTTGCTCATATTTTATGTACAGTCGCTCGAATTCCGTCTGATCTGCAAAGAAAGCGTCGTAAAGCCCCGGCACATCCGATGGGCTAAATAGCGTGATATCTTCGCCTTTTAGCAGGCGTTGATACATTAATTTATTAATTTGCACGCCATAATCCATATGGCGTACGCGGTTATCCTCAACCCCTCGGTTATTTTTTAGTACCAACAAACTTTCTACTTCTAAATGCCATAGCGGATAAAATAAGGTGGCAGCTCCACCGCGTACGCCCCCTTGAGAACAAGATTTCACCGCGGTTTGAAAATATTTATAAAATGGAATGCAACCGGTATGGAAAGCTTCACCGCCGCGAATAGGGCTACCCACTGCCCGAATACGGCCTGCGTTAATACCAATCCCAGCCCGTTGAGAAACATATTTTACGATGGCGCTGGAGGCGGCGTTAATCGAATCCAGACTATCACCGCATTCAATCAATACGCATGAGCTAAATTGACGTGTTGGCGTTCTTACACCTGCCATAATGGGGGTTGGCAACGAGATCTTGAACGTTGATATCGCATTATAAAAACGTTTTATGTAATCGAGACGGCTTTCACGTGGGTAGCCAGAAAATAAACAAGCAGCGACAAGAATATACAGAAACTGGGCGCTTTCGTAGATTTCACCGGTCACCCGATTTTGTACCAAATATTTTCCTTCTAGCTGTTTCACCGCGGCGTAGGAAAAATTGAGATCACGCCAATGATCGATAAAACTCTCCATCTCGGCGAACTCGGCGGCGCTGTAGTCTGCCAACAAATGTTGATCGTACTTTTTCATCGCCACCATTTTTGACACATGTTCAAACAGTGGCGGGGGCTCAAATTGGCCATAGGCCTTTTTACGCAAATGAAAAACCGCCAAACGGGCGGCCAAATATTGATAATCTGGCGCATCAGTGGAGATCAGATCGGCTGCTGCTTTAATGATGGTTTCATGAATATCAGCGGTCTTGATGCCATCATAAAATTGAATATGGGAACGTAGTTCTACTTGAGAGACAGAGACATTGTGTAAGCCTTCTGCTGCCCAATCAACTACCCGATGGATCTTATCAAGATTAATGCGTTCTTTACGGCCATCACGTTTGGTAACAAGTAAGCTTTGATTCATGTGTTTTGGTGCCTTTAAATATGCTGATACCCTTCGCCTTTCAAGTTACGGCTTTGTTGTCTGCGGGTGCTCGCCTCATGGTATGCCTACGCTCATCGGTCTCACCCCCTGGCCGCCTTGCCGTAGCTCGAAATTCATTGGGTATACACCCTATGATTTTGCCCAGATAATCCAGGCAGAGGCGAGTAGGATATAAACACAACATATAGTGGTTATGAGTTGATATGATAACAAGATAATGTGTATTGACCCTTTTTACAAGTGCGAAAAATAGGGGCATGATGTGGATAAATTGCTGTAAGCGATGTGATTACAGGCGGTTACAAAGACAATTGGCTAAGGATTTTCTTAGCGCCGCTCAAGAATCTGAAAACAATAGCGGTAACTGTTGTTATTGTCGGCTTCATGGCATTCTTTAAATGACTCATCCCATTCATCATTTGCATAATTTGGAAAGTAGGTATCACCTTCAACTATGGCCGAAATATGCGTTAAATACAGCCGGTTAGCATACGGCAAAAACTGGGTGTAGAGATTTCCTCCGCCGATGATCATCACTTCTGGCACATTTACTGCTGTTGCTAACGCCTGATCAATGGAACTGACCCAGGTCACACCTTGATCCGCTTCCGGTTGATGGCTAAGAACGATATTTAACCGACCAGGAAGAGGGCGCCCTATCGATTCAAATGTTTTACGTCCCATGATGATAGGTTTACCCAATGTGTTACGTTTAAACCAGGCTAAATCAGCCGGTAAATGCCAGGGCATCAGGTTTTGCATGCCTATCACCCGGTTATGCGCCAGGGCAGCAATTAAACTAATTATCACTTTGGAGCCTGCGCTTGTTTTATTTTAGCATGCATTTCCTGTACTGAAATGACGCTGGTGGTGGGATCAGCATTTAATGCCATCGAAGTGGCAAAGCCTCCATTTAAGGTCGTGTCATAATGCACTTTATATTGTAAAGCACTACGGCGCAGTAATTTAGAATCTTCAATGGCCTGACGCCCGGCAGTGGTATTGACGATATAAGTATATTCGCCATTTTTAATTCTGTCTTGAATATGAGGGCGCCCCTCATACACTTTATTGACTAAACGTGGATTGATCCCCGCCTCGCCCAAGACCACGGCTGTGCCATGCGTTGCATCGAGTTCAAAACCCTGTTGCAACAATTGGGCTGCTAAATCAGCGACCCGTGCTTTATCCCCTTCTCGCACAGATAACAGCACACGCCCCCGTTTTTCTATCCCTGATTGACTAGCCAACATGGCTTTAGAAAAAGCTTCGGCAAAAGTTTGACCTACACCCATGACTTCACCGGTTGATCGCATTTCTGGACCTAAAATAGGATCAACGCCAGGGAATTTGTTAAAGGGCAACACGACTTTTTTTACCGAATAATAAGGCGGGATCACTTCGGTTAATGCCCCTTGCTGTGTCAATGATTGACCTACCATCACTCTGGCGGCAATTTTTGCCAGCGGCACACCGGTGGCCTTAGAGACGAAGGGAACAGTACGAGCAGCACGCGGGTTAACTTCAATCAAATAAACATCTTGGTCTTTTACCGCAAATTGTACATTCATTAAACCACGGACATTAAGTTTAAAAGCCAATTTTTCTACTTGCTGGCGTAGGGTATTTTGAATGTTTTCACTTAACGTATAAGCAGGCAGTGAGCAGGCGGAATCACCGGAGTGAACGCCGGCTTGCTCGATATGCTCCATAATGCCGCCAATCAGCACTTTCTCACCGTCACAAATGGCATCAACATCCACTTCAACGGCATCGTCGAGAAAGCGATCAAGTAATACCGGCGCATCGTTAGAGACATTCACGGCCGATTGGAAATAACAACGCAAATCCACTTCATCGTAAACGATTTCCATTGCTCTCCCTCCCAATACATAGGAAGGACGCACCACCAGTGGGTAGCCTAATATGTTCGCTTTTGCAACCGCGTCTTCCAGTGCAGTAACGGTGGCATTAGCCGGTTGTTTTAAACCCAAATCATTAACCGCTTGCTGAAAAAGCCCACGATCTTCTGCGCTATCAATCGCATCAGGACGGGTGCCAATAATGGGCACACCCGCCGCTTCTAATTCACGCGCCAATTTCAGCGGTGTTTGACCACCGTATTGTACGATCACCCCCTCGGGCTGTTCGATACGTACAATTTCTAAGACGTCTTCTAAGGTGACGGATTCAAAATAAAGGCGATCAGAGGTGTCGTAATCGGTTGAAACGGTTTCTGGATTACAGTTAACCATAATGGTTTCGTAGCCATCTTCACGCAGCGCCAGTGCGGCATGAACGCAGCAATAATCGAATTCAATTCCTTGCCCAATGCGATTTGGCCCGCCTCCTAGCACCATAATTTTTCGACGATCATGATTGGGATAGGATTCGCATTCTGCTTCGTAGGTTGAGTACAGATAAGCGGTATCGGTGGCAAATTCTGCCGCACAGGTGTCTACCCGCTTATAAACCGGGTGTAAGTTAAAATCATGGCGTAATTGGCGTATTTCGCTCTCGGTTACAGAGGCCAATGCCGCCAAACGTGCATCGGCAAAGCCTTTACGTTTAAGTTGTCGCAAAAAATTGGCGTTGAGACTCTTGATACCCGATTCGGCAACTTTTTCTTCCAAACGCACTAATTCTTCAATTTGTACTAAAAACCAACGGTCAATATTGGTCAGATTAAAAATCCCGTCCACCGACATGCCAGCTCGAAAAGCATCAGCGATATACCAAATACGTTCCGCGCCGGCCTCTTTCAATTCGCGCCGAATTTTGCTTAACGCTTGTGGATCATCCAAATTAACTTTCGGATCCAAGCCAGTTGCGCCCACTTCTAAGCCGCGCAACGCTTTTTGTAATGATTCTTGCTGTGTACGGCCAATAGCCATCACTTCACCGACTGATTTCATCTGAGTGGTTAAGCGATCATTCGCCCCGGCGAACTTTTCAAAATTAAAGCGCGGAATTTTAGTCACAACGTAATCAATAGCAGGTTCAAAAGAAGCAGGGATACTTATCGAGGTCTGCCCTCCGGTAATATCATTACTTAATTCATCGAGCGTATAACCCACTGCCAACTTGGCAGCCACTTTAGCAATCGGGAAACCGGTGGCTTTGGATGCTAATGCGGAAGAACGCGATACCCGTGGGTTCATCTCGATCACAATCAAGCGGCCATTTTTAGGATTCACCGCAAATTGGACATTAGATCCCCCGGTTTCGACGCCAATTTCACGTAATACCGCCATCGAAGCATTACGCATAATTTGATATTCTTTATCGGTCAAGGTTTGTGCGGGTGCCACCGTAATAGAATCACCGGTGTGGATCCCCATCGCATCAAAATTTTCAATCGAACAGACAATAATACAGTTGTCGTTTTTATCGCGAACGACTTCCATTTCATATTCTTTCCATCCGATCAGCGATTCATCAATCAACAATTCTTTGGTGGGCGATAAATCCAATCCACGCTGGCAAATTTCTTGAAACTCTTCATGGTTATAAGCAATACCACCCCCTGTACCGCCCATAGTAAAAGAGGGGCGAATGATACAAGGGAAACCGACTTCGGCTACCACCGCTAACGCTTCTTCCATATTATGCGCAATACCGGAACGGGCGGTTGCTAAGCCAATTTTTTTCATGGCGATATCAAACAAACGGCGATCTTCTGCTTTATCAATCGCCGCTGCCGTTGCCCCTATCATGGCAACACCAAATTCCGCTAACACGCCTTTACGTTCTAGTTCTAAAGCGCAGTTCAAAGCGGTTTGCCCCCCCATGGTTGGCAATACCGCGTCTGGGCGTTCTTTTTCAATAATTTTGCGCACCACTTCCCAATGAATCGGCTCAATATAGGTGGCATCCGCCATGTCGGGATCTGTCATAATCGTTGCGGGATTGGAATTAACCAGGATCACCCGATAACCTTCTTCACGCAGCGCTTTACAAGCCTGGACGCCTGAATAATCAAATTCACAAGCTTGACCGATAACGATAGGACCGGCACCTAAAATCAGGATACTTTTTATATCTGTACGTTTTGGCATGATGTTCGCTTTTTCACTTTCGATTATTAACAGTTAGGCTGTGGGTATATGACTTTTTGGTTGTATCCGATACGCTTTGATCAACGCAATAAAATGATTAAACAGTGGAGCGACATCATGGGGGCCAGGACTCGCTTCGGGGTGGCCTTGAAAACTAAACGCCGCTCTGTCCGTACGGTGGATCCCTTGTAATGAGCCATCGAATAAAGAACGATGGGTCGCACGCAGATTGGGCGGTAAACTCGCTTCGTCCACGGAAAAACCATGATTTTGTGCGCTAATCATCACTGATTGGGTATCGAGATCTTTTACCGGATGGTTAGCACCATGGTGGCCGAATTTCATTTTTACTGTTTTAGCGCCGCTGGCTAATGCCAGTAGTTGATGGCCTAAGCAGATACCAAAGAGGGGGATTTTTGTTTCGAGCAGACGTTGAATCGCCCTGATCGCGTAATCACAGGGCGCGGGATCACCCGGGCCATTGGATAAGAAAACACCGTCTGGGTTTAATTTTAAGACGTCTTCCGCCGGTGTTTGTGCTGGTACTACCGTTAATCGACAACCCTGCTCGACCAGCAAACGTAGAATATTATGCTTCACACCGTAATCGTAAACCACGACGTGGAACGGTAAATCAGCGGTGTTGCAAGCGTGCGGGCGTTCATTGTCTAACGTCCATTTGCCTTGTAACCAAGGATAGGCTGCTTTGGTACTGACTTCTTTTGCTAAATCCATCCCGACTAAACCGGGAAATTGTTGTGCTTTTTCTAATGCCGAGGCGAGTAAGGCCGGCGAGGGTTGACCCGTGATAATACAACCGTTTTGGGCTCCTTTATCACGTAATAGTCGTGTCAGTTGACGTGTATCAATATCGGCAATGGCAACAACATGATGACGTTTAAGATACTGCGATAAGCTTTCTTCACTACGATAGCTACTGGTCATTAATGGCAAATCGCGGATAATCAGCCCTTGCACCTGTACTGCGCCCGATTCTTCATCGATGCTGTTGGTGCCGGTATTGCCGATGTGGGGATAAGTAAGGGTGACGATTTGGCGGGAGTAGGAAGGATCAGTAAGGATTTCTTGATAACCGGTCATTGAGGTATTGAAGACCACTTCCCCCACTGCCGCTCCCTCTGCGCCAATGGCGCGACCGTGGAATTGGGTTCCGTCTTCGAGAACCAATAACGCTGACTTAATCAAAACATCCTCCGAAGAATAGAAAACTGCCTGCAAGGTGACTGCTCCCCGCCCGCATTGAGTGAGGGTTTACCGCGAATTTTGCTAATTTTTGACAAATTGTGCGCATTTTAATGGCGAGTAGTCTATTTGTCCACTTATAGCCTCGCCTTTCATCAAAATGATATTTCTTAGCGCCTAGTGAGGTTGGGTTGAGAATGGGTTGCTTATTATAACTTAACTTAAATAGTGATCTTTCTTTAACCGTAATTAGGAAAAATATCAATATGAACACTACTATGCCCACTGCTACTTCAGCTCTTCCAGTGTCTTCTGCATCGGCTTCACAAAATAAGGACACGTCTACGGATTTATCTCTGAGAGACAAAATAACCCAAAAAATGTCGGGCTATTTGGTAGAACTTGGTCTGATGTCAGAAGAAGATAGATCGAAAGATCATGTTCTTACTAATCTTCTTGGAGATCGTAATCTTATAAACAAGATGAAGGAAATGAAAAAAGAGGCATCAGAGCAGGGGTTAGAGGAAAAGAAAGAAGATATTGTTACTCATTTTAATTGGTTAGGTGAGCTACTCCCGTGGTCTAGGCATGACAAAATAATCAATCAGATTAAAAATCAACTTGATAATAATAATGTCTCTAATCTGAATGCCTCCGCGTTGGGTTTAACATCTCTGCCTGATCATCCAAGTGTACTGCTATCGCTAAACGAACTTGACCTCAGTGATAACCAGTTCCGTACAATCCCGCCAGTTATTGCCGTACTAACGAATCTTACATCTCTCGATCTCAGTAACAATGATCTAGGTACACTGCATATTCTTCCCACGCCTGTAAACTCTCCAGAAGTGAATAAACTGGTAAATGAACTAATGGCGCTAAAATATGCCAATACAGGCACAGAGCCCAATATGCCACGTATTGAGGAATTAGAGAAGCAACTCGGTAATATTTCAGGGACAGAGAATACACTTTCCTCACTCAAGGCGCTAACGTCTCTCAATCTCAGTGGCAATCGTGAACTAGGAACCTTGGATCCTAAAGAAATTCCCCCTTCCTTAAAAGAGCTCGATGTCAGTAACACCAATCTGAAATATTTGCCAAGATTATCTGAATTTAAAAATTTAATGACACTTAATATAAGCGGCTGCGAGATTGAGAAAATAGAATTAACCTTCATGCCTAAAAATATGACCATCATCCACGATGGTAATACGAGATTTCTTGTCAACGGTAAAGAATTTAACGGAGCACGATGGGGAAATATTAAATTGCAAGATAAAGCAGACATTAGTACTCCCTCCATATACTTCTAAAACGATTGCTAAGGAGGCGAAAATCTACCTTTTTAAATCCTGTACCACAGCCCATCGTATTCTGGGCTGCTTGAACTTCAATTATCTTCGTCCCATTTCGCATTATTATCACGATGAGGCGGTATCTGGGGTTTATTTTTTAAGTAGTCTTTATGATTTAAACGACACAGTGCTTTGATGCTGTTGATAAAAATACCCACCAAGAAAATGAGGATAAGCCACCAATATTCTTTTAATTCGTGCCAATTTTCTAACCAGTGCATATTTTTACTCTTTTTAACGATTTAACCCCTAAGAATACGTTCCATGATCCGTTGATAAATACGGCTTAATAACTGGAGATCAGCGGCTTTTACACATTCATTCACTTTATGGATAGTTTCATTCACTGGCCCCAGTTCTACCACCTGTGCACCCAGCAAAGCAATAAAACGACCATCAGACGTCCCCCCTGCGGTACTCAGTTCTGGTGTGATGCCGTTATAGCAATGCACCGCATTGATCACCGCATCCACTAAGTCACCTTTTTCGGTTAGAAATGGCTGCCCAGATACTACCCAATCAATACTGTAATTCAAGCGATACTGCTCCAGTAAGGTTTCAACACGTTGTTTAATCATGCTCTCCGTTAATTCAGTACTAAAACGAAAGTTAAATTGGACAAATAATTCGCCAGGAATCACATTATTACTGCCAGTACCGGCTTGTATATTCGCAATTTGCATACTGGTAGAGGGAAAAGATACATTGCCTTTATCCCACTGAATGGAGACAAGTTCTTGTAACATGGGGAGCGCCCAATGAATCGGATTTTTGGCTAAGTGGGGATAGGCGACATGTCCTTGCACGCCATGGATAGATAAATTAGCCGTCATTGAACCCCGGCGGCCATTTTTAACCACATCTCCTAAACATTTATTACTAGAAGGCTCGCCAACCAGGCAATAATCCAGCCGTTCCTCACGCGCCTTTAGCGCTTCAACCACTTTCACCGTACCGTTGGTCGCTTTCGCTTCTTCGTCAGAGGTGATAAGAAACGCCAATCGGCCGATATAATTGGGGTTAACAGTGATAAAACGCTCGGCAGCAACCACCATCGCAGCCAATGAACCTTTCATATCAGCAGCGCCCCGGCCGTAAAGCATACCGTTACGGATGGTGGGTTCGAAAGGGGGAAAGTCCCAATGGTTTTCATCACCGGGGGGGACTACGTCAGTATGCCCAGCAAAGGCTAATGTCTTCCCTTCACCTCGCCAGGCGCAAAAATTCTTGGTATCAGCAAAATTCATCGGTTCGATAGTAAAACCGATAGCTTTCAAACGCTGAGTCAGTATCTCCTGACAACCTTCATCGGCTGGACTCACTGAAGGCCGTTTAATTAACTGTTTGGCAAGTTTAATTACCGGACAAGTCATACTATAGTGCCTTGTGAAAAAATTGTTGATAATCCAGAGGATCAAAGCCAAGTAGCATTTTATACCCTTCGCCTTTGAAGCCACCGCGTTGTTGGCTGCAGGTGTTCGCCTCATCAGGTAGTATGTCCACGCTCATCGGTCGGTCGCCCTGGCAGCCGAAGGCAACTTCAAGGACTGTGGGTATACCTAAGCACTCCTTCAACAGTGGCCGCTTAATTATCGACGGTTGTTCTAACATTAAGGCTTTAGCACTAGTGACGTTGGTCACTGCGATACGTTCTTGCTCATTCAATTTTCGCCAAGTGGTACTGCGCGTATTAAGCAATGATTCCCACCCCAGTGTGTCGATAAAATCTTGTAGACAGTCAGCGGTCAATCCATCAACACGATAATCATGGAAACGATAAACTATACTGTGTGCAGCCAACCAATCACGTGCTTTTTTGACGCTAGTACAATTGCTAATACCATAGAGGCTAAATTGCGTTTTTGTCATAAGAATACCTTAATAAAAAATAGGGGAATAAATAGTGCATAATGCGCGAAAATAAAGGATGAATCTAGCGTGCGATACTGTGATTTTTTTCGTGCGACGACAGAACATGAGGTAAACTGGCTGCTCGCGTAATGGAGTAGATTATATAATTTAAGGAAAATCATGTTAGCGATTATCAAAGTTGGAGTGTTGGTTAGTAGTATGACAATTTTTGCCGCCAGTGCCGCGGAATGGGATAAGGTTTTTTCATTGATCAATCAGCGATTATCTTATATGCAGGAGGTAGCGGTTAACAAGGCTAAAGCGCATTTAGCGATTGAGGATCTTGAGCAAGAAAAAAAAGTATTACAAAAAGCAATGGTGACGGCGAAAAATAATGGATTAGATCCTGATTCTGTTAAACCCCTTTTCAGTGCATTGATGGAGACGGCTAAAATAATCCAATATCGTTATCAGAAAAATCACTTGGATATGACACAAAAAGCAGGTGATTCGCCTGTTAAAACATTGGCTAAAATTCGTTTAGAGATTGCTGAGTCAAGCGATTTATTAATCAAAGCGTTATACCAAATATTACATTCAGGGGTTGGATTTGATGAAACTTCACGTGAAAAATTGATAAAAATTATCGATCAACCAGAACTAAGTAATATCGATAAGGAACTTATTTTTACGGCTTTAAGAGCGGTAAAATTAAAGCAATATACCCAATGAATTTCGAGTTACGGCAAGGCGGCAAGGGGGTGAGACCGATGAGCGTAGACATACTACGTGATTCGGCGAGCGCCCGCAGACAACAAAGCCGTAACTTGAAAGGCGAAGGGTATAGACCTCTTTCCAAACCGTAGTTCGTTATGCGAAGTCAAGGCGCCCCGGCGCACAGCAACCTTCGTTAACATGAAGTACATGAGGATTGCGCGCACCTGGCAACGCAGGATTCGCGTCACTCGGTAGGTTTCCGAAGAGGTCTAATAATGATTTTGGAGTATCTCAGACCCAATGCACAATTCCCATCGCCGCCTTTTATTGCAAGCTATAGCAGCCAGTTGGATGCTGAGTGTCAGCAAAATTGGGTTTGCTACATCGGTACAAATTGTTGCTATTCGGGTCTGGCCTGCTTCAACCTATACCCGGATCACATTAGAATCCAATCTTCCGCTTAAATACCGTCAATTCACTTTATCTAAACCCGATCGCATCGTAGTTGATATCGAAGATGTCCATTTAAATGAAGTACTAAGGGAAATGACTCGCCAAGTTCAAGCAACTGATCCTCATCTCAAGCAAGTGCGAGTAGGACAATTCGATAAAAAAACCGTACGGATAGTGTTCGAACTTAAGCAACTGAGTCATCCACAACTTTTTACTTTAAAACCCATCGCTAAATTTCATCATCGTTTGGTGGTAGACCTCTATCCGACAGTCGGTGATACTGCGACAAAAGATGATCCGCTACTCGCCTTGCTAGAGGATTATAATAAAGGCCATTTAGAGCGCACACTCCCTACAAAGGCGCCATCAGCAGGTAAAGCTGGCCGTGATCGGCCTATTATCATAGTGCTAGATCCTGGGCATGGGGGAGAAGATCCTGGTGCCATCGGAAAAAATAAAACCTGCGAAAAAGATGTGGTGTTGCAAATAGCTCGGCGCTTACGAGCTCTCATCCAGCGTGAATCGAATATGCGAGTTCATATGACACGCAATGAAGATGTTTTTATTCCGTTAAAAGTTCGGGTGGCCAAAGCACGTAAGTTAAGGGCTGATCTTTTTGTTTCTATCCACGCAGATGCTTTCACCGACCGCGCAGCTAAAGGATCATCAGTGTTTGCACTTTCAACCAAAAGCGCCACCAGTGCTGCTGCTTATTTTTTAGCGCAAACCCAGAATGAAGCCGATCAGATAGGGGGGATTAGTAAGAGTGGTGATCGCTATTTGGATCACACGATGATTGATTTGCTACAAACGGCAACTATTAACGATAGTTTAAAATTTGGGAAGGAAGTGCTTAGCCGGATCAGTAAGATTAACAAATTACACAAAAATCGGGTCGAGCAAGCCGGTTTTGCCGTATTAAAAGCACCCGATATCCCGTCAGTTTTAGTTGAAACCGCATTTATTAGTAATCTTGAAGAAGAAAAAAAGTTACGCACTCCCCATTTTCAACAACAGATAGCTAAGGCAGTGTTTGCTGGTATTAAGGCTTATTTTTCTTAGAGCTTATTTGAAATCTTCTTTGAGCGCTTTTTTGATTGAAGAGATGAGAGGGGTCGGACATCGTTGGTTGCGGGAGCCGGATTTGAACCGACGACCTTCGGGTTATGAGCCCGACGAGCTACCAGACTGCTCCATCCCGCGTCTGATTGAGCGCACTATACCTTGGATTATTTTTGTTGCAAGTGCTTTTAGCATTTAAATTGATATAAAATTTTTGATTGTGGTTTTTATCGCCTTTTTGTCTTTTTTTTATGCGTATACGGCGCAAAGTTGTCAGAGGTTGAAGAACACTGTAGGAAAAACTTGTCACATATACCTAATGAATTTCGAGTTACGATGAGAGGGCGGCATCCGCAGCCAACAACGCGGCGGCTTCAAAGGCGAAGGGGATAAATGATATTTCTCAGCGAGTGAGGTTAGGTTGAGAGTAGGTTGCTTATTATCACTTATATAGTAACTGCTCTCTTTTTCACCTTCATTAGGAAAAATATCAATATGACCATTACTTCAGCTAATTCAGCTCAATCAATGTCTCCTGTATCGTATCAAGCAACATCACCGCCTACTGGTTTATCTCCAAAAGCTGCCGCAATACAGGAAATAAAAGACTGTTTGCTTAATATGAAAGTTATAAAGGCGGGAGATGAGCGCTCAGTTATTGATCTTCTTAAAAACGATGCGTTTATGGCTGACATACATACGTTGCCGTTTGACGACCAAGGGCTTGGGCGGCTATATAACAAATTAATGAAACAGGGATTATCTACTGACGAAACGTATGAAATGGGAAATAGGCTACAGATTGCGTCTACAAAAGATAACGCGATCCTTATGTTTCCTATGTTGATCATGATTTTACAATTGCATCTGTGGGTGGAGGAGCTCGTAGAGAATGAGCAGCGTGAAGAGGCAGGATTACTAATCAGAAAAAAATTTAAAGAAGAGAACGCTAAAAACGCCTCGCCACACCTGGATATCTCCGGATATGGCTTGAGTTCGCTACCGGAATTGTTAGCTTCACTGCAAGCAACTGAATTGAATATATCTCACAACAATCTGTCGGCTCTAGATGTCTTATCAAAAAAAATAGAAATATTAAACGCCAATGGCAACCAGTTCTACAAAATACCGACAGCTATTACCGAACTAGATCATATCGAGTCTCTCGATCTCAGTAACAATAATCTGCATACACTGTTTTTGAATCCTTATTACCCAACAGGGATTAAGCAAAATACTCTTCCTAATTCACTAAGGTCACTCAATATAAGTGGCAATCCTGAGCTGGAGGGTTTGGATTATCAGGCTCTTCCCGCTGAACTAATAAAGCTTGATGTAAGCGGCTGCTCGATCAATGAAATAGAATTAACCCTCATGCCTGAAAAGGTGACAATCATTTGTAATGGCAATACGACGTTGCTTGTCAAGGGTGAAAAATTTACCGGAGAAAAATGGAACGGTATTACAATTCAACGGGAAGTCAGTGCTAAGCCTACCTACCAACAATACCCCTAAAACGGCTTGATATTTTTTCTTTTCTAATTCCTTTGCTCACCGTGATTTGTTATCGTGCTCGCTCTAAAAAACAGAGACCCCTATGTAATGACTAAATGTTCTAATACAAAAAACCACCACGGAATTGATCAACAACGATTTGGCGGAATTGCGCGTTTGTATGGCCATCAAGCGCAAATATTATTTTCACGCGCCCATATCTGTGTCATTGGCATGGGTGGGGTAGGATCATGGGCTGTTGAGGCGTTAGCGCGCACGGGTATTGGTGCTATCACCCTGATAGATATGGATGATGTTTGTGTGACCAATACTAATCGACAAAACCATGCTGTCCGTGAAAATATTGGGCAAGCCAAGATAGCGGTGATGGAACAGCGTATTTTAGCCATTAATCCTCATTGCCAGGTGAAATGTATTGATGACTTTATCACACCCGAAAATGTGGTTGAGATGTTGGATCAAAATTTTAGTTATGTTATTGATACTATAGATAGTGTGCGCCCTAAAGCGGCTTTGTTGGCTTATTGTCGGCGTTATGCGATCCCCGTTATTACAGTAGGAGGCGCAGGAGGACAAATTGATCCTACTCGTATAGCCGTTCTTGATCTGGCTAAAACGGTTCAAGATCCTTTAGCTGCTAGCGTGCGAGAAAGATTGAGACGTGATTTTGGTGTAGTGAAAAATAGTAAAGGAAAATTACGTATTGATTGTGTGTCTTCTAGTGAACCACTGATGTACCCTCAGATCGAGGGTAACCTGTCTAGATCAGGCTGCACTACTGAAGGATCAAAACGGATGGATTGCGCCTCTGGCTTTGGCGCGGTTACGATGGTAACTGCGACATTTGGTTTTATTGCTGTGGCACATACTTTAAAAAAAATGATAGCGAAAGCCACCGCGAGCCAGGTTTTAGATAATAGGCAATAGACCTCTTTCCAAACCGTAGTTCGTTATGCTAAGTCAAGGTGCCCGCGGCGCACAGCAACCTTCGTTAACATGTAGTACATGAGGATTGCGAGCACCGGGCAACGCAGGATTCGTGTCACGTAGTAGGTTTGGAAAGAGGTCTAATAGATTTCTATTCAATCAACACCAGCAAGGCAGCAGTTCCACCCCATTTTTTGGGGGCTTGATGGAAAGCCAATACGTCAGGATGCTGCGCTAGCCACAGTGGTATCTGCTTTTTTAAAACATCTCTGCCATGGCCATGCATAATACTGGCACAATAAATATGTTCTGATTTACAAACAGCAAACATTTCAACGAGTTGTTGTTTGGCTTGCCTTTGGGTGAAGCCATGTAAATCAAGAAATATGTCAGGTAAGTAATCCCCGCGGCGAAGTTTTCTTATTTCAATAGTCTCTACATCTTGACGAATATAGCGAATGGGATCTTCACTATTCAGTTGTGGATGAAAGTCATCAGAAAAATAACAGCTAATCTCTCTCTGTTTTTGTTCTCTTTTTTGCGAAAACTTAACAGAAGTTACTCTTTGATGATTTTTTTGATGATAGTGATGCATTATCTTGTCTTGTTTCAATTTTTTGGTGCCACTAATCGACGCCTCAAAAAGTTGTAACTCTTCATCACTCAGTTGATATTTTTCTTTCGATTCTATTTTCATCGTACTTAATTCACTACACTTTTTGCTGCCGTCTATACCCCTCGCCCTTGAAGCTGCCACGTTGTTGGCTGCGATCCCTTGCCCTCATGGTATATCCACACTCATCGGTCTCACGCCCTGGCAGCCGAAGGCAACTTCAAGGGCGAAGGGTATATCTACTCCAGTATCCCTGCCCCGTTTCTCCTTTTCTGAACCCTGTTTTCTGAAAGTTTATTCGAAATCTCTTGTACTCGTTAATACTTTAGACTGCCTGCATAACCTACTGCTACGGTTTTACAAGCAGTCTTTTGTCAAAAAAGATTTCGAATAAGCTCTAAAAATCTATATGGAATATTAACAATCAATAAAAACTGGCTCAAAAGCCAGTTTTTATTATTTCAGCTAATTTAAATAATTATGCTTCTCCAAAACGAGGCCTGGCCGCAGTAGAAACCGCGGCATCATCACCCCGAGGAGTAAAACGTAAAGTATCGCGGCTAATCTTACTCGCACGGCGATGATTGTTGCTGTTTCCTTCACCACGTTTATCACCACCGAAAGAGCGGCGCGGCGCTGTATTTTCAGTCCCTAAACGCCCCCCACTTCGCCGTTCATTCGCATAACCTCGTCCACCACGTGATTCAAATGGCTGCGCGTCACCTAACAGCTGCATATTCATTGGTTTATTCAAAATGCGAGTACGAGTGAAATGCGACAGGATCTCTCTTGGCATTGCTTTTGGTAGCTCGATAGTTGAGTAAGAGGAAAATAATTTAATATTACCTATACAACGGCTGCTAATATCCCCTTCGTTAGCAATAGCGCCCACGATATGACGAACTTCAACACCATCGTCCCGACCTACTTCAATACGGTATAATTCCATATCACCAACGTCACGGCGCTCACGCCTTACTGGACGTTCACCGTTTATACGGCGTCGCTCACTATTATTATACATCGTCATAGGGCGTGGCACTGGATCAGGCGGCATAATAAGCGGCCGTTCACCCTGCGCCATTTTCAATAACACCGCAGCGAGGGTTTCCATATCAAAGCCCTCTTCCGGTTGCAATTTGGTCAGTAGAGCACGATATACATCCAAATCATGGCTTTCTAACTGTTTGCTAACTTTGGTAGAAAATTTCGTTAAGCGACGTTGACTAAGTAATTCTGAATTAGGGAGTTTAACTTCAGGAATCGTTAATTTCATCGTCCGTTCAATATTCTTTAGCAGGCGGTATTCACGGCGCTCAACAAACAGCAAGGCACGACCCGCTCGACCCGCTCGACCGGTACGGCCAATGCGGTGAACATAAGATTCTGAATCCATAGGAATATCATAGTTCACGACTAAACTAATACGATCCACATCCAAGCCTCGCGCCGCGACATCAGTGGCAATCAATATATTTAAACGCCCGTCTTTTAAGCGTTCTAACGTACTTTCACGTAAGGCCTGGTTCATATCACCGTTTAATGCAGCACTATTGTAGCCATTGCGCTCTAACGCTTCAGCGACTTCTAATGTTAAATTCTTGGTGCGCACAAAAATAATAGCCGCATCAAAATCTTCAGATTCCAAAAAACGCACCAAAGCTTCGTTTTTACGCACTCCATCCACCATCCAATAACTTTGGCTAATATCTGGGCGAGTGGTCATACTAGACTGAATACGAATTTCTTGCGGTTCTTTCATAAAGCGACGGGTAATACGACGAATGGCTTCTGGCATGGTGGCAGAAAATAGTGCTGTTTGATGTACCGCGGGTATCTGCTTCATAATGTTTTCTACGTCTTCGATAAAACCCATGCGTAGCATCTCATCCGCTTCGTCTAATACCAACCCGCTTAGTTTGGATAGGTTAAGAGTGCCGCGCTTCAGGTGATCTAGCAGACGACCTGGAGTACCAACGACAACCTGTGGTCCTTTGCGCAGGGCACTTAGCTGAAGATCGTAACGTTGCCCACCGTAGAGCGCCACAACATTAACGCCTTTTATATATTTAGAAAAATTGGTTAATGCTTCAGCAACCTGAACAGCTAATTCACGTGTAGGCGCTAAAACCAATATCTGTGGAGATTTAATTTCTGCCTTAATATTATGCAATAAAGGTAATCCGAAAGCGGCGGTTTTACCGCTCCCTGTTTGTGCCATACCAAGGACATCACAGCCGTTTAATAAGTGTGGGATACATTCCAACTGGATTGGAGAGGGTTTTTTGTATCCTAAATTGGTTAATGCATTAAGAATAGGGGCAGATAACCCTAAATTAGTAAAAGAAGTTTCAAGCTCAGTAGTCATGTAAATGTGCCTCATTAACAATGGCAGCCAGTCTACATAACTCGTCGAGAAAATTTTCTATGATTTTCATTGAAAAATGTGAACCGGCTTAAATTAGATGATAAAAAACAACAAAGTCAACATCTGTCAAGAGCGCCATGCTTAGCCTGGCACGCCTTAACAATGCTGTATACCCTTCGCCTTTGAAGCTGCCGTGTTTTTGGCTACGGGGGTTCGCCCGAATCACGTAGTATATCTATACATACCCTTTGCCTTTGAGGCCGCCGCGTTGTTGGCTGAGGACATTCGCCCGAATCACGTAGTAGGTCTACGCTCATCGGGTCGCACGCCCTAGCCGCCTAGCGACAACTTCAAAGACTGTGGGTATATAACCCTTCACCTTTCAAGTTACGGCGACGTTGGCGTCTCCCACTCATCCTCTGTCATGTACTATCTGTACACTCCTGGGATTCGATTGACTGCCGCCTTGCCGTAACTCGAAATTCATTGGGTATACGCTCATCGGTCTCACGCCCTGGCAGCCGAAGGCAACTTGAAGGACTGTGGGTATCTTCATTTAAGATTTCGAAAAGAGATTACTATTGGTCTGATTCCGCTAACTCGCCTTGTTCGTGACCTAAAAGCGCTAATTCCAACAATGCGAAGCGATGCTCAACAAAATTGTGAATATTATTAGCTACCGTCAGTTTAAACAACGCAGAAGCGGCTTCCTTATCCCCCAGACTTAGGTAATATTTACCTAAATAGAAGTTGGCTTCACTGAGATGTTCAGCGAGAGAAGTGTTATCTACCGCGTCCACTACCAGATGCTTCATCAACGTTTTTATGCTGATTTTACCCAGGTAGAACTCGATAATATTCCATCCCCATTGCTCTCTATTCGACTTTTCATAACGCTGTTTCAGCGCTACTTTTGCAGCCTTGGCATTTATTTCTCTTTCCACCAAATATAGCCATAACAAGCGGAAAGGATCATTGGGGTCGTCTTGATAAAATTTCTTCAAATCATCCTGTGCTAGCAGGAAACGACCACCATAATACAGGGAAATGCCTCGATTTAAATACGCATAGTTGTAATTTGGATCGAGCTCTAATACAGAATCAAAGGCTTCGTAGGCCGCATTAAAATCGCCCGCCTGCGTTAGATAAACACCTAGATAGTTAAAAATCTCTGGCATATCAGGACAAATAGTCAGCGCTTGTGAAAAATCATTTTGCGCCAACGCTCGCAATCCTAGACTATCATACAGTACTCCTCGTTCATATAAAAGGCGCGCGCGTTCATCATCGGTCAAAATTCGGGTCAAGAAAATTTGTTCTATGCGCGCCAAAATGACTTCTTGCTGTAATGTAGCTTGCACAGGGATGGCTAAAATCTGCTCTTTACGCCAATCATTATTGATACATCCCGCCAGAATGAACACCAGCAAGATGTAACATAAGCGTAAACAAAGTTTCATTTTTTAACTCTAAAATATAAACATAGCACCAATATTTTTCCGTCCTTTTGCCTCGATTCAGCCATTTTATTCTGTAAATAAAGCCGGGTATTATTTATTAAATACTTATTTAACGTCTCTTGTGTTCGCAAATACTTTGTCAAAGTGCATATTACGCCGATTTTTTTCGTCTTCGTTTAGCTCAATGGTAAATCAGCAGCATCTTTCATACTGAGGCGAATTCGGCCTTGACGATCAATTTCTACAATTTTAACCTGGACTTCTTGCCCGATGTGCAAATAATCCGGTATATTTTCTACCCGCTTTTCAGCAATTTGAGAAATATGAACTAGACCTTCTCTACCTCCCACACAGGAAACAAATGCACCAAAATCAGTAATGCGTGTTACTTTACCTAAATAGATTTTTCCAGGCTCTGGATCAACTGTAATTTCTTGGATACGCCGGATAGTGTAGATTACTTTTTCATTGTCTTCCGCTGCAATCTTGATAGTACCATCATCCTCGATTTCAATAGTGGTACCAGTTTCTTCAGTTAATGCGCGGATTACTGCACCACCTTTACCTATCACATCTTTAATTTTATCAGGGTTAATCTTAATGGTGTGAATACGGGGCGCATATTGAGAAATATCACTACGGGGTCTTTTGATTACCTGCTCCATTATCCCCAAAATATGCAAGCGTGCCGCTTTTGCTTGATTGAGTGCTTTTTGCATAATTTCCTTGGTGATACCTTCAATTTTAATGTCCATTTGCAGCGCGGTGATACCGGTATGGCTTCCTGCTACTTTAAAGTCCATATCACCAAGATGATCTTCATCACCCAGAATATCAGACAACACAACAAAATTGTCTCCTTCTTTTACTAGCCCCATAGCAATCCCCGCTACGTGCTCTTTTATGGGGACTCCAGCATCCATCAAGGCTAAAGAAGCCCCACAGACAGATGCCATAGAAGAAGAACCATTAGACTCAGTAATCTCCGAAACTATACGCACAGTATAAGGACAATCATCAAGGGATGGCATAACGGCTAATAGCGCACGTTTCGCTAACCGTCCATGACCAATCTCACGACGTTTTGGCGAGCCGACCATGCCGGTTTCACCGACAGAATAGGGAGGGAAATTATAATGCAGTAAGAATCTGTCGGTACGCTCACCGATCAATTCGTCAAGAGACTGTGCATCACGGGCGGTACCTAAAGTAGTGGTAACCAACGCTTGCGTTTCACCACGGGTAAATAATGCAGAACCATGAGTACGAGGTAACACCCCAGTACGTATATCCAGGCTACGTATTGTGTCTTCTCCACGGTCATCAATGCGAGGTTTACCTTCTAAGACTCTACCTCGCACCAATTTTTTTTCAGTATGACTCAATATATCTTGTATTTCCGCTGCATTTGAAATTTCATTTTTATCTAATAACGTTTGTGTGATATCCGCCTTTATAGCGTTAATTTTAGCGTAACGTTCTTGTTTTTCAGTAATACAGTATGCATCCCCTAGAGGAGTTTCAGCGAGCTCAGTGACCATAGTATAAAGCTTTTGATTCACTTCTTCTGGGCGCCAATCCCATTTAGTTTTGCCTGCCTTTTCGACCAATTCATTGATATTGTTAATCACGATCTGCTGCTGTTCATGGCCGAATGCGACCGCTCCTAGCATTTGTTCTTCGCTTAGCATCTTGGCTTCTGATTCCACCATCAATACCGCGGCATTAGTGCCGGCAACGACTAAATCGAGACGACTTTCTATCAATTCTGTCGTTGTTGGATTAAGTATATATTGATCGTTAATGAAACCAACACGAGCCGCACCAATAGGGCCATTAAAGGGAATATCAGAAAGGCTAAGAGCGGCGGAAGCCCCAATCATGGCAACGATATCTGGATTAACTTCTTTATTTATAGAAACAACCGTTGCAATAATCTGGACTTCATTTAAAAAACCTGCCGGAAATAGCGGACGTATTGGCCTATCGATGAGACGTGAAACTAATGTTTCCCCTTCGCTTGGGCGACCTTCACGGCGGAAAAAATTTCCAGGAATACGTCCCGCGGCATAACTGCGCTCTTGATAATTCACGGTTAAAGGGAAGAAATTTTGACCGGGCTTGGCTTGTTTTTGACCCACCACAGTAACAAATACGGCAGTATCATCAACAGATACCATTACAGCTGAGTTTGCTTGGCGTGCCATCATACCTGTTTCTATCGTTACGGTATGTTGGCCATATTGGAACTTATGGACGATCGGATTTAGCAAAATAGTATCCTTTTTATTACTTTAATAAGTGTGATAATGATTCGTGAGATGATAAAGGTTCACCAGCGATTTATATCTATCATCGAGTCTCTTAATTTATATAGCTAAACTTAATATATTTTTTTAAATTAAGAAGAAAGGGGCCAATTTGGGGCCCCTTTTTTACAAAATTAAGTCAATCAGCGACGCAAACCTAAACGTTTGATCAGATCAGAGTAAGACTCTATTTTTGTGCGTTTTAAATAGTCTAACAGCTTACGACGTGAAGATACCATGCGTAGTAAACCACGGCGGCTATGGTGATCTTTTTTGTGTTCAGAGAAATGACCCTGCAAATGGTTAATTTGAGCAGTGAGTAACGCGATTTGAACTTCGCTAGAGCCAGTATCATTAGCATTACGACCGAAATCAGCAATAATTTTAGCTTTCACTTCAACACTTAGAGACATTATAATACTCCGAATAATTAAAAATAAGATGGGCGCCAATCTCTAATTCAGCAACCCCATAAATTCTCCACAAAACCGCAGCCAGTGACGTAAAGCCAAGCTTAGTTCGTCTCTAACGAAACCTCTTATGCTTAGTAATACAGCGCTCACTTTACCTAACCCGTTTTGCTAGAGTTTAATAGATAAAACGGCTCATTCTACTCTTTGATATCATCAATCGCAAGACAGCCCGTTAGCGCTATTTTCGCTGGATATCACGTGATAAGGTGCTAAAAAAACAAAGAGCGCTATTATCAGCGCCATTTTTTCGCTACATCATTTATTTTTAACCGTATTTTTTATCGGTGAGCGCGAGAGATCTGGAATAAATCTCGGCTATTACATTCTCGTTATTTAAGATCTCAACTTACTAGAATTTCTCACCTCCGAGCCATCACGGACAACAGTGCGGCAGCCACCATAGTAAGAGTGCCAGCTAAATTAACCGTATTATAACTATAGGGGAGACATATACTTTCTCTATCACAACAAACATTTCTTAAGTAACGGTTGCCAGCATCAATAGCTGCCGAAGCACAGAATATGTAATTTGAAATCCTTAGCATGTTAACATTACGTACATCTCTTAGTTCTCTTCCTATTGCTCCTACTGCTAATACTGCTCCCGCTGATGCTACTAGTGCTGTCGTTCCTCGTTGTACCTCAAAACTATCATCCACTTTGTCAAACATTTCGCTAAAACTTAGGGGTGCTATTAGGGGTGATGTTGAAGGTGTTGTTATGAGTGTCATATATTCTCCTGGTAAATTTTTTTGTCTGCACTGACAACGGAATGTTGCCTCGCTATTATTCTCTACTCCGTTTTTAGCCAATAAACACCACAAACCGATCTAATAAGATTATTTTTTAAGCGGATCGTCCTCTGTTTGTACATTTATGTTAATAAATAGTCAATTAATTTTTACAAAAACATTAATAAATAATCGCATTATTTTAACAATTGAAGTGTTAGGTGTCATTTTTAGTCAAGGAGGGCGAGGAGAGAAAAATATGTGGAATAGGCGCTAACAAAAAAACAGCAACCGATATCAAGACAGCTTATAATGGAGCACCTTTGAAAGGTTAAAGTGATTAATATGAAATACAAAGATCTACGTGAATTCCTCTCATTACTTGAACAAAAAGGGGAACTTAAACGTATTAGCCAGTCAATTGATCCCTATTTGGAAATGACAGAAATTGCTGATCGCACCCTACGAGCCGGTGGACCCGCATTATTGTTTGAAAATCCAAAAGGGTATTCTATGCCGGTACTCTGCAATTTGTTTGGCTCTGCCAAACGAGTTGCCATGGGAATGGGGCAAAAAGATGTCACTGCGCTACGCGATGTCGGCCGATTACTGGCTTTTTTGAAAGAGCCTGATCCCCCTCAAGGTTTTCTTGATTTGTGTCAGCAATGGCCAAAATTCAAGCAAGTACTGAATATGCCAACAAAATGTATAGGTTCCGCCCCCTGCCAAGAACAAATTTGGCGAGAAGAAGATGTCGATCTTAGCCGTATTCCAATAATGCATTGCTGGCCAGATGATGTAGCTCCGCTGGTGTCTTGGGGATTAACCATTACCCGCGGGCCATATAAAGAACGACAAAATTTAGGCATCTACCGTCAACAACGGTTAGCAAAAAACAAGCTCATTATGCGCTGGTTATCTCATCGGGGCGGCGCATTAGATTATCAAGACTGGTGTGTCAAATATCCTAAAAAACGTTTTCCTGTAGCGGTTGCATTAGGCGCAGATCCCGCCACTATTTTAGCGGCCGTCACGCCAGTGCCAGACACGTTATCTGAGTATGCTTTTGCCGGTTTGCTACGTGGGAATAAAACAGAAGTCGTTAAATGTCTTACCAGTGATCTTAAAGTGCCTGCCAGTGCAGAAATCATATTGGAGGGATATATTGAACAAGATGAGATGGAATCAGAAGGACCCTATGGTGACCACACTGGCTATTATAATGAAGTAGAAAAATTTCCTGTTTTTACCGTGACCTGTATTACTCAGCGTCGAGATGCTATCTATCATTCAACCTATACTGGGCGCCCTCCCGATGAACCTGCAGTGCTGGGGGTCGCATTAAATGAAGTATTTGTTCCCATTTTGCAAAAACAATTTCCAGAAATTATTGATTTTTATCTACCCGCAGAGGGGTGCTCCTACCGCCTTGCTATAGTGACGATTAAAAAGCAGTATGCAGGCCATGCCAAACGAGTAATGATGGGAGTATGGTCATTTTTACGGCAATTTATGTACACCAAATTTGTTATTGTCTGTGATCAAGACATCAATGCTCGAGATTGGAATGATGTTATTTGGGCGATTACAACCAGAATGGATCCTGCACGTGACACGTTATTGATAGAAAATACCCCTATCGATTATTTAGATTTCGCTTCACCCGTCTCTGGGCTTGGATCGAAAATGGGGCTTGATGCGACGAATAAATGGCCAGGAGAAACTTCTCGTGAATGGGGTCGCCCTATTACGATGGATCAAAGAGTTTGCACTCGTATCGATGAGATTTGGGATGAGTTGGCGATATTCAGCCCGTCACCCAAACGCTAATAAAAAAAGGAACGCATGACAACATTGAGCTGTAAAGTCGCCTCTGTGGAGACCATTACTGATACTGTATATCGAGTGAAATTGGTTCCCTCTGTGCCATTTTCCTTTCGAGCCGGTCAATATCTCATGGTGATAATGAGTGAACGTGATAAACGCCCATTTTCGATAGCATCAACACCAACACAAAGGCAATACATTGAACTCCATATTGGGGCGTCAGAGCTAAATTTATACGCAATGGCGGTGATGGACGCTATCGTAAAAAATAGAAGATTGGATATTGACATCCCGCATGGAGAAGCTTGGTTTCGTGAAAATAGCCAGCGTCCGCTATTATTAATCGCAGGAGGTACTGGTTTCTCATATACACGTTCTATTTTACTGGCGGCATTGGCGGAACAACCCCATCGAGAAGTGTCACTTTACTGGGGTGGACGTGAAGCCAAACATTTGTACGATTTAGATGAACTAAAAGCGCTCATAGTTAAATACCCACAATTGCGCATAGTCCCTGTCGTCGAACAACCGGCTGATAACTGGGATGGTAAAACGGGTACCGTGTTGAGTGCTGTGTTACAAGACTATCAATCCTTAGCTAAACAAGATATTTACATCGCCGGGCGTTTTGAAATGGCTAAAATCGCGCGCGAACTATTCTGTAGTGAGCGCGCTGCACAAAAATCCCATATTTATAGTGATGCTTTTGCCTTTATTTAAACTGTGAAAGTTACCAACAGGGTACGCCAAGGTCAATTACCTGCTGCGACTTTAGCCACCCCACAAAACACGCATCTTGTCTCAAAAATAGCTTTGTTCACAGTGCCATAGTTCGCTATGATATGGCGCTTATTTTTATGTCCACCCCAGAGCCTATTCGAAATCTCTTGTGCTCGCTGATACTTCATCAAAAATAAGCTCAAAATGCTCATTTACTTTATGTAAACTGCGCTTTTTCGCTTATTTTTTTCTCAATTGAGCACAGCTCAAAGAAGATTTCGAATAGGCTCTCCGATAGGAGTTGAGTATGTCACAAAAAGAGCGCTGGCATGAAACCCTGCATAGTGATTTTGGTCAATATTTTTCAGTTGAAAAGGTATTGTTCAATAAAAAAACAGAACATCAGGAGCTGGTGATTTTCCAAAATACGGAATTTGGTAGAGTGATGGCACTCGATGGTGTAGTACAAACCACTGAACGTGACGAATTTATTTACCATGAGATGATGGCTCATGTTCCATTATTCGCCCATGGAAACGCCAAAAAAAAAGTGCTGATTATCGGCGGCGGTGATGGTGCTATGTTACGTGAAGTTTGCCGTCATACCACTGTAGAACAAATCGTTATGGTAGAAATAGATCGCGGTGTAGTGGAATTTTGCAAAGAATTTTTACCAAAACATAATCGTGAAGGGAAGGTTTATCAAGATCCACGTTTAAAACTGGTGATTGATGATGGTGCGCATTTTGTCGAACACACTAAAGAAAAATTCGACATTATTATTTCTGATTGCACCGATCCCATTGGTCCAGGTGAAAATTTATTTAAATCCGAATTTTATCAAAGCTGCGCTAACTGTTTAAATCCGGGTGGGATCCTAGTTGCACAGAATGGCGTGTGTTTTTTGCAGCAACAGGAAGTCATAGAGAGTAATAAGAAGCTTAAAAAACATTTCAGGGATGTCAGTTTTTATCAGGCGGCTATTCCAAGCTACTATGGTGGTATTATGACCTTTGCTTGGGCGACGAACAATCCGGATTTACGTCAGTTAGATCTCACTGTCTTAAAAGATCGCTTTAAAGAAGCTCAATTCAGCTGTCGTTACTACAATCCCACCATTCATCTTAATAGTTTTGCTTTACCACAATATTTGCTCGAGGCGTTAGTGCTTTAAATATACCCTTGGCCTTTGAAGTTGCCTTCGGCTGCCAGGGCGACCGACCGATGAGCATAGATAGACTACCTGATGAAAGCGAGCACCCGCAGACAACAACGCGGCGGCAAGGGTATAAATGAATTTTTAATGAAATTTAAACACCAATAGATGAGGAGGTGAATTAAATTGCATAAGCTTAAATTACACGGTTTCAACAATTTAACTAAAAGCTTGAGTTTTTGTATTTACGATATTCGTTATGCTAAAAATAATCGAGAAAACTATATCAGCCACATTGACGAACAATACAACGCTGATCGGCTGAGCGAAATATTAACCAAAACTTGCTCGATTATTGGTGCCAACATTTTAAATATTGCCAGACAGGACTATGTGTCAACGCTACTTTAGATTGACCACTTTTTGCTACTTTAAAATGTCCAGTTTTTGCTAATTTTCCTGTTGGGTTTCTATTCCAGGCGCCTGGATAATATCAGTCGTTTTTATAGGCAACATGCCTGCTTTGCGTTTATTTTTGAGTCGGTAGCTTTCTCCTTTAATATTCAATGTGGTTGAATGATGTAAAAGCCTGTCTAAAATCGCAGTTGCTAAAATGTGATCACCGAATACGTCCCCCCAATCAGTAAAACTTTTATTTGATGTGAGAATGATGCTCGCCTTTTCATAACGACGGCTCAATAACCTGAAAAATAGGCTAGCTTCTTCGCGATTCATCGGTAAATACCCGATTTCATCCAGTATTAATACCCTGGCATAGCACAGTTGCTGAAGTTGGCGTTCCAGACGGTTTTCTTGCTTTGCCTTCATTAAGGTACAGCAGAGTCTATCCAGAGGCATAAACAATACCCGATGCCCAGCTGTAGCTGCCTTGACAGCCAGCGCTATCGCCAAATGCGTTTTCCCTACCCCAGGTGGGCCTAACAAAATGACGTTTTCATGATGTTCGACAAACCTCAGCCCCGCCAGCTCGCGGATAATTTTCCTGTCTATACTTGGTTGGAAAGTAAAGTCAAATTGCTCCAAGGTTTTTATCCACGGCAAACGTGCTTGTTTTAACCGCGATTCCAAGCCTTTTTGGTGACGCCCGTTCCATTCCTGGGCTAATGCCTGCTGGAGAAATTCACGGTAGTTCAGTGCTTTCTTGGTGGCTTCTTCACATAAACTCTCCAACGCATCGCCCAGGTAATCCATTTTTAACCGTATCAACAAGTTTTCCATTTCCATCAGAGTAGCTCCTCATACACACTGAGCGAACGAGACGCTACTCGATTGACCTGTTGCCAAAGGGCTTGATGATGTTCTGGCACCTTTTGCCAGCCCTGCGTTACCTCCTGCAAGAGATGCGTCGCGAGCAGTTGCTCATCGCCGTAAATACGTAGCGTATTATCTAAACCGATACGAATATTAACCGCACGACCACACCAGAATGAAGGCACGCTATAGCGATTACCTCTGACATCGATATAGCTGTCCCATGCCACTTGTCGTAGGTCGAAGTAGCTGGTATCGAAATCAGTCGCAGGGAGTGGCATCAAAGCTATTTTTTCCTCAGCAAAACGATTTTCCGGTGTCTGCTTGAATTGACGAAGATGACGCTGGTCTGCCACTTTCGCCAGCCACATCGCTAGCAGTTGATTAACATGAGCGAAACTCTCAAACTGACGGTAGCGAGTGAAAAAATTGTGTTTAACATAGCCCACCATCCGTTCGGTTTTGCCTTTCGTTTGCGGTCGATAGGGCTTACAGGCGCGAGGACTAAACCCATAGTGATTAGCCAGTTGCAGGAAGCCTGCATTGAACTCGATGTGGCCATTTTGTCCATGTTTGATAACAGCGGCTTTTTGGTTATCTACCAAGACATTTTTTACGCTGCCACCGAAGTAATTGAAGCTGCGAACCAGCGATTCATACGTGTGCTCAGCATCTTGCTTAGGGGCAGCAAAGACATGAAAGCGACGCGAAAAACCGAGCGTATTAACGGCAAAATTAACCGTACAGGCAGAGCCTGCCACCTCAACGATGATTTCTCCCCAATCGTGTTGAAGTTGATAACCGGGGAGGGTTTCAAAGCGTACCGTGTTTTTCGAGGCCCTGAGTGGACGCTTCGGATGAATATAACGTCGGAGCATCGCACTCCCGCCGCGGTAGCCTTTTTCACGGATTTCCTCAAAAATAACCGCCGCATTCCAAACCTGTTCACTCAACCTTGAATCGATGTAGTCTTTAAAGGGCTCGAGTTTAGCAACCTGTTTTTTACCGCATTTTGCTGTTGGCGGCGCAGGATAGCTAATGTGCCGTCTCACCGTCTTTTCTGAACACCCTATCTGATGGGCAATATCAACAATAAATGCCCCCTGTTGATGGCGTTGTTTTATCATGTAGTGGTCCTCTCTTCTTAGCATGCTTATTTCCCTCATGGCTTTGTCACCACAAAGGAAACTGCATTCTGGCTTGAGTGGACAAATTAAATTAGCAATTTACGGTCTTTTATCATTAGCGCTGACACTATGACCCTCAAGGCGCCAGCGTCACAATCTTAATCAGTGAAGAAGAGATTAACCCTTCGCCAAATTCAATAGTCGCGCATTTGGATAAAAGCCATATTTGTGTACATACTTATCCCGAATGTCATCCTACCGATGGATTATGTACCTTTCGGGCTGACATCGAAGTTTCTACTTGTGGCCTTATCTCACCGTTAAACGCACTGGATTATCTCATCGAACAGCTAAAATCAGATATTGTTACGATAGATTACCGCGTAAGAGGTTTCACCCGTGATGCTAAGGGCATCAAACATTATATCGATCATGAAATCAATTCGATTCAGAACTTTATATCTAAGGATATGAAACAGCGTTATGACATGATGGATGTGAACGTTTATCAGGAAAATATTTTTCATACAAAAATGATGCTGAAAGATCTTGACCTCGAACACCACCTGTTTGACACAAAACCTGAACAATTCAATCACGAAGAAAAAGAAGATATTATCTGTAAATTACATGACGAAATAAAAGAAATTTATTACGGACGTAATCTATCTAAACTGTGATAAAACCAAACAAAAAGCCCATTCAAAGTCTCTAGCGATTTTGAATGGGCTTTAGCATTTTTTACGTACTGATGAAGTAATTTGGTGGGTCGTGCTGGATTCGAACCAGCGACCAATTGATTAAAAGTCAACTGCTCTACCGACTGAGCTAACGACCCGAAAAATAGTAGGTAATAGCAAAAAGTGGTGGGCGATACCAGATTCGAACTGATGACCCCCTCCTTGTAAGGGAGATGCTCTACCAACTGAGCTAATCGCCCGTCGTATTGTGGAAACGAATTATAGGGATAGTTTCAAGTGAGTCAATGTTTTTTAAACTAAAATCTATCGTCCGCAGCAAATTTAGCCACTATACCCTTCGCCTTTCAAGTTACGGCTTTGTTGTCTGCGGGTGCTCGCTCTCATGGTATGTCTACGCTCATCGGTCTCACCCCCCTGGCCGCCGCCTAGCGGCAACTTCAAAGACGAAGGGCATATGACCCTGCGCTGACCAAAGCACTGAAAAATTCGGATGGTGTTAGCCTGTTATCTTGCTGACAGGAAACGGCGTCTAAAGAGAGAGGGGTAAAACCAGACATTGCCTGAGCCATCTTGTCTGCTGTATCGCCCTGTGTTGGCTGAAGTGAAAACAGAATTTTTTCCAGACCTCTCGATGTTATGATAAAGGTCGTGGTTTTTGCAGCTACGGCAACATCAACCTTGACACCAGAAGAGAAAATTTTTAAACGTTCTTCTGCCTGCGCATGATATATCTCCAGTTTATCGCCTTCAGAAAACAAAACCCGGGTACGTAACATTCCGGTATCACTGCCTTTGATCTCTTTTTTAAAAAATACCCGGCCTTTTTTATTGATTACTTTAATGCTTGCGTAAACGGAGTCCTGAGCATGCTCATCAGCCAGGGGTTTACTGATATCAATCTCCAGCTGCCTGGCAACGGCATCGACAGAAAGGGAAGCAAATGCATAATTATTCCTGTCCAGCAGGGTCATTTGATGAGCCGGTATTAGCCTTTTCAGCCCAGTTTTTGTCATGACGAAACGGTTTGTTTTGGCATTGGGCATCGATGCACCCTGGATATCTGAGGCGAACAGTAAACTGGTTTCTGCCTCAGCATGATAAATTTCCAGTTGATAGCCCTCAGTAAATGGGATCTCTTCACGTGGAGACACCCTACCTGTGCTTTTTATTTTTTTTTCAAAAATAACCTTGCCTGCATGATTTCTTATCCTGATCTCAGCATAGGTTTTATCCTTGAAATAATCATGGGCTCCTGTTGCTCCACCGTGCACATCAACACATAGCATGCTGTGTATTTTGTCAATAGAAACGAGAGCAATATCGGTATCCCCCGCACGTAAAAGTGACTTTTTCCAATAGTCTCCTAGCGTTACCTCTTCCTTTATCCTTGCCCACATCTTTGCCCTGGCCTGTTCCCCTGCGATCAGTGGTAAAAAAGTTGGCCTCACATTATTTTTTCAATGCCATCTGACCTTTTTAATTGAGTCAGTATGGTATATGCCGCAGTCACTCTCTCATCAATGGGATAATTTTTATTCGCCAGTATCACAATACCGACTTTATTTGCTGGATTATAGAGTGCATAGGCACCAAAACCGTTCGTTGATCCAGTTTTGTTAAGCCATACATTTTCCTGTGGCGGCAACGGAGGGACAATCTTAGTGACAGTAACACCTTTATAAATCATGTCATATGAATTACCTGCCAACAGCGGTTGCAACAGCGCCGTGTTGGGATATTGTTCCCAGATTAAATCTTGCGTTATTTCTCTCGACGTAAAGTATCCAGTGTGCGTATCCATTACTGCACGCTGCAATTTTTCGTCAAGTTTAATGAGTTTCATGTTGACATCAATAAAACGAATTAAATCAGTCGTATTGGTTTTCACGCCATAGGCTTCAGATGCTAAAACAGCAGGGCTGACTCGGACCGGCTCATCTGTTTTGTTATAACCTTGAGCGTAATTATTCATCTGCTCTTCTGGTACATTGATGTAACTGTTCTTCATTCCCAGTTTAGGAAACAATATCTTTTCCATTGCATCTTCAAAAGACATATTCATGCGCTTAGCTGTCACGATACCAAGCAAGCCAATGCCCGGATTGGAGTAATTTCTGTGCGTATCAGCGGCGTAAGTTGGCTTCCAATTTTTGTAATACGTCATTAACTCATCATAATTGGTGACATTATCCGGTATTTGCAAAGGGAAATCGCCCGCAGTATGTGTACCCAAGTTGAGTAAACTAATGTTGTCAAAGTTACTACCACGTAAAACAGGTAAATATTTACTGACACTGTCCGACAATGAAAGCTGACCATTTATCTGAGCATAAGACGCCAAAGTTGCAGTCAATGTTTTACTCAGCGACCCAATCTCGAAATTGGTCGTATTAGTAACAGCTTGCTTGGTTTCCTTTGACGCCACGCCATAATTGTAAAAGTAATTTTTACCCTCTACGGTGATGCCAATTGCAATACCTGGGATACTGTATTTTTGTATCAATGGTTTTATAACCTCGTCCACACTGCTTTGAATTCTAGACTGAGCCGAGTTACTGGTGGCATAACTACTACCTGTAGTTGTGCTGATAAATAAGCACAATAAAGCTGACATGAATTTCACTTTAAACATTTTTTTAAACGGAGATTTTTGATGCATAACATTGACTTCTTATCTTGGAATATTTTTGAATTACAAGCTTCGCCTGAGATCCCTGAATGAGGTTCGATTAGGAGGCTAATCTACTTAAAAAATATCGTTCGGTTTTTTTCTTATTTCAAATAATGATCAAAAATAGCAATGTTACCAAAAATTACTCTTTTCACAGAGCCATCTTGATTGAATATAAATAATTCATTATTATTAATTAACGCGCTAATTATTTTTAATAAGGAAAATACCAGATGACATATCTAATTTGTATTGCCAATGATTATACACAAATAGTTAATCAGGAAGAGCAGTTTACACCTGAACAACAGGAAGTTAAGCAGTGGGCAGAGAATCTCACAAAAAGAGGGAGAAAGGGAAGCGATACTTCTATGAAGAGTTTCGTGGAACTGATAAAGAAAGGTATTCTCAGTGGAGAGCAGTTTATTGCGGCATATGCAGTCGGAATAGGTGCCACTGAAGATCAGAAGAAGCAAATTCAAGAAATGTATGACAACCTGCTTTCTATAGTAGAAAAGGGGGGTAAGCGGTTAGATGGTAAGCCAGTGAGCCCCAGCGATATCCCACTCTATCTGAATTTTTCTCATAAAGAACACCCTAATGGTTTTCCAACGACGAGGGTGGAGGATTTCTTAACATTATTTCGCAGCATCCTCCGTAATGATGATAGCCCTGTGACGCTATATTCTATGGTGAGCGTTGCAAAATTCTGGTTCGGCGGGTTACCCGCAAAACATATAACGTTTGCACAGTCCAATTTTATCGGACATGGAATGCCGCTTCTCAGCAACAAAGAGGCCTTTCCAAATCTACAATCTATCACTGTCGCCAGTAAGGAAATCGCCGACCAAATAATAAAAAGACTAGAAAGACTAGGAGATCTTAACAAGATAACCGTAGAAACGTCGGATCAAGCAGAAAGAAAATTTTTGTTAGATCTCGCCTAAAAATAAATCGGGCGCTAACATCAGCGTCCGACATCACTTTTTTATCCCTTAATCACTAACTACGAAATGGATTACCTTCATTTTTTTGGGAAGTATCGATGAATATAGGCGCTGCATCGGTTGGTGTATCCTGTTGATTTGAAGTAGGTGCTATTTCTTCCCGTTGTTAGAACCAGGCTGGAGGTCGCAATAGGTGTATCTAATATTTCATTGAAGGCAGTTAGATCGTTTGGGTTTAAGACACCCAATGCTGATTTTATTTTTAATTAATTGATTAAATAATCATAACGCGCATTGGCCAACTGCTGTTTAGCATTATAGAGCGTAGTGGTTACATTGAGCACATCAAGAATAGTACGGGTACCAACCCTCAATCTTGGCTGCCTGCACCAGTGAGCCGCCAGCGAGCCCGAATAACAGGATACCCAGAAAATAAGCCAGCCCTCTGGTTTTTTTCATTATTGTGGCTCCCTTAAAAAATATGTTATCGCCACGACGGCCGGAGTACATCTTTACGTGCACGCATCATCATGATAAAGGCAATGCTGAAGGGGTTAATACATCGACAAAGCGCACTTTATCCTGCTCGCTAACTTGACGCTCACCACCGCTTCAATTACGACAGCAAGCAACTCATGAAAACTGGTTTTTGTACTGAGATGAGTCTAGTCCTTATTTGGCATTATATAAAAGACTAGCAGAAGGAGAGCCCGCTGCATTCACTATGCGTAAAATCAGCGATCACTGTTGGGTGGAAATGAAAACAAAGGATAATATTGACGTACAATGGCATAAATAACAGGTCGAAATGAATAGGTAACTTATTGATAAATAATGACTGAAAAGTTGTGTTTTGTCGTGCTTTGTTGCCTATTATATAGGCGAAAATATTTTATTTATTTGTTTTTAATGGGTTATTTTTCCTTACTGTAACTATTTGCGAATAGCTGTTGATAAAGTGCCGTCACCACCTGTTCGGGTTTGATGTCAATCAAACTCTGATGGTAGCCCTGATCGGCATCACCTCTACGTATTCTCTGGTAGCCCTTAATCAATCGGATCACCACGGCTTTGTCAGACAATGGCGGAGTGAATTCTGGATTGCTTGGGCCATACAATGCAATCAATGGCTTATCTAGAGCCGCTGCAATATGCATTAACCCTGAATCATTACTGACGATAGCATGACAAGCTGCGATCAGTATTACCACTTGTTCAAGAGAGGTCTGACCTGCCAAGTTGAAGCAGTAATCACGATTATTTTCATCCAATGCCAAGCAAATCTCCTGAGCGACTTGGTGATCTTTTGGCGAGCCTAATAAAATGATTTGATAACCATCATTAATGAGCTGTTGGGCAAGGGCGGCATAATGGTAATGCGGCCAACGTTTGGCAGGGCCAAACTCGGCACCGGGGCATAAACCGATGATCGACCGATGAGGGTTTAACGCGAAGGTATGACTGATTGCGATTTGCTCAGCATTGCTGACATGCAATTGTGGCCTGAGTAATGGTGAAAGATCTGCGGAAGAAGAAATAGCCTGTTTATCATAAGCCAGTGCGACATAGCGTTGCACCATCATCGGAAAAGCTAATGTATTTAAAATCCTTATATCGTTAAGTAAACCGTAACGTATTTCCCCTCGCCAGCCGATACGCTGAGGAATAGCAGCAAAAAAAGGTATCAGCGCTGATTTAAACGAATTAGGCAATACATAAGCACGATCATAATTTTTTTCACGCAAAGCAATCCCTAAACGCCGACGCTGACCGAGAGCCAAACGGCCATGGCCTAAAGGCATAAGTAATGCTTGATTAACTTCAGGCATTCGGTTGAGTAATGGAAGGCACCATTGGGGCGCCATTACATCAATGCTTGCTGTCACGTGTTTGGCTTTTAAAGTACGATAAAGACTTTGCGACATTACCATGTCGCCCACCCATGAAGGACCAATCACCAATATTTTCATGCTATATACCCTTCGCCTTTGAAGCTGCCGCGTTGTTGGCTGTCAGCTCTCGCCCTCATGGTATGTCTACGCTCATCGGTCGGTCGCCCTGGCCGCCTTGCCGTAACTCGGAATTCATCGGGTATAGTAGATTCTTAAGCTGTTTCATTAGACCTCTTCGGAAACCTACTGCGTGATACGGATCCTGCGTTGTCCGGTGCGCGCAATCCTCATGTACTTTATGTTAACGAAGATTGCTGTGCGCCGGGCGTCTTGACTTCGCATAACGAACTACGGTTTCCAAAGAGGTCTATTTAACCAACCCATATATTCTTTCACTCCCTGCTCGACATTCTTAAATGTTTTATCATAACCATCCGCTCGCAGTTTGCTTAGATCAGCTTGAGTAAATTTTTGATAATGATTTTTTAATGTTTCGGGGAAATCGATATATTCTACTGTTGGATTTTTTCCCTTATTATTACAGTGATATTCCACTACGGCATTTGCTAACGTTTGAAATGATGCCGCCTGGCCTGTTCCGCAATTATAAATACCAGAGATATTATTATTCCAAGCCCATAAATTAACGGCAACCACATCATCCACATGGATAAAATCGCGTTTAAAATTTTGGCTATTGGAAAATAACTTAGGATTAGTGCCCGCATTGATTTGGTTATTTAAATGAAAAGCCACACTGGCCATATTGCCTTTATGGTTTTCACCGGGGCCATAAACATTAAAATAACGCAGACCACAAATTTGCGAATCCGCATCCGGGATCATTTTACGAACATATTGATCAAAGAGGAGCTTTGAATAACCGTATACATTAAGCGGTCTTTCATATTCAGGCGCTTCAATAAAATTCTTATCACAACTACCGTAAATGGCGGCAGAAGAAGCGTATAAAAAAGGGATCTCACGATCTAAACAAAAATGCAGAACATCTTTAGAATATTGATAATTATTCTCCAACATGAATTTTCCGTTCCATTCGGTGGTTGAAGAACAAGCACCTTGATGGAAAACGGCTTCAATATCACCAATATCATCACCGGCAATAATACTGGCTATAAAGTCGTCCTTATCCATATAATCACCGATATCTAGACCGAGCAAATTAACAAATTTGGCGCCCTCGGTTAGATCATCTACCACTAAAATATCTTTTTTTTCTAAATTAACTAACGCTCTTACGATATTGCTACCAATAAAACCGGCTCCGCCAGTGACGATAATCATCGCGTTTATCCTTATTAATAGTTAATCTTTTTCAATTTTTTTATCATCACGGAGCGGTACGATTAACATATCGACATGCAACGTATTGATTAGCTCACGAGCCGAAGATATCAGTTTGCTCCAAAAATCCTGATGATGGCCAAAGAGTACTAAATCTACCTGATGGTTTTTAATCGCATCAATCAAAACAGGCGCTAAATCCCCCGTATCGCTTAATATTTCATTAATATGATAATCCGTATTTTCTGATAATTCTGTGAGCGCCTGATCAGTTTCTTCAGGAATACGTTTTTGCATATCGCCAAGATTAACGTCAATTAAGCCAGTGTAGGGCGCTGAATAGTTAACATCTACATGGATGAGGGAAACTTTTGCATTATAGGGTCTCGCCATAGAAACCGCTTTTTCCACCAGTATGTTACTTTCAGGAGAAAGATCTACTGCGACTAGGATATGCTTGTAAGCCATTGGTCTGTTTCCTTCTCGAAATTTCTTGTACTCGCGTTAAATAAAGCGCAATGCTATCCAATACAAGGTGCCGGAAAGCACAATGCAGATCGGTAGCGTCAAGATCCAAGCCAGCGTAATGTTTTTCACTGTTTTATTCTGTAAGCCTCCGCCATCAACTAACATCGTACCGGCAACAGCAGAAGAAAGAACCTGAGTGGTAGAAACAGGCATACCGGTATAACTGGCAACCCCAATAGAAACAGCAGCGGTCATTTGTGCAGACATCCCTTGAGCGTAAGTCATGCCTTTTTTACCAATTTTTTCGCCGATAGTAACGGCCACCCTTTTCCAGCCAATCATGGTTCCCAAAGAAAGCGCCAAGGCGACAGCCACGATAATCCAGGTGGGTGCATACTCTACTGTCTCTAGCAGATCTTTACGGAGATTATATAAAAAATGCCGATCCTCAGCGCTGGTCTCCGGTAGTTTGGCAACAGTAGTGGTGATTTCTGCTGCACATGCCAGCAAACGACGCATATGACTACGTTGATCTGTGTTCAGGTCATAGTAGCTTTGTAAGTTATTGAGTAAAGCGGCGGCTTGATCAATTACTGAGGTAGCAACGGAAGGGTGGCAATGAAATTGCTGTGTGGCATCCCCTGTAGCATCGTATTCAGGCATAGAGGTAGGACGGCTGCTATTAGCGGCAAGTAGCATATCATTATGTTGCTTATAATACTGCTGTATATTTGTTATAGCATTACGAGTCCGAGCGATATCATAACTGCTAGCACTCATGTCTATGATAAAACCCGCGGGAGCAATTCCAATTAATACCAGCATAATCAGGCCAATCCCTTTTTGACCATCATTGGCACCATGAGAAAAACTGACACCGATGGCAGACAAAATCAACAGGATACGTGTCCAAAATGGAGGCTTACGTTTACCGTCTTTTTTTTCTCGTTCCGCGGGGGTTAGGTGGATACGTTGACGCTTTTTCGTTCCTTGCCAATAGCGGCGTAACAAAAATACCATCAAACCTGCAATAACCAATCCCACCAGGGGAGATAAAATCAAGGACAGAAATATCTGTATCATTTTAGGAATGTTTAATGCGTCAACCAGCGAGGTGCTGGTTATAAGAGCATTCGTTAATCCTATGCCGATGATAGAGCCAATGAGAGTATGTGAGCTGGAAGCCGGAATGCCAAAATACCAGGTACCGAGATTCCAAATAATTGCCGCCAGTAGCATAGAAAAGACCATCGCTAGCCCGTGGGCAGAGCCCACATTGAAGATCAGATCTGTAGGGAGCAAATGAACAATAGCGTAGGCTACGCTCAAACCGCCCAACATAACGCCAAGAAAATTAAATATTCCAGCAGTAACAACCGCCGTTTGCGAGCGCATAGCACGAGTATAGATCACAGTCGCAACAGCGTTAGCGGTATCATGAAAGCCATTAATCGCTTCATAAAACAACACAAAAAAAAGAGCAAGAACCAACATTAGGCCAGTATGGAAATCAAGGCCAGCAAAAAGATGCAGCATAATGTTACGCCATTTTTGGACATCAACGCGGCCTATTATCCGCGACAATAGGACATGGGGAAAGGCAAAATATCACCTTTTTTTGTAATATCACTCCCTCGCGACATTTTATTTTAAAGATAAATAATTTATATCAGCCAGTTACGTAATTTTTTGTGCATTTATACCCTTCGCCTTTGAAGCCGCCGCCGCGAAGAGTATATCTCTACTGCTACAAAGCATTTTTTTTCAGTGTCAACAATAAACCTTGGTGTCTGACTTCAGCGGCGTCTTTAGGACGATGGAGTTTATCCAAGGTATCGGCCAGCAAAGCATAATCGTGGCCATCAGGTCGTTGTTGTAAAGCGGCACGGAAGGCTTCACTGGCCTGCTCCCACTCGCCTTGTTTTAACAGCAGCTGACCTAAAGTGCTGTTAAGTAGTGGCGTTGCCCCTTGTTGTTTGATCTGTAAACGTAAGGATTTTTCCAGCGACTTAGCATCTTCTGATTTTAGTAACGGCATGAGTGATATCAATCGCTCGTCATACTGGCGTTTTAGTCCGGTGAGAATAATCTGCTGGGCGATTTGATGATCGTCACATTCGATGAGATGCTCCACCAGCGCCGCTTGTAGGGCGCTTTCACGGCGAATTTTTCCGGGTTGTGATTGCCACCAGCGTTTGAGACCTTCACTGCCTTCTTCTGCCATACATTGGTTCATAATGCCAATATAGGCTTGAAGTTCTAGTGTTTTTATCTCCGCTTCACTATGAAGACGCATTTTCTTCATCGTGGGTAAGATATCGAGTAATGCATTGTGAGCACCCGTTGATAAAAAGGCTTGTTCGGCCAAACGTAAGACTTCCGGATGTTGCGAGGCCTGACCAAGAAGACGGTCAACACCATGGCGGGCAGCATGAATTTGTCCTTGCGCGAGCTGGATACGTACACGAGTGATATCGACGGGTAACTGGTTGGTATCTGCTACTTCAGCGGCACGTTCCAAATACTGGTTAGTGCGCCGCTCATCTCCACGTTGTTGCGCCGCTTCAGCTGCTAGCAGATAGTTGACCATCGGTTGTTCTGCATGATCAGCATTGCAGGTCAGCAATTTTTCTACTTGTTTAAAATCGCCTTCTGCTAGCTTAATCAAAGCGGCCTTTGTCTGTTTGCTAGCGCGGTTACGTTTTCGCCCAATAAACCAGCCTCGGGTATAATAACCGGTACGAAAAATGCGACGCAGTATCCATTCAATGATTAATAATGCAACAAATACCAGCACCAAGATAATAATCATGGCGGTAACACTGGTTTCAATATTGTAATTATCAGTCTGAATTAATACATAACCTTGATGCCCCGCTAACATGGGACCAAGTATTATCCCAGCCAGTAAAATCAAGAATAATAGCAAGACACGTAACATGGTTATTGCTCCTGATGGGTATCTGAGGTGGATGTCAGTAAGTGGCGCGTGCGGATTTTAGTCAAATTTTCTAATATCGGCGGACTTTTTAACTGATCAGGCATATTCATTGAGATTGATTGCTGGCTCAGGCTATCGAGGTCTACAAGAAAGCTTTTCGTATTGGCATCGTTCACATCAAAATAGGCTCTGATCCAAGTAGCGCTGGTTTCTAAGGCTTGTTTATAGACTTCATCCTGATGACGAGGTATTGCTTGCGCTGCTATCAATAGGCGTGCGCGAATATTTTCGCGTAAATAAATATCTTGATTAGGTGCTAATAGTGGTTCAGCGCTGTTATCTCTACGACGGATAGTAATAAAATCTGCAATAAAATTATGCCAGCTTTTATACAAATTTTGCCGCCATTGAGAAAGAGAGCTGGAAAGTTGGTTGTTGCCATCCTCTATTGATGGATCCTCGATACTATTATCTGCCAAGCGAAGATTATCCACTTGGTTTGATAGTTGATTGAGTTTAAGAATAATTCCATCAAAATCAATTTGGCTCAGAGTAGATAAGGTGCCGATATCTTCTATAATCGCGCGCCGTATTTCGATTAAACTGGCATCATGCATATCTGCCAGGCTAGTGTCCGCATTTTTCAATAAGATAACGGCGCTAGTAGCGTCTTGGTCGTTCCATAATTTACGTTCTGCCATTTTTACCAGGAAATCCGCTTGCGCCAATAACCAGATTTTAGTGTCACTACTTGAGATAGTCGCCACTTTTTCCTGTAGCGCGTTCAATTGCTGCATTAAAGCATCTTGTTGACGATTTGCCGTTTCTAACGCTTTATTGTGTTCTAGCAATAACGAAGCTAACTGTGTTTTTTCTTTTAATTGATGTTGCTTTAGTTCTGTTAACTGCTGATGCAGTGATTGATTGGTAGCTTGTTGTTGAAATTGCTGTTGTTGAACGTGTTGATGAAAATAAAGCCCCCCTGCCCCTAATGCCATTACCAATGCCATGGTGAAGGTAACCCAGAGTAATCCTGAGCGGTTTTTGCGTATGGCTGTCGGCGGTGCGGATCTTGCCGCTGTGGCTCCTTGCGCGGGAAGAGAGGTCATGTTTTGTTCCGTCATATTGGGGATCCCATAGTCAGGTTAATGGTATATAGCCAAATCATTTTAATTTGATGCTGTGTTGTCGTCGCTTGCCGTACTATACCCTTTGCCTTTAAAGCTGCCGCGTTGTTGGCTTCGGGTATAATTCATGGATCAGAGCATCGTTATCGGCATTTTTGGCGACTTGAATGTCGTGCCAGCCTAACTGTTTTGCTAATAGGGCTAAACGTTCACTAACCACTATCATGCGACAATCTAGTAGCCAAAAAGAACAAAAATCAGGCGAAACTAAAGTATGAAGTTGTTGTAACATTTCACCACTAGTAACAACAAGCGTATTAATTCCTAAACGTCGCCAGTCATTTATTTGTTGACTCGCATCATAATGAATTGGATTGCGCCGATAGCATTCACAGTAGCTCACTTCGGCTCCCCGTTGCATTAAGGTTTTACCCAGTAATTCTCGGCCACCATTACCACGCAACAGAAGCGCTTTTTTACCACTGAGCTGCTGCAAATCCGTCATTGTCAGTAATTCCTCACTCGTTGCTATGGTTGGATAAGTCACGGGTAAATGGCTGACAGCTTGAAATACAGATGCAGTGTGGCGACCAATAGCGTAATACAATAATTCAGAGGGCCATAATCGTTTATTGCTATGCAGCAGTGGATTAACATAACGAATAACGTTTTGTGAGAGTATAAAAACCAAATCTCCCGCCCGCATTGTTTGTAACAATCCAGGAAGTTTTTTTAATTCACTCCCCGCCGAAAAATGGATCAATGGAGTATGATACGCCACTAAACCTAAGGCTCGCAGTCGATTCACTAACTGTTCACCCGTAGGAGACGGACGCATGACTAAAATAATTTTAGCTGACTCCGTTATCATCGTGGTGGTTCTTGATAAATCGCAGATAGGATCTTGTCAGCGCCCTTTGCAATCAGCTCGGTGGCCAAATCCAATCCAATTTGTTCAGCCTGTATCGCCAGCCCGCATTGTTCACCGTAAATCATTTGGCTCCCGTCTGGTGTGCTGACAAACGCTCTTAGCCGTAAGTTATCGCCTTCTAATTCAGCATAGCTACCAATAGGCACCTGGCAACCGCCTTCCAGGCGAATATTCAGTGCCCGTTCAGCACAAATGCGTCGTTCCGTTGGAAAATGGTTCAATGGCGCTAATAGCTGTCGGGTCACATCATCTTCTAAGCGGCATTCAATACCAATCGCTCCTTGTCCTGCGGCCGGCAACGATTCTTCTGGACTCATCACATGCTGGATGCGAGATTGCAAGTCCAAACGTTGCAACCCCGCTACTGCTAAGATAATAGCCTGGTAGGCTCCTTGATCAAGTTTATTCAGGCGAGTGCCTACATTGCCACGTAAATCACGGACGATAAGGTGCGGGTACTTTTTACGAATTTGGCATTGACGGCGGAGGCTCGATGTACCGACGATACTGCCCGGCGGTAATTGCGTAAGATGCTTATAATTTTTTGACACAAAAGCATCATGTGGATCACCTCTTTGGCAAATTACCACGAGCCCGAGTCCAGCGGGAAAATGGATAGGTACATCTTTGATTGAGTGAACAGCAATATCAGCGCAATTTTCCAATAATGCCTGTTCGAGTTCTTTAACGAATAATCCTTTTCCGCCTATTTTGGCCAAAGGTGTATGCAACAGAGTGTCACCACGTGTTGTGATGGGAACTAATTTTACCTGTAAATCAGGATGATGGGATTCTAAACTTTTCCGCACATAATCAGCTTGCCATAATGCAAGGGGACTTTGTCGTGTGGCGATGCGGATCACTTTTTCCGACATATTGCTTCTCTGTTATAATTTGCCGCCATTCTAGCATTGACACAGTCACGCTGTCAGTGTTGAAAGAAGTTATACCCTTCGCCTTTGATGTTGGCTGCGGGTATTCGCCGAATCACGTAGTATGTGTCTATACCCTTCGTCTTTCAAGTTACGGCTGCGTTGGCAGCGATCACTCATCCTCTGTCATGTACTACTTGTACACTCCTGGGATTCGCTTGATTGCCGCCTTGCCGTAACTCGAAATTCATTGGGTATACACTCATCGGTCGGTCGCCCTGGCAGCCGAAGGCAACTTGAAAGGCGAAGGGTATATTATCAATATTGCTACCTTTACCATCAATAAACAAAATGTTACATTGACCCAATCTGCGTAAAGTCACTTGATTGTGATATTAGGTTACGTTTGATATGAATTGAAAAATCTGTTCTACCATTTCGAACAAACTCTTAGCACTAGAAATCAGGCGAAACGTCTTGCATCTCTATATAGATACATTAAAACGACGATTGGATACGATAAATCGATTACGGGTCGATAGGGCCTTAATCGCGATGAATCCAAGCTGCCAAAAAATCTATCATTTACTACCCGCCTTCTTGCATTACCACCACCCTTCGATGCCCGGTTATCTCAACAGTAAAGTGCCACACGGTGTATGCTCTTTTACCGCCAATGAAATACAAAAACAGCATTTAGCACAGTTTACCGCCGACGGGGAGGATCCGCGACAACCTTCAATAAAAAATGAATTGCCCATTGTAGGTATTTATTCGATGGGCAGTACTTCTTCTATAGCGCAAGAGAGTACTTCTGATCTCGATATTTGGGTTTGTCATCAAACAACATTAAATCAAGAACAACGTTACCTTCTCCAGCAAAAATGTCGTTTATTAGAACAATGGGCAGCAGAGCAAGGAGTAGAAGTCAGCTTTTTTTTGGTTGATGAAAATCGTTTTCGCCATCAAGTCAGCGGTAATTTAGGCAACGAAGATTGCGGCTCCACACAGCATATTTTATTACTCGATGAATTTTATCGCAGTGCGGTGCGTTTGGCTGGTAAAGCTATTCTATGGAATATTGTGCCGGTCATAGAGGAAAAAAATTATGATAATTATGTATTATCCCTGTATGCACAGGGTGTAATAAATGCTAACGAATGGGTAGATTTTGGTGGGTTAAGTGCACTTTCTGCGGAAGAATATTTTGGTGCAAGTTTATGGCAACTATATAAAAGTATCGATTCACCCTACAAAGCTGTGCTGAAAACATTATTATTGGAAGCCTATTCATGGGAATACCCTAATACACAACTGTTGGCGCTGGAAAGCAAACAATATTTACACGATGATTTACAGCGTCATCGCCCTATTTTAGCGTCTTCCTTTGACGCCTATTGCATGATGCTGGAGCGTGTCAGCCGTTACCTTATTCAGATTAATGATCCTATTCGATTAGATTTGGTACGGCGTTGTTTTTATTTAAAAGTATGTGAAAAATTGGCGGACAATGAAGAAGGGAACCAATGGCGGCAGCAGATTATCCATCAATTAGTGAGTCAATGGGGGTGGAGTAATGAGCATCTCTCTATCCTCAATAACCGTGCTAATTGGAAGATTAAAAGAGTACGAGAGGCGCACAACGAGCTGCTCGATGCGATGATGCAAAGCTATCACCATTTGATTCACTTTGCGCGCCGAAATAATTTGAGTATGAGTGCCAGCCCACAAGATATTGGCGTACTCACGCGGAAGTTATACGCTACTTTTGAAGTCCTACCGGAAAAAATCACCCTGTTTAATACACAAATTTCATCTGATTTATCCGAAAAAAACTTAACTTTTATTCAGGTTTCTTCTGATCGGGTCAATGCTCCCGGTTGGTATTTATACGACCAAGCCCCTTTAGTGGAAACTATCATTAGCCATCGGCCATTGGAATATCATCGCCATCTGAGTAAATTAGTTGCCTGGGCTTACTTCAATGGATTACTGACTGCTCAGACCCATGTACATATAAGAAGTCTCCATTTATACAACAAGGCAAAATTGCAAAAATTGATGGCGGACGTTTCACAGCACTTTCCGCTCTATTTACCCGCGCCCAGTCCGCAGGCACTGTGTAGTCCCTGTGAAATCCGTCACCTTGCCATCATGGTTAACTTAGAACAAGATCCTACTGAGACTATCGATCCTCAAGCAAACAATGTTGATTTGCGTCAACGGGATGTGTTGAGCTTTGGCCAACAGAAGCAGTGTTTAGTGGGTAGCATAGATTTACTTTATCGTAACTCATGGAATGAAGTACGCACATTACATTTTAGCGGTGAACAAGCCCTGTTGGAGGCCTTGAAAAATATTTTGGGCAAGATGCATCAAGATGCTGCCCCTCCCAAATTAGTCAATGTTTTTTGCTACAGTCAACAGTGGCGCAGTGCGATCCGCACAGGTATTCAGCAGTTGGTAGAGGAATGCATTGAGTTACGCTTGTCTAGCCGCCGTCAAAATTTGGCGCGTTTTAAAGCCATTAGAGTGGCAGAGCAAATCTGGGGGGTGTTTTTCGAACGTTTGAAGGTTTCGGTGCAGAAATTAGAGAACGGCATTGATTTTTATCGCGCCATTTCTCGCAATAAATTGCATGGTTTAGCGATAAAAATGGCATCGCACCAAGTACATTTGCCTCCCGTGGTTGATAGTTTTGCCAGCGAGGGGGTGATACAGTTTTTCTTTGAAGGGAGCCGCAATAACAATAATAAAGCTGGTTTTAATATTTATATTCTTGATGAAAAAAATCAGGTCGAAGTTTATCATCATTGCCAAGGCAACAGAGAAGATTTAGTGCGTGATATCAGTCATTTTTATTCATCCTCTTATGATCGTTTTGTCTATGGCTCGAGTCTAGTTAATTTTAATCTGCCGTTGTTTTACCATATCGTGCAATTAAATGGCCGCTATCAGGTTGTTCCTTTTTACCGTTCCACCGCCTTACCTCATGTATGTATCAATACAGCCTGCATTGAGCCACCCATAAGGCAACCGTGCCGGGTGCACTAGTGTTGATCTATACCGTTTGCCTTTGAAGTTGCCGCTAGGCGGCCAGGGGGTGAGACCGATGAGCGTAGACATACTACGTGATTCGGCGAGCACCCACAGCCAACAACGCGGCGGCTTCAAAGGCGAACGGTATATAGCCAAATCAGTTTAATTTGATTCTGTGTCCTGGTCGCTTGCCGTACTTTTTTTGTACTGTCTGCGCTTCTCCGCCTTGAATAAAATTAAACTGATTCGGCTATATTACAGCCCGTCTGGCAAATTTATGAGTTTTTCAATGTTTCCATAGGAGGTGCTGTTAACCATTGACCAGGGCGATAAGTGATTAATTCATTCAAACTGATGGAATAGGCTGATCTTCTTTCCGTGCGAAAGGCAGATACGGCCTGTATAAGTTGAGCGGTGTTGTAAATCGTTTGCCCCACCTTTATTTGCTCGATTTGATTAGAAAACGAGATACTGCCTTCACTGTGAAGATGATCAGGTGTAATTGTCAGGCGCAGATCCTGGCCATCTATTTCTAGCTGTACATCGCTTTCCGCTATCTCGCCGAGCAATATCAATTTATCTGTGCCGCCGCTGTCGGTGATAAAATCACGGCCATCACCGCGCAGGTACAGGTAGCTATCATCTCCTTCGCCCCCGTCGAGATCATCATCACCGCCATTGCCCTTGAGCGTGTCCTTGCCAGCACCGCCAAACAGTTTATCGTTTTCCCTCCCCCCGTAAAGCTGGTCGTTTCCCTGGTCACCATAGAATGTTTTTACGCCATTTTGTTGGTAGCCTGCGAGCAAAATATCATTACCTTCACCGCCACGTAGCGTACGATCACCGTGACTTTGGTCGATGATTTCATCATTGCCGGCCAAGGCGTTGAACGTATTATCGAGGAGTGTAATGGCACCGGATAAGGCGAGAATGTCATTGCCTGTCGTCGCTTGTGGGTTAACTTGTTTTTGCCCGCAATAAAATTTGCCCTGTTTTTCATCAAAATGTAAACGATAAAAATAAACCTGGTTATCCTCGGAATCGATATCCAATAAATAGCGATCACTTTCTTTATCCGAGATAGCAACATGGCGATAATTATCGTGAAGGTAAAAGTTTTTAATGCGGATGTCTACACTCCCGATACGCGGATCTCGTATCGCAGAGGATAAAATAATATCGTTATTTTCTTTACTAATGTGGTTCAATTTATCAATAGTGACGGAATTAAGTTGTAAAAAATCCAACATTTTCCTAGGGTCTTCATTGTCTATAACGATTTTTCTATCCGTTTGCTGAGCATGATAAAGATGATAGATATCACTGCCTCCGCTCCCTTTCAAGCGGTCACCCCTGCCAAAGCTGTAAAGCATATTATCCGTGTTATCCCCCTCTAAGCTGTCGTTAAAACCAGTGTCGATTAATAACAGTCGCATCGATTTCGGCAGCACCCGTTGGTGGCCATTAACGGTAATGATCCCGCTTTCTTGCTGTAGTTGAATGAAATTTTGTTCGGAGTCAGGATTCTTTAGCACCTCCCCGCTGCGATCATAGCTAGAAACGTAGCGTACTGGCAGAGGCGGAAGCACCCAGCGGCCATTTTGCTGTTTGATGCTTGGCGGCCAGCTATCCGCATCGAGTAATACCCCATCGTGGGTGAGCAGGCTGTATTTATTTTTTAATATCAGCTCTTTGCCATCAGCAGAAAGCGTATAAGCGTCGTTTAAGTAAAGGGTGGTTTTACTGCCATTGGGATTCTTGAGTAGGCATATTATCTTGTGTGAATTCAGGCTCAGTTCGATAGAATCAATATTCTGAACGTCATAATCTAGGATAATATTGCTGTCTTCTGATGTCAACGCTACTTTAGATTGACCACTTTTTGCTACTTTAAAATGTCCAGTGCTAGCTTCTTCGCGATTCATCGGTAAATACCCGATTTCATCCAGTATTAATACCCTGGCATAGCACAGTTGCTGAAGTTGGCGTTCCAGACGGTTTTCTTGCTTTGCCTTCATTAAGGTACAGCAGAGTCTATCCAGAGGCATAAACAATACCCGATGCCCAGCTGTAGCTGCCTTGACAGCCAGCGCTATCGCCAAATGCGTTTTCCCTACCCCAGGTGGGCCTAACAAAATGACGTTTTCATGATGTTCGACAAACCTCAGCCCCGCCAGCTCGCGGATAATTTTCCTGTCTATACTTGGTTGGAAAGTAAAGTCAAATTGCTCCAAGGTTTTTATCCACGGCAAACGTGCTTGTTTTAACCGCGATTCCAAGCCTTTTTGGTGACGCCCGTTCCATTCCTGGGCTAATGCCTGCTGGAGAAATTCACGGTAGTTCAGTGCTTTCTTGGTGGCTTCTTCACATAAACTCTCCAACGCATCGCCCAGGTAATCCATTTTTAACCGTATCAACAAGTTTTCCATTTCCATCAGAGTAGCTCCTCATACACACTGAGCGAACGAGACGCTACTCGATTGACCTGTTGCCAAAGGGCTTGATGATGTTCTGGCACCTTTTGCCAGCCCTGCGTTACCTCCTGCAAGAGATGCGTCGCGAGCAGTTGCTCATCGCCGTAAATACGTAGCGTATTATCTAAACCGATACGAATATTAACCGCACGACCACACCAGAATGAAGGCACGCTATAGCGATTACCTCTGACATCGATATAGCTGTCCCATGCCACTTGTCGTAGGTCGAAGTAGCTGGTATCGAAATCAGTCGCAGGGAGTGGCATCAAGGCTATTTTTTCCTCAGCAAAACGATTTTCCGGTGTCTGCTTGAATTGACGAAGATGACGCTGGTCTGCCACTTTCGCCAGCCACATCGCTAGCAGTTGATTAACATGAGCGAAACTCTCAAACTGACGGTAGCGAGTGAAAAAATTGTGTTTAACATAGCCCACCATCCGTTCGGTTTTGCCTTTCGTTTGCGGTCGATAAGGCTTACAGGCGCGAGGGCTAAACCCATAGTGATTAGCCAGTTGCAGGAAGCCCGCATTGAACTCGATGTGGCCATTTTGTCCATGTTTGATAACAGCGGCTTTTTGGTTATCTACCAAGACATTTTTTACGCTGCCACCGAAGTAATTGAAGCTGCGAACCAGCGATTCATACGTGTGCTCAGCATCTTGCTTAGGGGCAGCAAAGACATGAAAGCGACGCGAAAAACCGAGCGTATTAACGGCAAAATTAACCGTACAGGCAGAGCCTGCCACCTCAACGATGATTTCTCCCCAATCGTGTTGAAGTTGATAACCGGGGAGGGTTTCAAAGCGTACCGTGTTTTTCGAGGCCCTGAGCGGACGTTTGGGATGTATATAACGTCGGAGCATCGCACTCCCACCCCGGTAGCCTTTTTCACGGATTTCCTCAAAAATAACCGCCGCATTCCAAACCTGTTCACTCAACCTTGAATCGATGTAGTCTTTAAAGGGCTCGAGTTTAGCAACCTGTTTTTTACCGCGTTTTGCTGTTGGCGGCGCAGGATAGCTAATGTGCCGTCTCACCGTTTTTTCTGAACACCCTATCTGATGGGCAATATCAACAATAAATGCCCCCTGTTGATGGCGTTGTTTTATCATGTAGTGGTCCTCTCTTCTTAGCATGCTTATTTCCCTCATGGCTTTGTCACCACAAAGGAAACTGCATTCTGGCTTGAGTGGACAAATTAAATTAGCAATTTACGGTCTTTTATCATTAGCGCTGACAACAGGTGATGAGCGAGGCATCTGACAGTAAGTCACTGTCGACATTAAGCCCTTTCAGTCGTGTGAGGGTATCAATGGGATGGCTGGTATGCAGGGTGGTTAAGACAAAATGCCCCGTTTGCGCTGCCTGTATGGCCGCGAGGGCGGAAAGCGAATCACGCACTTCTCCCATCACGATCCAGTCAATATCGAGCCGCATCAGGCTTTTTATCGCTTGCCACCAGGCTTCTTTCGCCCCCAGTGCGGTTTGCACCGCCCCTTTGATCGGCGATTCTATCGGATCCTCAACCGTCATCAAATTAATGCCGGGGTCTCTGGCGGTGATAAGTTCACTGATCACTTGAACCAGGGTGCTTTTTCCTGATCCAGTGTTACCGGTGAAAAAAATCATGCCCGACGGTTTAGAAATCGCCCTTTCCAGTGTGTCTTCCTGTTGCGCGGTGAGCCCCAATTCTCGCATCGCCAAGGCTTTATCGCGCCGGGCGATTAAACGGATCGCCACCGCCAATCCCTCCCCACTGGCGCGACTACCAAAACGCCCGCCGGTGAGTCCCAGTGCTTGCACATATTCTTCCCTCACTTTGGCATCGGAGGATTCAGAATAAGAGACGGAAGCATGACTTTGGTTAATGCACATGGTGTTGTAGAGACAATTGATATACCGACTGCCTTCAGCCGCCGCATATTCACCGTAATAAGCCAACTTTCCGTCAATCCGGAAATACACTTTGCAGAAGATTTTTTCCAAACGGATATGCACATCGGAGGCTCTTTTTTCTACCGCGTCACTGAGGATTTTGATGATTCTTTTTTGTATGGTTTTTGTCGATTTATCCTCCTCATTCTCCCCGTCCGACTCAGCCGATTTTTTCAACTCGACAATGTCCGATAATGCACAGGACATTAACGTGAATTGAACGTTATTGACTTTTAACCGGCGCTCATAATCCATCACCTCAAGACAATCAATAAAGGGCAGGGCGACTTTTAATGTCAAAGCGCCGTCATCGCCTTTCACTAAACAGATCGCATCATTTAATTTTGGCGGTAAACGGTAATCCGGTACGGCATGTCTACCGGATAAACTGATCACTTTCATGGAGCGACCTCACTTAACAGTATTTTATTTCCCGCCGCGTTGGTGATAATTACCTCATCCAAGGAAACCTGACTGAGGGTAAAACCACCGGGAATAAGATCGCCTTTTTTTCGGGTCATTTCGGTGCCATCGGCAAAACGCAAGCGCACATCAATCGTTTTGCCATTACCAATGATTTTGCTAATGTAAGGAAGTGGATCACGATGACGCACACGTGAAGGCGTCTCTATTAACCTACCTGTCTGATGCGGTGTGATTAATCCCACCTCCTCTTTGGCTTTGTTTCGTGCCGCCAGCGCTTTGTAATACGTGGTTTGACTTTGCAAGGCATCCAATTCACCGACGGTTTTTATTTCAGGATTGGCGCGGACTAATAAGGGGAAAAAGGAAGAGAAAAAGAGAAAGATTTTGATCACGTTTACCCTATTACGGTTTGCCATAAATAACCCCTTGGACGTTATATTTTATGTCGGCACTGTCTTGATTAATCACAAAGGCGATTGCTGTTATTCTCATGCCACGCATCGCTTCATTTTTAAAAATCAGGCGGGGTGTCACCCTGCTGTCATAACTGAAATTCATTTCACGCCAATGCGGTAGAGGATGTTCGAAGCCTGGCTCATCCGTTTTCTTTTCCGGCGGCGGGACGTCCGTTAACGTAAAGGTCACATTGTGGCGTTGTAATAACGTAATCAGTTTGTCTAACTGATGTGACAGTGGCAGTAACGGGTCATCGCCTTCCGGTACCGGCTTGATAGGAACAAAGAACACCGCGGCATCGGGTTGCTTCACATTAAAAGCAGGGGTAACCGAAAAGTGTTTTTCTACACCGGATTTGAAATCACTTGCACCGACGGCAGAGCCCTCCAACCGGGCAAAAAGTATTTCCGCCTTATCATGAAAACAATCGATCTGCGTCGGTATCCATCCCCCCAATGACAGCGGGATTTGCTGTAGGGTTTGATCACAACGTTGGATAAAATGTTGGATAGAGGGTTTTGTCAGCGCTAATGATAAAAGACCGTAAATTGCTAATTTAATTTGTCCACTCAAGCCAGAATGCAGTTTCCTTTGTGGTGACAAAGCCATGAGGGAAATAAGCATGCTAAGAAGAGAGGACCACTACATGATAAAACAACGCCATCAACAGGGGGCATTTATTGTTGATATTGCCCATCAGATAGGGTGTTCAGAAAAAACGGTGAGACGGCACATTAGCTATCCTGCGCCGCCAACAGCAAAACGCGGTAAAAAACAGGTTGCTAAACTCGAGCCCTTTAAAGACTACATCGATTCAAGGTTGAGTGAACAGGTTTGGAATGCGGCGGTTATTTTTGAGGAAATCCGTGAAAAAGGCTACCGGGGTGGGAGTGCGATGCTCCGACGTTATATACATCCCAAACGTCCGCTCAGGGCCTCGAAAAACACGGTACGCTTTGAAACCCTCCCCGGTTATCAACTTCAACACGATTGGGGAGAAATCATCGTTGAGGTGGCAGGCTCTGCCTGTACGGTTAATTTTGCCGTTAATACGCTCGGTTTTTCGCGTCGCTTTCATGTCTTTGCTGCCCCTAAGCAAGATGCTGAGCACACGTATGAATCGCTGGTTCGCAGCTTCAATTACTTCGGTGGCAGCGTAAAAAATGTCTTGGTAGATAACCAAAAAGCCGCTGTTATCAAACATGGACAAAATGGCCACATCGAGTTCAATGCGGGCTTCCTGCAACTGGCTAATCACTATGGGTTTAGCCCTCGCGCCTGTAAGCCTTATCGACCGCAAACGAAAGGCAAAACCGAACGGATGGTGGGCTATGTTAAACACAATTTTTTCACTCGCTACCGTCAGTTTGAGAGTTTCGCTCATGTTAATCAACTGCTAGCGATGTGGCTGGCGAAAGTGGCAGACCAGCGTCATCTTCGTCAATTCAAGCAGACACCGGAAAATCGTTTTGCTGAGGAAAAAATAGCCTTGATGCCACTCCCTGCGACTGATTTCGATACCAGCTACTTCGACCTACGACAAGTGGCATGGGACAGCTATATCGATGTCAGAGGTAATCGCTATAGCGTGCCTTCATTCTGGTGTGGTCGTGCGGTTAATATTCGTATCGGTTTAGATAATACGCTACGTATTTACGGCGATGAGCAACTGCTCGCGACGCATCTCTTGCAGGAGGTAACGCAGGGCTGGCAAAAGGTGCCAGAACATCATCAAGCCCTTTGGCAACAGGTCAATCGAGTAGCGTCTCGTTCGCTCAGTGTGTATGAGGAGCTACTCTGATGGAAATGGAAAACTTGTTGATACGGTTAAAAATGGATTACCTGGGCGATGCGTTGGAGAGTTTATGTGAAGAAGCCACCAAGAAAGCACTGAACTACCGTGAATTTCTCCAGCAGGCATTAGCCCAGGAATGGAACGGGCGTCACCAAAAAGGCTTGGAATCGCGGTTAAAACAAGCACGTTTGCCGTGGATAAAAACCTTGGAGCAATTTGACTTTACTTTCCAACCAAGTATAGACAGGAAAATTATCCGCGAGCTGGCGGGGCTGAGGTTTGTCGAACATCATGAAAACGTCATTTTGTTAGGCCCACCTGGGGTAGGGAAAACGCATTTGGCGATAGCGCTGGCTGTCAAGGCAGCTACAGCTGGGCATCGGGTATTGTTTATGCCTCTGGATAGACTCTGCTGTACCTTAATGAAGGCAAAGCAAGAAAACCGTCTGGAACGCCAACTTCAGCAACTGTGCTATGCCAGGGTATTAATACTGGATGAAATCGGGTATTTACCGATGAATCGCGAAGAAGCTAGCCTATTTTTCAGGTTATTGAGCCGTCGTTATGAAAAGGCGAGCATCATTCTCACATCAAATAAAAGTTTTACTGATTGGGGGGACGTATTCGGTGATCACATTTTAGCAACTGCGATTTTAGACAGGCTTTTACATCATTCAACCACATTGAATATTAAAGGAGAAAGCTATCGACTCAAAAATAAACGCAAAGCAGGCATGTTGCCTATAAAAACGACTGATATTATCCAGGCGCCTGGAATAGAAACCCAACAGGAAAATTAGCAAAAACTGGACATTTTAAAGTAGCAAAAAGTGGTCAATCTAAAGTAGCGTTGACACTATGAGGTATTCTGTTGAAATACTTACGGATATCGATTTCTACAATAGCCCCGTTCCAGTTACGGAAGGTTTGTTGTTGTAGCGCCTTTAATGCATCATGACAATTTAATTTCGGGCGAAAACCGTAAGAACAGGGCAGAAATAGCGGTTCGTATATCCTGCTCAAAATATCGCTGACAGCACGCTGTACCAGCTTATCTTCCACACAGGAAATCGCTAATGGCCGTTTACTGCCGTCTTCTTTTGGGATCTCCGTTATTCTGGCTGGCTTGGGTTGGTATGTCCCCTTGCGTATCCGCTTGACGAGATTCATAACATTCTCGTCGAGGTTTTCTCCGTATGCCGCCTTTGTCACGCGATCAATCCCTACGGCTTTATTCCCATCTAGCCGATAGAATTGTCCACACAGCATGTTGTTGTTTAGCAAATGTCCTAAGTTGTTGAACACGAGCTGTTTATCACATGCTGCTCTCTCACCTATGCGCTCAAGTTTAGTTAACCATGTTGTTCCGTCGTTGCTGAGTACGGTCATTGTTTCCCTCTTACGCGCGATCTATCTGCCCGCCCTTCGCTCCACGATCATTACTCGCTTCTTCGCTACTATGGCTGGCTCCGACTTCCAGAAGGCCTTCTTTTAAGCCTCGTGTTTGGCACTTGTGCTTAAAATACTCATTCCATTGAGAACCTTCTGGATCTCCGGGGTTCCACACTGTTCTCTACAAACTCGCCGACGCCTGCGACTCCGGTGTGTGTTTCATGATGGATTTCGCTAGTGTAACCATCGAGAAACCTTGGCCTGCTGACCCTCCAAGGCCATCGGCACAGCACCACTCGGGGATTTCGGAGTTATCGCGTTCATCTGTTGATTTCGGCTCGAATGTTTCACTGTCTACGCTTCACCACCTTCGTTACCTCTGGTAGCGCAAGACTCGCTACGTAGTGATCTAGCTAACCTTCTACGGCAGGACTTCCACCTGCAAGAACAGTGCAGCTTTGCCCAGCGCACTGGAGGAACCCCCAAAAGTGTTCGTTCTGAGTTAAGCGGCTTTCCAGAAGCATCGTTTTAAATGTTTTTCAAGCTCATTGATCATCGTATCCAGATTAAAATCACTCTTGCTCTTTTTAAAATTGTACTTACCAGTAAAGGCAATGTGCGCCCAGGCAATAGGAGAAATCCTGACAAACTCATCAATAATTGTCTGGCTAACTCCCTCTGCTTGCATTTTTTCATAAAGGGTATTTAAAATAATAGCGTTGTAGGCAATGATAGAATTTGCAACCAGTCTTACTGCATGCGCGCTGACCTGATTAGTTATTCTCTTTTTTCCTTTAAAAACCCCGTGATAAATTTTCCTGATGAGACCTTGTAACTGGTGATAGGCCTCTGTTCGATTTCTGGCCGTTCGGATAGCCTTTCGAAGCGTCATATTATCGATTAAATTCAATACATGTGTGCTTTTAAAGAGGGTATTATATTCAATCAGTGCTCTTTTTAATCCAGCGTAACGCGCAAAGGAATTTAGTTTTCTAACAATGTGACTTTGCGTATTTTCTTGCAGTAATAAAGACAGTAATACCCGTAATATTCCTCTCTTTTGTGCTTTAATCAGATTTTTATCGATACTCCCTTTGGGGCGAATAATCCCTGTGTAATTATCCGGTGTTTTGACGGAATACAGGTCATTCGCTGCTTCTCTTATATCTTTAATGCCAGGCACATAATCAACGTCAATAGAATCCAATATAACAAAATTGAGCTTATTCAGAGAGTGATTATCACCCGTTACCCTGTCGATAGTAATGTCTGTTTTATTACCATGAATGACGTCATAAAGAGAATGCCCTTCATATTCATTAAGCCCAATGTTCTTGGCATTAACGGCAACAAAATTGGCTATCAATGTATAAATGGATAGCCCAGGAGATTTCCCAAGATGTTTTTTTGAATACCGTGACTGGATAGTACTTTCACTGGTCGGAAGTTTTTGCCCATCCGCATCTGCTAACAATTTTTCATCTAATAAATTCCATTGCTTAAAAATAGGCAGTGAGTGGATAAAGTTAGCCACTGTGTCATTCGCTGCGCATACCGTTCCTGTGCGTATAAAATCTTCTTGAGTTGAGCGCATTAGGTTAGGGTTTAGATCAGACATTTCTGCCATCTTTTCTATGCTAATGCCAAAGGCCTCCGATAGAATACAGGCGATAATGGCCAGCGGCGGGGGTTCCTTTTTTTTATTGTAGCGTGTTCTTATGTGGGTAAAAGAACTCCACATGTTAATCCGCTCCCCCATATACAGCATGAGGTCGGGTATTTCTACCTGAGGCAGGGTGCTGAAAAAAGCGTCATCAAGAGGCGTCTTGCTATCATAATCCAAGCGCCAGTCTTGTCTGCCCGTTTTGGTTTCTTTTATACTGAACCCTGTATTTTCTCGATGGTTTATCCGTTTTGTCGTTTTATCCCATGTGGTGTCCAGCATCAAAAGGGCATCATCCAAGCGTTGGTCGCAATAATTTGGGATTTTTGGATAACCAAATTATTGCGCTATTTTTTCAACATCATCTTATGGTAAACAAAGCATTCAAATAAATGGGGATCGACCTGTTCCTCACTGGATTTTTTCTTCAAATAAGCGAGCTGTGTTCTGGATATAGCGTCTTTAAGCGCTTCTGGTAATATCAATGTTGATGGATCCTTTCCGCTACCATAGTGCTTTTTTATTAAATCAATCAGCGCGATAACCTCATTTTTTTCTTTATAAAATACAAATGGAACGGTTAGCACGATTGGCCTCAGATAAAGTGCGAATAAGCGTGATGATTTTAAATAAAATTCACGCATTGCTGCTTTTGTATCAAAGGTGCTTCCCTGTAAAAATTGCGCTAGAACGGGGAATTGCTCTTCTGGCAGGATTTTATAAGCCGCCTGATTTAATTCATCATGATTCAGACTGAATTTTCGTTTGGGAAACCACGTGAGAAATTTAGCGAGTTTAGGCAAATCAACAACCAGTTCGGAATGGTATTCAGTTTTTTTCTTATCGGCATAAGCTTTGGCTTCCGCCATAATACGCCTTACATGATACATGAAGCTGGTGATTAAATTATCCATAATTTGTTGATAACGATGATAAATAAAACAAATGGTTTGCAACCATTAAATTTAATTTTTAATTCATAGTGTTAACTCAGAACGAACACTTTTGGGGGTTCCTCCAGTGCGCTGGGCAAAGCTGCACTGTTCTTGCAGGTGGAAGTCCTGCCGTAGAAGGTTAGCTAGATCACTACGTAGCGAGTCTTGCGCTACCAGAGGTAACGAAGGTGGTGAAGCGTAGACAGTGAAACATTCGAGCCGAAATCAACAGATGAACGCGATAACTCCGAAATCCCCGAGTGGTGCTGTGCCGATGGCCTTGGAGGGTCAGCAGGCCAAGGTTTCTCGATGGTTACACTAGCGAAATCCATCATGAAACACACACCGGAGTCGCAGGCGTCGGCGAGTTTGTAGAGAACAGTGTGGAACCCCGGAGATCCAGAAGGTTCTCAATGGAATGAGTATTTTAAGCACAAGTGCCAAACACGAGGCTTAAAAGAAGGCCTTCTGGAAGTCGGAGCCAGCCATAGTAGCGAAGAAGCGAGTAATGATCGTGGAGCGAAGGGCGGGCAGATAGATCGCGCGTAAGAGGGAAACAATGACCGTACTCAGCAACGACGGAACAACATGGTTAACTAAACTTGAGCGCATAGGTGAGAGAGCAGCATGTGATAAACAGCTCGTGTTCAACAACTTAGGACATTTGCTAAACAACAACATGCTGTGTGGACAATTCTATCGGCTAGATGGGAATAAAGCCGTAGGGATTGATCGCGTGACAAAGGCGGCATACGGAGAAAACCTCGACGAGAATGTTATGAATCTCGTCAAGCGGATACGCAAGGGGACATACCAACCCAAGCCAGCCAGAATAACGGAGATCCCAAAAGAAGACGGCAGTAAACGGCCATTAGCGATTTCCTGTGTGGAAGATAAGCTGGTACAGCGTGCTGTCAGCGATATTTTGAGCAGGATATACGAACCGCTATTTCTGCCCTGTTCTTACGGTTTTCGCCCGAAATTAAATTGTCATGATGCATTAAAGGCGCTACAACAACAAACCTTCCGTAACTGGAACGGGGCTATTGTAGAAATCGATATCCGTAAGTATTTCAACAGAATACCTCATAGGGAATTAATGGAATTACTGCGGAGAAAGATATCAGATAGGCGCTTCCTAAGATTGATCGAGGTGCTGATAACTGCGCCAGTAATAGCAGGTAAACAATTATCCAGCAACGAGCAAGGCTGTCCGCAAGGGTCAATTCTGTCGCCCATTCTTGCCAATATATACCTACACCATGTGCTCGATAAATGGTTTGATGAAATCAGCCGTTCATCTCTTCCTGGACGTGTGGAGATGGTGAGATATGCTGACGACATGATATTTACCTTTCAGATTCAAAGAGAAGCGGAACGCTTCTACAGAGTCTTGCCGAAACGATTGAATAAATATGGTTTGGCACTGCATGATGATAAATCGCAACTATTACCTGCGGGGCATATTGCAGCGCTAAAAGCCAGCCAGTCCGGAGAACGTCTACCGACGTTCAACTTTCTGGGATTTACCTGCTATTGGGGGAAAACGCGAAAGGGATATTGGCGGCTGAAATTTACCAGTCGAAAAGACCGCTTTGCGGCCAAACTTAAAGGACTAAGAGACTTTCTCTGGAAGAATCTGACCTCAAATAAAAGGCAAACCCTGAATACCGTCATTAGCGTTGTCCGAGGCTGGGTAAACTATCACGGCATTTCGGACAATCAAAGACGGGTTGGCCAGTTTATACACCAGAGTCGCCGTATTATCTTCAGGTGGTTTAACCGCAAAGGTGGGCGACGTCGCCTGACATGGGAAAAGCTCGCTCTGATCCTGAAAATGCTGGGTTATCCAACAAAATGGAGAACCCGATCACTGTTTCAATCTCACTAAATAGGTGTGGGGACACTGATCTATCGGGAGCCGGATGCGGTAGTTCCGCAAGTCCGGTTCTGAGGAGGGTTCGGCTGGAGTGATCTAGCCGTTCTACTCACCCACGACCCCAATAAGGTAGCATTATTGGAATGCGACTATTTTATGTAACGTTAGCTTGGAGGGGGATCACATTCAATCTGTGGCAACCATTAAGGCAAAAATTAAAGACGGCAACTTTGGTTCACTTATCGATGATTTCAACAGTATTGATCAGCAGAGATTGAGACAACCTTCTGGATAGCTACCTTACTGGTAGCCTGATTCTTTTTGATGCTTAATTGATAAAATGACTACACGATCAAGTTCTTGGTCATCGCGATACAATAAAACATACCCGCTGCTGCCAAAATTGATCACGAGTTCTCGGAACTCAATATTCAATGACTCAACGGGGCGTCCTATTGATGGCGTGTTTATTAACAATTTAATGCTATTTGAAATGGCATTTGCCGCTTTTCTCGCCGCTAATGGATTTTTTCTTTTAAGGAAGGCTTGTAAACGAATTAGATCTTCTTGAGCCCGTTTCTGAAGAATTACTTGTGGCATGTTGGTGCACTTTTCTCGTTTGATGTACCCCAGGTATCAAGCCAGTTAAGTGTTTCCTCTGCGGTAATATGCTCGCCTGTTTCTTGGTATTCATGCCAAGCAGATAACGCATTTTTACGGTAATCACTTTGTTTTTCTTCTCTTTCAACATATTGATTAATCGCTTCTAGCATCAGCGCATGAGAAGAACTCCGCTTATCACCTGCCAAATATTTGACTCTTTCTTTGAGATTTTTTTCAAGTCGAAGTGTGGTGGTCTGCCGTTCGTTGAGTTGCATAAAGTGATCCTTTTATATCATTGGTAACACCAATAACACTATCATATTTTTATAAAGAAGGGCATCAAAATGAAATATTTAAAAAAAGGCATCTGGCACATCTCCGATGCTTCCACCGGCTTGGGGGTCGGGCTGTTTTGCTTTGCGCTTATCGTGGCACCCCTGGTGTATGCGTTTAACAAAGATCAGCAATACAGCACCGCGGCCAGCCATGCCCGGCGAGTAGAAAAAGCCACTAACAAATACATTACTGACAACGCTTTGATGATCGGAAAACATGCTACCGCGACCTCCCCTTATATCCTCGATGTGCCGATGCTGATTAAGGCGGGTTATTTACCAGCGGGTTTTTCCGCGGCCAATAATTTTTCCAGTCGTTATCACACGCGAATTTATCAACCTAGCGCCTTGAAATTTCATCATATGATTTTTCTGGCCGGTGGCGTCCCGCTCAGTCTCAGTGCAGCTCGAAAAATAGCGACCCGGATTGGTGGCAGCGGCGGTTACATTGAAGGCACCGTCGCAAAAGGCGTGATGGGTGGTTGGACGGAAAATCTTTCCACCTTCGGCGGCTATAACCCCGGTGACGGCAAGGTAGTGATTGCTGGTTTTTTTTCGCAAGGTGCAGGAAAAAACGATTATTTGTATCGCCACGCGGTGCCGGGTCAAGGCGAATTAAATACCATGAGAACCGCACTCAATATGGGCAGGAATAACGTTGACGAAGTTAATGCCCTCAATGCCAACACAGTAAAAACCAAAACGTTGCATACCACCGGGGCGGCTCACATTAATGGTAACCTCCATGCTGGCGGTGCCATCACCACCGCCAAAACCCTTTCAGCCAAAGGCAATATCACAACGGACGGTTGGTTCGTCACCAAGGGGAATGAAGGCTGGTATTCTGAAAAAGGGCAAGGGGGCTGGCATATGAACGATAAAACCTGGATCAAAGCCTTTAATGGCAAATCGATTTACACCGAGGGCACTGTGCGGGGCGGCTATGTGAAACTCGATAACATCTCGGTGGCGGGAGCCAAATGTAACGAGAATGGTTTACTGAGTCGGGATAAAACGGGAGCCACCTTGTCTTGTCAATCCGGTGTATGGGGCGCGAGTGGAAAAATGGACATTGTTCATGGCACCAACCCCGCTTGTCCGGCAAATAAAATCCCGATAGCACGCTACTGGACTCAGGCAGGCGGCAGTAATTATGGTAACTATTGTCACTTACAGACGGGCTGGGCGGGGGTCACTCACCCTTCCTGCGAGAGCTGTGTGAATTGGGAGAAATGCCACATGGTTTACTCGCAAACCTGGTCTGCCACCGCGTGTAATTAACGTGTTATTCGAGACCTTGTTGGATAATGGGGAAATATTGTGCTTAATCTCAATAGCGTGTTAGTGGTTTTTTTTATTTTTCTGGGATCGCATCTATTGAATGTTATAAAGGAAAAAGACGCCGAGGTGACATCACAGGTAGCGGACAATCTGTTAACCACGACCTTTATACTTTACGCAGACAGTTTGGCGACCTTTAAAAAAAATCATCCCTTGTATACTGGCGCAGTAACGACTCAACTGCCCTTACCCCGTTGGTTAGCGAAAAATCCTGAGATAAAGACGTCTATCCATCATGGAATCGGTTATGTTTATATGCCCAGCAAACCCAGTCTCTATCAATCGTTAATGATGGCAACGGAAAACTCGTCCCGACTGGGAGTGACCAATGCCCGCCAGTTAATCACGCCGACGGAGGCAATCAGTAAACCGTCATTTATCCCCAAAGATTACATCGTGTATTTAAGATGAATATTTTCCTGTTATTTTTATTGTCGTCGCTAAGCGCCTTGGTGATGGCGGTTTATCTGCCAAACATTGTCGCTCGGGTTGAACGAAATATCCTGGCACAACATAAAGAAATCAAAACAGCAGCAGAAACAACCACGCCGGTTAATTTTATTGCCGCTATCCTGTTGCTTAATGTTGCCCCGTTGTTTTATTTTTTTCACTCAGAAGAAATTGAGTTATCCCTTTTTATTTTTTTGCTGGCGATAGCCAGCTATATCGATATCGTCCGGCGTTGGGTGCCGGACAGTTTACTTTTTTTGTTAAGTGGGTACAGCGTCTATTGTGCCGCATCAGGGCGGCTGGGGGAATCGCCAGAGGATGCGATCATTTCAGCGTTATTTTTTGTTATTCCCTTTATATTAATTAACGGTGCCAGTTGGATAAAATGTGGCGTTTTTGTCTTTGCCGCCGGTGATATCTATATCGCGCTATCAATGGGTTTGTGGTTGGATAACGCCTCCGCTGTCGTGGTCGCAGGCGCTTCCATTTTACTGGCGTTATTGTATGGGTCAGTCTTGGGTAAAAATAATTTATCCTTTATTCCCTTTATGCTTTTTTCATTCTTAATCTGCGGCGTGATTTAATTCTTTGGTAAGCACATGAAATTCCCCTTCTCTCTTTTACTGCTAATTATGATTTTATTTACTCCCTTTAGCGGCAAAGCTTTTTGTTTTTTAGCAGCAGGAAAAATGTATCAAATCGATCCGCTATTACTGATAGCGATAGCGGAGGTAGAAAGTAGCATGAATCCCAAGGCTATCGGACTTAACAAAAAGAACGGCGTCGTAAAAACAGAAGATATTGGCCTGATGCAAATTAATTCTTCTTGGTTGCCCCAATTAAGCCATTCTTTTGGTATCACAAGAAAAACACTGCTCAATAACGCCTGCCAAAATTTGTATGTCGGTGCCTATATTCTTGCTAAAAAACTCTCCCGTCATGGCGTTAACTGGACGTCTGTCGGCGCTTACAATGCCGGCTTTAAACAGGCCAATGAGAAAAACAGACTGAAGTACGCCAAAAAGGTGTATCGCAAATACCGTGATTTGTTAAGTGGTAATAGAGAGGTAATTATTGAAAGGGCAAGCCGAGGTGAGCGCATATAACTATGGGTAAAAAATCCTCAAGTAGATGAAGAAATCATTACGCATCGAGTTGTTTTAAAATCTCTTCTAAATGAGAATATTTTTTAAGAGACTTAATATTTTCAGTAACTCTACAATCAATATCAATTTCATTTTTTGCGATCAAATCATTAAAATCTTTCTCCAATGACGTTATGTCTACTGAGATACTTTTATTTTTCATCATTTGTTGATTTGCTTCTTCTAATTTTTGAAAACTTGACTGTAATTTTTCAATGATGGCTATAATAGACTCGTCTTTATGAATGACTTTATTATAAATTTCATGAGCCTCATCTGCGATTTCTGATGCAACTGATACAGAATTAATCAAATGAAAGGCATAATTATGATAAAGTGTATCCTTATAAGATTGAATACCACTTCCTGGAAGAACCATATTAGGATTAAATCTTTTTTTAACAGAAAATTTTTCTATAAAAATAAATTTTTCTTCTTCGTTTTTCAATTCATCTTTTGTTTTTGGATCATAATTAATAGTTTTTAAATAACATTTTACTATTATCGATTCAAAATCTTTTTTGAAATCAACATTTGTTTCAAAACGATATAATTTGCTAAAATAAAGAAGATCAGATCTAAAGGATATACGCTCATCTTTTGATAAATTTTCAGGAGCTGATTCTAATTTATGACTTATTTTTTTAATTTTACATTTTTTTTCATGTAGAGTCATGGTATGTCTAGCATCGGGTGAAATTATAACATGATCCACAGATGAATGTATCTTTGGCATAGTATCTCTTCATTTAAAGTTGGTGCTAATGCCTTTATAAAGGTCAGTGTGAGCATTTTTCATAAATTAATACTAGATCAAAAACATAAAATTACTATAGAAAAAGCTTATATCAGCGCCTATCTTTGAGTAATTTTGCTAAGTGCCTTATGAAAAAGGCGCTATTTTTGAAAAAAATTTTCTTATAAATTTGAACGAATCATTCACGAAATTTTTTATTTTTAACCTTTTATTAATCAGGAGTGATTAAAATGAAACAGCCTATATTACTGGCGATTTGCTTGTGCATCACTGCCAGCGTTTCTGTGCCTGCACAAGCCGATAATGCTTGTAAAGTTGTCATTTGTTTATTTGGAAAAATGACAGAGACTAGTGGCGGAGCTGGATGCCACTCAGCAGAAAAGCAATTTTTTAGTCTCAATGCCTTTAAGAAAAGAGAGCATTTTAATCCAGCTAAAACCTTTGCTCTGCGCCAGGCATTTTTGGGTGAGTGTATCGACGCCGATCCGGAAACCGTTTCCCAGGTTTTAAATCAGTTTGGCCGTATCCGGGGGTAATACACTGTCATATTAAAACCCTATTTATCACTGGTCAGGGAAGGATGAAGAAATAAAAAGGTTACTGTTTCGTCCACTTGGGTTTTATCTTGATTTACGGGGTTAATTTTTGCAAGATAAAGCGAGTGGAAAAATCGGATTTGGATTTAAGGAAAAAAGATAAAAAATGAGTGAAAAAATATACGCAGAAATGAGAAGAATTTTTTCTAACATTCGATCACTACGAACCTTTGTGCGTGAAAGCGATTTTGAAATGTTAGAAGAAGGCCACGCTAAGCTGGGAGTGGCGTTGGAAGAATGCCGAGCAGACTATGAAGCCGAAAAATCCCAGTTGGCAGAACGTGAAAAAAAGCGCCTGGAATTAATCAAATTGGTTAAAGAAGAAGGATTTGATATCTCCACCTTAGCGATTCCTGTCACCACCGGACAAAAAAAGAAAAAAAGCAAATCCCCCTCGATTATCCGTGAGCCTAAATACCAATTTACCGAAAACGGAAAAACCCAATATTGGGCGGGTATCGGGCGTCAACCCAATCCCATTAAAAAAGCGATTAAAGCAGGTGGTTCATTGGATGATTTTTTGATCAAATAACCCACCTGATGACCATTTAGGCGTTTTTTCTAGGGATTGGGTTTACCGCTCCCCCCCTGCTAGCATTTGTGGCTTTTTATGTGTCGCTTATTGCCGCTTCTCGCACACTCGGCGTATTATCCGATATCTGTGTATCCCCTGCTATAAAGGGTCGTGGTTGAGTAGAACGGCTAGATCACTTCAGCTTTGGACATTGCTGGCTGGTATAGGCCGATGGTACAGCTATCGTGGTATTCACTTTTTACGATTAAAACGAATCACAATTAATCACAACAATAAAGAAAACCCATCAGATATACAGGTATTATAATGATGTCATCGATATACCGTAGTGAAAAGTTCGACACTGATCATTTTACTGGAAACGTCGTGAAAAACTGTAAGTTTATTAATTGTGATTTTTCTGGTAACGATTTGACTGACACCCAATTTTGGGAGTGCCAATTTTATGATCAAGAAAATCAGATAGGATGTAACTTTAATTGTGCAACTTTAAAAGACGCCAGTTTTAAAAACTGCGATTTAATGATGAATAATTTTAAATTTATTAATGCATTAGGCATAGAAATCAGAGAGTGTAGAGCGCAAGGCGCTGATTTTCGTGGTGCAAGTTTTATGAACAAGATCAGCGCACGGACTTGGTTTTGTAGTGCATATATAACCAAAAGCAATTTAAATTATGCAAATTTCTCAAAGGTTGTCCTAGAAAAATGTGAATTATGGGAAAACAGTTGGGTTGATACAAATGTTCTAGGGGCAATTTTCAGTGGATCTGATTTATCTGGTGGTAAATTTTCCTCCTTTGACTGGCGTTCAGCTACTTTCACGCATTGCGATCTGACCAATTCTGCTATAGATGAACTCGATATTTGCAGTACAGATTTGGAGGGAGTCAAACTAGATATTTGTCAGGTATCAGGGATAATGGCACGTCTCGGAATCATCGTTATAGAATGATTGGCAAAACCAAGTTAGGGATTATAGCAGAGAGCATAAAAAAGTGCGGGGCAATCCTATCCCGCTAATCAGCCTAGCGCTCCGAAACTTGCGCCCTGACGCAAAAATCTAAAAATTAGGGGTTATCGGGTCGCGCAAGGGAACTTCCCCCCTGCGCTCCCACGGAACCGGACGTGACAGTCTCCCGTCATCCGGCTCTTGTCGTTGACCGTTAGCGCCGCGTACAACTTTCCCAGTGTGCAAACAGACTAGGCTTAACGCTCCGTATCCTGTCTAACCATTCATACGCCTGAACCAGACTACCGTGTACCCGCTTGTATTTGCGGGTAACCCATTTAGCAAGGTGCAAATCGACATGTCTGGCTACACAGTCCATTGCTGATCGATAAAAGCGCCCATAGTACTTAAACCAGCCTCGTAAAGTGGGATTGAGCCATCGTGCCATTGCTTCCAGCGATAGCGGTGTCTTCTGGCTCAAATCCCAGCCCCGCACTGTCTGACGGATTGCCCTGGCTGCACTGCCACTCATCGCTGGCAGGAAATTCACCGAAAGTTCTCCCTCTTTCGAGACCGACTTTCTTGGCCTGAACGTGTAGCCCAAAAAGTTGAAGCTGATTTCAGGATATTCCTCCGTTCTTTCCCTGTCCTTGCAGTAGACGACTTTCGTCTTGCCCGGACTCATTTCCAGCTGACATTCAGCCAGGCGTTTTCTGAGCCTGCCGTGCAACATAGTTGCTTGTACATGGCTCTTGCAGTGGATGACTATATCATCAGCGTATCGCTCAAACCGGATGACAGGAAATTCCCGTTTCATCCACATGTCAAATGCATAGTGCAGGAACAGATTTGAGAGCAGGGGTGAAATTACCCCACCTTGCGGCGTACCCTTGTCCCTTATTTTCACCGTTCCATCCGGCATGTGTACCGACGCGGTTAGCCATCGCTCAACGTAGAGCAGCACCCACTTGCAACCCGTGTGCCTGCGCACCGCTCTCATCAGGAGTTCATGGTCAATGTTACCGAAGAACCCCTTGATGTCCACGTCTAGCACCCAGTGGGTACGCCAGCATCGTTGCCGGGCTACCCTTAGAGCATCGTGCGCGGATTTATGCGGCCGGTAGCCATAGGAGTCAACATGAAAGTGTGGCTCCAGAAGCGGCTCCAGCATGTCTTTGACCACCATTTGCGCGATGCGATCTGCTACCGTGGGTATCCCCAGCGGCCTCGTTCCGCCCGTCGCTTTTGGTATATCGACACGCCGCACCGCTGCCGGCATGTAGCTGCCCGAGGCCATTCGATTCCAGAGTTTGTACAAGTTCCCCACGAGGTTCTTCTCAAATTCCTCAATCGATTGACTATCGACACCAGCGCCGCCTCTGTTGGCTTTTACCTTCTTGTACGCTCTCCAGACAGCCAGTTTGGATAACGCAAACGGTTTGGACTGGCTCACAGGTTCCTCCCACTTGTGCGGTTGACCCGTAATACAGCCCCAACGACTGACCCCCTTCGCTCCACGTCCATTACAGACGCTTCATCACTACTACGGAGCCATCTGCCCCTGTGACCCGCATCGGTACTCAGGCGCTTGCAGGATCTCTGCTTGACGCCGCTCCCTTCACATCGGGACGACAGGTTCCCACGTTCCATGTCAGAGCCTGTGTTGTGCTCATGCTGTCTATATGCCGGATGCCACCCAGCCAGTAGCCAGATAACCGCTGGATTTATCACGCGCCGCGTAGAAAGCGCGCTTTTGACATCATCTAGTTCCTTTCGACACTGCATCTACAGTTCACTCTCGTTCATCTTCACAACACTCACATGACGCATCAGACTGCGCCTTTTCCCTGACGCTCACCACCACCGCTCTTAACGGCAGCAGCTCAGGGTAGTTTGAAGGCTGCGTCTGGTCACCGCCTCCGAGGGGCCGACCCTCATCTCTCACACAGCATTGCACCCTTTATTGGCCACCGGGTGCATTCGTGGCACACGTACGCCGGAACCGCCGGAAATTTTGTCACCCCAGCTTAAGTCCCGCTATCATTGCATCCAGGTCAATTTTTTTCCCGTCACTGATAAATGTGTAATGGCCGTTTAACAGGATATGTTGCCATGCCACGGGTGACATATGTCTGATAAGCTCCAGTCCTCTTGTATGGGCTCCGTTTCCCAAACGCACCCCAGTTACCGCGCCACATCTCGACTCTACCCCTTTCGTCAAATGACCCCAATACAAAGCCCTGCGTTAAACACGAATAAATAATAAAAATGTCTTCATGTAATAAAACGGCAAGGATTTCCCGTGCAGCGCATGACTGCTTCACGTTATATCTTATTATTAAAATAAATCCTTCATCCCTTTTATAATCTGCGAAGCGCATCGCAAATTTTCAGCACTTATTCTTTTTTTCTCTTTTCTATATTCATCACGAACAGTGAATAATTTATTATACCTCTAGGAAAGGCGTTTTATTTTATATTTGGTAAATAGCGATTTTCTGGCTTTCTTTTTTTCTTTAGCCAATTTATTAATTTATAAAATAATTTTTTATTTTCATTTCTCTTTTTATCTAATATCTTATATCTTAATTCTCGGTTTCTCGCTCTACTTTGTCGATTGCTCATAATGACGCCTCCCTATTTTCAATAAACTGGATACCAAGCGGGATAAATTCAGGTGGAATATAACGATCAAATCCGGTTTTCTGGCAAAATTTTCTAAATTCTTTCAAGGAACTGACTGCCGATTTTTGGTACATCCTGCATAAATTATTTTCTATCGTTCGATGAGAGCGAGAAAGTTTCCTCGCGATCTCCTTATGGAAGCCCTGAAAAACCGATAATGAATGCTATATTTTGAGCTAATAGCGTTAATTCTTAAAGTCATGTAATAAAAAAGAAAATCAATGCACTCTTTTTTTACGGTATAAGAGACGGCGGATACACTTTTTTTCAGTATCAATGGAAAATCAGGGGTTACAGAGCAGGATTTTTCTAGCGAGAAAGAGATTGGTCAAAGCAAATAAGCTGAATAACTGCGCGGTATTTTTTGCCAAGCCCTTGTAGCGCACTTTTCTAAAGTTGAACTGACATTTTAACACCCGAAAGGGATGTTCAACCTTAGCCCGGATTTTCGCAATAAGACTTTGCCGATGCCGATGTTTCTCCCATACCTGCTGCTCCTGCCCGGGCAAGGCCAATACCCTCCGTCGGGGGATGTGCCAGATGACCGCACGATGTTGATGTTCACTGCGTCGCATCACGCCTTTATAACCGGCATCACCATGGACAACCTCTTCTTGGCCGTGAAGAAGGTGATGAACTTGCGTTACCTCGGCTACATTCGCCGAGGTTCCTACCAGGGAATGCACCAGACCCGTCTGTGCATCCACACCAATATGCGCTTTCATACCAAAGTAACACTGATTGCCTTTACGGGTGGCTTTCATTTCAGGATCGCGGCCATTTTGCCGGTTTTGAGTTGAACTGGGTGCATGAATGATCGTAGCATCAACAATACTACCCCGTTTGATAAACAGCCCACACGAAGCTAAATGCGCATTGACCTCTTCAAACAATGATTCGCTTAAATGATGTTTTTCCAGCCAGTGTCGAAAATGCAGAATGGTGGGATCGGAGGGAATCGCATCGACGGAGACACCGGTAAATTGACGTAGTAAGGGGATGTCATATAACGCTTCTTCCATCGATAAATCAGCGTAATTAAACCCATTTTGTAAAAAATAAATCCGCAGCATCACCTCTAAAGGTTTTGCCGGTCTTCCCCCTTTGGCTGTTGGCTTATGGCATAAGCGGTATAAATTGATTTAAAATAAAGGTGCAGAAAACAAGGTATGGATATCACATTGGCGCTTTCTGCGAAGGGCTTTTGCTTGAGCCCATTTATGCTCAATGGGGTTCATATCAGGAGAATAAGTGGGAAGATATTCGAGAATAAAGCCGGCTTTCTGTATAGCAGCCTGGGTGTCTTGACGTTTATGGAAGCTGACATTATCCATTACGATGACAGCCCCTTGGGGAGATTTTGGTAGTAAGTCTTGCATGACCCAGGCATGAAAAATATCGCTGTTGATATGGCAATCGAAGGTACAAACGGTGGTTAATTTTCCGTTAAGCTGGGCACCAATAACGTTAGTACGTGCTTTGGCATGCCAATCGTGTTGGCCGTAACAGCGCTTACCTTTCATTGAATCACCATAAAGACGTGGCATATCATGGGCAAAACCGCTTTCATCCACGTAAATTATCGGGGTATCACAGGCTTCATAGGCCTGGAGCTTGTTTTGGAAATCTTTTCGCGCTTGGACGTCGATTTTGGGATGATAAAATGTTTTTTTTATAGCTAAACCCGGCACGTTTTAACGCATCACAGATACCTCGAGCACTAACCCCCATACGTTGAGCGCGTTCGTATTGAGACGCGTCAGGATAGGTTTCTACGTCAAGGATTAACGCCGCTTGGTTTATTTTGGTAGCGGGTTTATCTCGAGTCAGGCAAGGTTCTATGCGTTTAGCCCAGCGCATCAGGCTCGCTGTCCCCACACAAAAACGTGTCGCTGTTTGGGCATAAGTGAGCTTTTCTTGCGTTTTAATAGCCAAGACATGTTGGCGAAATTTTAATGGATAGGTCATCTCAGTATTATACATCAATTTATACCACCTATGCCATACAATAATAAGGCGTGATAAAATCGTTATTCTGAATAATAAGCTCTCAATTATTGACCCTGTATTTGCAAAAATCAAAAAAACATACATAGTTTAAATATATTTTTTAATATTATTAAAATTTAGGATAACTGTGATGCCAAATCATAATGAAGAGCCGGTGGCTTCGACTTCCACTAAGGTAAAGATTGATGCAGTCTATTATCAGAAAAAAAATCAAAGTGAAGTAACGGCGTTTAAAAAATCGACAGATTATGGGCTATTTAAAGAGCAATATGAGCGGGCTATCGATCAACTGATTGCTTTTTCGGATGAAAATAACATTGTCTATTCGGTAAATGATGGGACTGATGTTGCCGCAAAAGAACAGTTTATTTCATTTAAAGAAAAGATATTTAAAAGCAATACCCTCGATCATGATAGTCATCTTTACTACCAGGCAAAACAAGCCGTGGAGAAGATTGCCCAGCTTCTAGAGGGCAAAGAAACTAGCAAGGAGAACAAAATTACATCCCTGCGTGAGCTGGCAACCAATATTTTGCAGTGCTCTGATGGTGCTTGTTCATACATTGTCAAGACGAGGCTCCAGCTGAGTGGGAACGTCGGGACGCTATCAGAAAGAATGCAAGTGGTCAAACAGCAACTGGCTGAGCTAGCTATCACCCAGTATGTATGGGATAACCGTGAAAGTATCAACCAACAGTATGATTTTCTAGAAAATTTTAGCGAAAACAATAGTGTGCACGTTGTCGCAATGTATATGAATCTGTTTAGTGAGCTATTAAATATTCCTCATCAACCTGATCAGTATGTAGACAATATTTCCGTGAGTACTACCGATCATGCGGCCATTGAGAAAACCCTACATGAGGCGTTGACGCCCTATAGCATTACCGCACACTTGGCGGAAAAATATCAAAATAATTTGCGTGAAATTGTCGGCGAGAATACAAATGACCATAAACTGGTAACCGATGCGATAGATTCGCAAGAAGCGATCTACGGAAACGTTATGAATGCGGTGATATCGTTTGATGACGACGATGTAAGTTGGCAGATACGGCAGGATCCTACTCTACTGCAGGTGGCGATAGCCAAAAAACTCGCTAACGAGATACCGTTAGGCAGCAGCTGGCCCATCAACTGGGCAATACCAACGCTCACTGAGGAAGAGGGTAAAAATAATAAATTACAGCAGATCGGTGATCTCTTTTGGTTGGAAAAGAAAGATCCCAACATCCCTTCAGCAACAATTACCAGTGAGCCCCGTATTCAGGATTTTCCTGAGCCTATCTCTTTCGATCAGATGGCATCTGGCCAACTTATCCGCCTGCTTGAGCAAGCACCCGCTAACGACGACTTTAAGGCCTTCTTTCAGCGGATTAAGCCTGAGCAATTACAGGCAGCAAACTCGGCACAGATGACAGCCTTGTTTGCAAAGCTGGGTTATGATAACGGCATTACTTATGCCAAGGCTCATCCCGATGGGTTCTCTAAATTAGACCACAATCCTTTAATCGCCACTCTCCTCGCCTTACCCGATGATCAATTGGCCCAGATTGATTCTAGGTTATTGTACCGGATGAATGGAAGCCAGCTGCACGCTTTCACCGCCAAACTGGGGGGGGGCGATCAGCTGCTGCGCTATGTAAAAACACATAAAGAGTGGTTTAAAAACAGCGGTGAGGTATTATTAAAAACTAATTTTCTCACACCGGCTATTTTGCGTCTGAAAGGGGATGAACGGACAGACATCCTGCCCGATTTTTTGCGTCTCATGACCTACTCCCATTTGCAACAATTTTTTGAGGGGATGGGCGAATTAAAACGGGTGATAACGTACTGTGAATCACACGAACTATGGTTCGAAAATCTGCTGGAAAATCAACGGCGGAATCCATTGTTGCCTTATATCTTAACGTTTTCTGGCGACCAATTAGCGGAGATTAATCCCAGGTTATTGGGTTGGATAAGTGACCATGAATTAGTCAATTTTTTTACTAAGATGGCTAATATTAACACGATCACTCGCTATATCGAGCATTATGCTGATTGGTTTGAAGATCTTCATCCCAATCCCTTGGTCGCCTTTTCGTTACAGCTGCCCAGCGACCAGCTGGTTAACGTGCCTTCAACTTTTTTGAAAAACATGTATCGCGCCGATTTGGACACTTTTATTGCCAAATTAGGCTCTGAAAAAGCGTTGCAATACGCCCAAAAGAATGTGGAATTCTTCAAGTGGTTATTGTCTGATTTCCCGGATAATCCATTGCTACCGCATATTTTGCAGCTTTCTGGCGAATCATTGACGGAAAATCCTCCCGATTTGTTATATCGGATAACGGATCCAGAACTGACTCTTTTTTTCCAGCGTATGGGGTCTCTTAAGTTGAGGATGGATTATGCTCAATCCCACGTCATTTGGTTCAATCGACTTAATGTTAACCCATTGCTCGATTACCTTCTGCCTCTTTCCATAGACACTCTCCTTAAAACCGACGTTTTTTATTTGCAGCGGATGAGCCAAGATCAGTTAGAGACATTTTTTGCTAAGTTTGATGCTTCACAAGCATTTGACTTCGCTAAAGCACATCATGAGTGGTTCGTTAAATGTAAATATACTGTTAATCGATTTATCTCTTTTATTTCAACGCTTTCTGCAAAACAGTTATCTTCCATCCCAGCAGCTATTTTGTTACATAAAGTCCTTCCCCGTCAGGTTGGCCAATGGTTAGAAAAAATGGGTAGTGAAGGTGCGTTGCAGTATATCAACACTTATGCCGCGGGGTTTCAAGCTCAAAATGACCCGGATCTTTATCGGATGCTTAATGAAATACCCCGTTTATCTATCGATGTTAAGCGTGCTCTACTGGATATCACGAAAAGAAAAATAGGAATGGGAATGCATTATCGTGATGGTTCTCAATTCATAATCCGGTTACGGATGCTAAACCAATTATTAACAACGGCCATCCAGCGGAAAGATGAGGAAATGATTCGATTGGTTCTATTTTGTGATCTGATGTCGAAAAATGAAATACCTGCCGCAATATCACTGCAGAGACAGCTGTGGCCGAGAACGGCTGCTGATGAAACGGGGATATTAGAAGATTCAATGAAATTTCTTGATACAGTAAAAGATGAATCGGCTACCCCTGAAAATCGTATAGCTGCGGCTATGCGCTTAAGTCATGATATCGGAGTTTTAGGCGGTGTTACGCGTGATTTACCCGCTTATAAGGTATTTTTAGGGTTGGATAAAAGCATTAATAATGCGCTCTTTAAATATTTCTTCCTTTCCGCGGAGCATGATTTGACTAATCGATTACAAGAATGGATGAAAAATCAACCAGAATTAGGGGCCTTTTTTTACCTGAAAATAGCCGCACAAGATTCCGATATAAGATCACTTTTTACAGAGTCTATGCTCAGTAAGCTAAAAAATGATTCCTACTGCCGATCCCTGCAAGGTTTTAACGGCCCAACAGTGGATAATCTCAGCTTTGAGCCGACTTTCCATATCTCACTCGGTGAGCAATATCATCCACTTCAGGCTTTGCTGTTACAGGCGCAGGCATCCGGTATGTTAGTTAATGCCTTCCTCAATGAAGCCACGCAATCATTGCACCTAGGCTATACCTATCAACAATTAATCGATTTATCCGCCGCTCACCCTCAGGTGAAGGCCGTGATCGATTTAGTAAAGCAGGTGGTTCAGGCAGCCAATGCCGATGGACAGGAACAGTTAGTTGAAATGCTGATGTTGGATAAATACGCTGATAAACAGTATCTATACCAATTGCAACGTGAACGCTTAAATGAGGTTTCCCTTTCTCTCCGCGACGAGATGGGGTTAAGTTCCGCGGTGCCGGAAGTCAATCAACGGCCTGTCAACGAATGGGTCATACCTGATATGACCATCCAGCAAGACGGTGGCACGATGGACTTTGCTGGCCAAATAATTCTGCAATTGGAAGATGATGTGCAAGTATTGGCTGCTGCGCAAGGGCTGGCGGGTAAACACCCTAAGCTCTCCGTCATCGTGCAGCTTGATGCAAAGAGCCACCCTCGAGTGGTATATGGCGACCCCTCCCGGCTGCAAGGCAAGCTGCGCTGGCAAGTGGTGGGTCATGGTCGGGGTGGTGAAGGTGAGCGTAATCACCAGACACTGGGTGGGCGTACGGCGAGTGAGTTGGCTGTGAACATCAAGCAATTAAGTGCTGCTTTGCGTATCAATCATGCTGGCCTGAGCCAGGATCTGGATCCGACCTACGTCAGTTTGGTTGGCTGTTCCTTGACCGATCAGGATAACCAACGCGGTTATGCCTACCAATTCGGCACGGCGCTCAGTCAACAGGGGATCCGTGCCGATATTGGTGCTCGCCACGTGCGGGTAGATGTGAATCAGTATGGCGAAAAAATCACCGAGGATCATCAAGGCAACTGGCAGCGTAAAATTAGCACAGATAAGGTGGTTCTACGCTGGGATAAGCAAGGAAAGGTACTAGGACAAGACTATAATACCAATATATTAAATGAAAAAAATGAGTTACTGAACTCTATTGAGTTGGCAGAAAATTTTCAACAAGCGATGACAAATCTATATCGTAGTAACCATTTGCAGGCCGATAAATGGTTGCCAGTATTGAGTAGCCTAACAGAAAGGGATAGGAACAGAAAATCATTAGCGGCAAGCCCGAAAAGCTATTCGATAGAGGTGGTAAGTCAAACCGGCAATCAAACCCGTAAACTTACTTTCAATGACTCCAGGATCATCGATTTCATTAAGCATTATGATAGAGAATTGGCCAGCGTCAGTCAGCAATATCAAGCGAGCAAAGAGAAAGACGCCTCGTCTGCAGATTTCACTCATGTTGAGGCGATTGATGGCCTGAATGCCGGGATTATCGTCAAAACGCTGATCCCTTGGTTTGCTAACAAAAGCCGTACTGCTGTCGCCGGTGATGCCATGCCGAGTACACTGAATACCGCCTTGCAATTGCACACTTATGTGGGGTTGACGCAAATGGCGCATGGCGCGCTAGAAGATATGGCCAAAATCTCCAAGCTGTATCAGGCCGTGGTCAGTGAACGTAAAGCTGTAAGCAGTGGGGTGTCATCGCTGGGCAAGATTAGCAGTGGAGTGGGGATAGTGTTAAATTTGGGCAGTGTGGTACTTGACGGTACTGAACTGGCGCATGCACAAAATGCTGCACAAAAAGCGGTTTTTGGCACGCAGTTAGCTTTTGATGTAGCCGGTTTTACCAGCAGTACAGTCGGTATCGGTTCGGGCATCGCCGCTGATGCCGGCGTAGCCGGAGCGGCGACCGTGGGAGGGGTCGCCGGAGCGTTAGCGGTACCGCTGGCCGGTTTAGGCATTGGTTTTACTGGATTAGCTGAAGCCTTTGGTAAAGTTGCCGCTAAAGCGGAGGCGGTAGGTAATTATTTTGCCGACCTGGATGCGGCCTATAAACAGGGGGGCTACCGTCGGGTAGAAAAAAAATTGACTAACGGTAGCACCTCTTCTTTGTTAGAGCCCATACCTGGTGCGGTGATCCAAACCTTGGATTTGAAAAATAAGCAGCTTACCTTTGATAGCCAATATTTTTATCGCAACGATCCTAAATTATCTGTTGGTTCAGGGGAAAGTAATTATTTTGCCTGGTGGCCAGGACGATCCTACAATAGTGATAAAATGCAGGCGGTCAATATCCGGGAAGGCATTGGCTATACCATAGCCCAGGTCAGCTTTACGCCAGATAACGGCTTCTTGATTTTACCGATGACACCCAAATCATTCATCGGTTATGACTATATGTTCCTGCCTTTTTGCACTGGCCGCCATGACCGTGGTTTTGATGTTCTGCGTCGGTTAGAGAAAGACGGGCGATTCGACTATGACTTTTATGCTTTCCCCTCCGAGCGAATTATTTATAAAATTACCCCCGAATTTGTCAGCACGCCGATTAAAGTTATTTTAGATGCCCAGGATCGCGATATTATTATGCCGCTGTTGCCAGATGCCATTCACGGGACATTGTCTTATCAGCTGATGGGTGATGGCGCTGAATACCGTGTTAGCCTGCAGAAAGGGTGTGCGTTCTCTTTACAGTCAGACAATCCGGCCACCCGCTGGCGACTGGATGCGCGTGCACTGCGTGGTGCTGAGGATGGTGCGGTTAATATCGATATCTACGACGATCATCTCCAGATTGGAGACGTACGCATTACTCTCGACTCGCAACTGAAAGGCATGATTTCGGTGATAGACAATAACAATACCTGCTTTGTTATTGATTTGGCAAACAAGAAAAAAACACTGCTGAAAATCGATGAGAGTCACATGGCTGACTGGCAAGATTTACATCAGCGTCTCAAATTATTGACGCATCACTCAGATGGCACGGCGAATACATCACTGATCCCGGTAGAGCATTATCGTCCCGCCGCTTCAGAATCGACAACACATCAGGTAGGCCGCGCTTTTTATGATGTCAGCCACGATCGCTTTATTTATACCAATAACCCCGAGGCCAGTGAGTTTCTCAGTACGGCTGAATTGTCGAAGGTGTCAGGTGATAAAGCGTGGTTTTACCGCGGCACCGATATTTGGCAAGTGAATATCGCCGATGGAAAAATAGTGCAGCAGTACTTGCCGATGAACTTTGATCAACATCAAAAAAGTCAGGGAAATCAGCTCAAGAGTCGCATGTGGCAGGACAGTAATGGTCAGCTTTACTTGGCGATTGAGCAGCCAAAAGGTGACTACCACATAAAGTACACCTATCGGGTTGAAGCCACCGCGCTGAAACTGCTCGAGGTTGCAAGTAATGCACCATTGGAAAATATGAGCCAACAAAGTCTTGAGCAGCTATCCGCTCAACTGGCTGACCATGGGTGGTTCGCGCCATCAGAAAAATTCATCACCACTGAGCATCAGATTAAAGGTGTAATCGGCCCAGTGGTAAGTGTTTCTGGCAAGCAGAATAACCGGGAGCAACGCTGCTGGTTATTCGTCGGCGAACAGGGATTGCAAGCCGCCGTCATCGCTAATTTACCGGTAATGTTACAGGATATCGAGCTGGCTTTCGTGACCCCTACAGATAACTCTGGCTACTATTTTTATAGTCAATCAGCCCACCATCTCTATTTTCAAGAAAATAATGGGCTCTCGGGCACGCCAGCGACCTTGGTGGATATAGACAATATTAAATCCGTCTTCAAACAAAATCAGCAGGCTTTTGCCCTCACTGATGAGGGCGTGCTGTGGTTGCTTAACAATCAAGGTAGTGCACAATTAGCGGGATTGATGCCAGAGTGGCTGCACCTTCATCGGCAAGAGTTAATGGCACGATTGGAACAGTTAAGCGGTTCTACTCCGCACAAATTGAACAACCTATTACTACCAGGCATACAAGACAGCGCTGGCTACCCCGTGATAGCATGGTACGACAGCGTGGCTGGCCGGGTAGTACAGAGCGGCTCGAATGTTGACGCGAAGCATAGACTACATTATCTCGGATTAACGCATGACTCACGTCAAGCATGGCTTTTTGATATGGATAGCCAAAGATTATATCGTCAGCCTGTCTCCGACGCCGTGTTGACGTTAAATGAACAATTAGTGCCCTTAACACCGGCAGAAAATGCAACGATGCTGCCTTCAATCCATAAATATACTGGTGCAGTGCGAGTGGACGATACGCTTCGCTTGGAAACGGCTGATGGTGCTACAGTAATATTACCGATAAATGCTCGGCTTCAGGATAAACCGACGGTGGCCACCTTGCAGATCAATGGGCGCCAAGATACCGAAATCAGCGCGATAATGGAAGCGATGAGACGCGATTATCAGCTGTCTCCGGTCACCAGATTATTGGCCAGAGCCGACCAGGCCCCCGCGTGGTACCTCAGTAAAGAGCAAAAAATTCTCCGCGCCCCGGCACTTAACGCCCTGCATATTCTCAACGACGTGGGGCAGGTTGCTGGGCAAACCGCCCGATATATCCATGACCAGACGACGGGTGTGCTTTGGTCAGTACAGGATAACAACACCACTCAAATAGGAAATTATGATTTTATCCACTTAGAGCAAGGCAATTTGCTGCTAGAGGTGAGTAAGGGCAGTGCGTCAGGTGAAATTGGGCTGCCACAAGTAGAGGGGGGTCACAGCCTAATTATCCAAAATCGCTCAGCTGCCCAGCAGCGCTATCGGCTCAGCGACACACTCCTGCGTCATTACTCGCAGATCGTGATCGATGATCAGGCGAATGATGCCGTTATTTGGCTTGATTCTGTGAATGAAACGGGCTTGTCATTACAACACAGTGGTCACGCATGGGTGCTTTATGATACTCAATCAGGCTCTGGCTTACAGATCGATAATATTGAGGCCACTGCTCAACGTGGAATGAAGCTACAAATCGCGGGATCCTCTCCACAAGCTTTAAGTGTATTGCTTAAAGAGATCGCCACACAGACAGCATTAAGCCCCGCTGATAATGGCTGGCAGCTGATAGTGGACCAACAAGGTCAACTCCAGCTATTTAATGTGTCCAGCGGTATCAGCCGAGCAAGATTTGGAGAGCGTGGCATAGACACTATACAAGCCAAAGACGATCAATTAGGCCGTGTTGATCAACTCACCGCCGCAATGGCGTCTTTTCAATCGACGGAAAGATTGCCATCACTGAATCACTCGGCTTCCCGCGCGCCGAGTCCCTATCAACCATTAGTTGCATCCAATCACCCGCTCCGGGCGTTTTCATGAACGTTGCTTGGAGTTGTCTGGCGCTTTAAGCAAAATAAAAGGTATTGTAGTCGGTGGGATAAAAAATCGGATGCTTAAAAAAAAGACAGCTAGAAAAAGGCAAGAGAGATGCCAACCTAGAAACCGTTTTATTCGTTATCAGCCTAACTACCTGACGCCATTAACTTTTTATGAAATTTTCGACAAAGCTCTATTTTACTATTTTACTATTCTGCTATTGAGTGGTGCGAAGGCCGGACTCACAAAAGCAAGTTAATTCCTTGATATAGAATGATTAAATTACTTTTATTTACAAAAAAGACCTCATTTTTGACCCCATACCAGAATGCATAAATTTAAACTTCTGACCCGATTATAATTCCTGCCAAGACTACTCTAGTCTGGCCGAGTGTGTCTAGGTACTCGGCCAGACTAATAATAATCAATCTTTAATAGTTTCCATTTCCAAGCCATTAATATGCAGAGCAGAACGATAAATCTCAGCCTTCACTTCTTCAAACTCCGTGTAATATTCAACTATTTTCTGCTGCAATTCAGAATCTAATACATTGAATTCTTCCATTTTGCCAGTTTTTTTATTCTTCAAGGTTACAATTACAGGTTTTTTATTTTCATCAACTTTAATAGGAAATCTAATATTAAATTTTTGAATATTCTTTAGATTTGCTCTTAATTCACGATCAAGTCTATTCTCTTCTCTTATAGCATGCAGAGAGTAATAAACAAACATTGGATTTACATCTTCATGCTCAATTTTTATTGAGCCACAATGGTCTGTTGTTCTAAATATCTCTCCAGCCATTTTCACTGAGAAATCAAAATTACCATCAATACCCCATAAAACGGAGAGCATAAAAAAGTGTGGGGCAATCCTATCCCACTAATCCAGTGCTTTCATCGATTTTTAGATCTGAATAACTCTTTTAGCTCACCATGAAACTGTGTTTGAAGTAGATCAAGAGTATCTTGAGATGCATTAAAATAATGTCAGTGATTTTATCGTCAATGGGGAATGATTTGGATGATTGCCCCACACTTTTTTATGCTCTCCAAATAAAAAAGCAGGCCAGTGCTGACTTATAGTGTTTTTCAGTACTACTCAGCGTCAAAGCCTTAATGCAGTAATTAAAAATAATCGTAAAATCGTACAAACACATAAGAGTAAAAGTGTTTTATCGTATATACTGAATTCTGTATTTTTTTATATCTTCCGCACACAAGGAGTCGCCAAATGATAATTTCTGTTTTGAATCAAAAAGGAGGCGTGGGCAAGACAACACTAAGTGTCAATATTTCAGCAAGTCTTACACGCATGGACAATCGTGTACTGCTTATTGATGCCGATCCTCAAGGTAGTTCACTAAATTGGGCTACAGCAAGAGAAGATAAACCATTATTTACTGTCATTGGGTTGCCTAGAAAAACTATTCATAAGGAAGTAGCAGAAATCAGCAAAGGTTTTGACTACGTTATTATTGATGGCCCCCCTCGAGTAACTGATCTGGCTCGCTCTGCCATTATGGCAGCCGATCTTGTGCTAATTCCGGTACAGCCAAGCCCCTATGATGTATGGGCAGCGGAGGAAGTAGTTACCCTTATAAATGAAGCGCGGATTTATAAAGAAAAACTGAAATCTGCATTTGTGGTTAATCGTAAAATCGCAAATACAGCCATTGGACGTGATGTCGGTGAGGCATTGTCAGAGTATAATACTCCTGTATTACGAGGTTGTGTCACTCAGCGGGTAATCTTTGCTGAAGCAGCGGCGAAAGGCTGTGCTGTTTATGAGATGGATGCTCAAGGGCCTGCTGCAAAAGAAATCGATAATCTGGTTAATGAAATTAAGGAGTTTACGCAATGACTGGAAAAAAAATTTCTTTTGGAATCCGCCCATCAACAAAAATCTTACCAGACAAATCAGACGAGTGGGTTAAAAACAGAGAATTACCCGAAAAAGAAAAAATGAAACGGCTTACTATTGATGTCACAGAAAGCCTACATCGTGCGATCAAAGCTGAATGTGCCATGCGCGGTACAAAAATTGCTGATGAGGTAAGGGAGCTACTTATCAGTAAATACGTTAAATCGTAATTACGCTTTTAAGGGCAGGTTATTACATTTATCACTTAGCGCATGAAATTAGAGCACTAATCAACGGGGAAGCCCTTATAGTACAATATTTTCCGTTTCCCAAACGGAGCCCATTTTCGTCCACTGGACTGTGAACCTCAACAGATATCCATAATATATTCAATAAATATATTATGGATATTTATTTTGCCAATCCTAAATGTACTTTAATAGCTTCTTCTACCAAAAGTACATCTGATTTTGACAAGCTACCTATCTGATTTTTTAATCGGACTTTGTCTGCTGCCATAATTTGATCAACCATAACTTTTCCAAGTTTTCCTTTTACTGTCACTAAGGCTTCACCAGGATACTGGCGGTCAATGTTACTGGTCATTGGCACGACGACAACTCTTGTTAAATGCCGGTTGGCAGCATTATTACTGACAACAATCGCAGGGCGAGTTTTACGAATTTCGCTACCCAAAGCTGGATCGAATTCTACCCACCAAACTTCACCTCTTTTCATCGACCATGTCCTTTACGAGAGCGTTACACCACTCTTGTGCCTCAGCTTCACGGCCTTTATCTGCGGCCATTGCCTTGTAGCCATCATCTAATACCGTATCCAATACGAGAGGCCGGACTAAGCCTTCAATAAATTGACTCATCCGACCTCTCCCAATCGTCCTATACAATCCTTCGTATACCTCTTCATCTAAAGTGATCGTCATTTTCTTATGCATGATACCTCCAAATACGTTATACGTATAGCGTATACTAACACACACTACTCTGCTACAGACCATTGAATACAAGATTAAATTTTCATCGCTTACCAAAGCTAAAACCTAAGCCAAATCGCCGTTTTTCTTCATCCTGATTGATCGCATTCTTTAAAATAACAGCCTTATTTTTCGTAAATTCCCTCTTCTTGTTTAGCTGCGTGCTTTGACGGTTAGTATCAAAAAGTATCTCTTCTTTTTCCCGTATAACATTTCTATCAATACCAGTTATCTCTAAATTTTCTAATTTCCATTGATTTTTTTTCGCTTCCTTATAACCTAAAATTGAACCCTCCTCGCTAAAAATAGGGACTTTTACTTTAGTGACCCCTCCCTTTTTTATTTTAATCAAACTTCCTTTCATAATGCGCTCACGAATCATTTCTTGCTGTAGCTCTTTACCCCAAATAGTGACCTCTTTCTGACTTTTCAACGTCCGATACTTGATAAATGGCACTTCTTTATTTTTGATATCAAATTGATAATTGGTTTTCCCAAAATCAACCACCTCATACCGGTTTCTCAGGTTATCAGGCTCACTTTTAATTAAATTTTTCAAAGAAAAATCCTGTTTATGTGTTGCTTTAACGTCATACCCCAATGCTTGTAACTTCGCAGCAAAATGCGTTCTCATTTCACGCAAATCGTTTTTTCTGATATTAATTCTTTCTCCCTGATTATCAGGGATCCGTAATACGGCATAAACATGGGGATTTTTCATATCTTGATGATACGCTAAAAAAAATCGATTATCCGGGTATTTTTCCTTTAATGTTTTTCTAACAGTATCAAGCATAACATCACTGGAAACACTCGCTATTTTAGGAGACGAGAACATCATGTTATGAGTTAATTTTAACTCATAACCATCGAGACGCAGCTTATCTGATTTTGTGGTCATATAGTCGTACAATTCAGCATTATCTTTCTTACTTTGATAGTCTTTACCCAAATCATCTTGCAAGGTCAACTCCGATCCACGACTAATGTAGTCAATGGTATTCTTTATCCCTCTTGCCGTTTTCGCCCCTGCTGTTATTTTCACCATCACTTCTTTACTAGCATAATTCCTTATCGCTTTACTTGATTTACTCTGAATAGAGAATGTTCCTTTACTTTGTTTAAATTTATAAGCAAGAGTTGACCTAGAGGCTCTGGCGCTTCTGTCCTTCCTGATCCGCCACTCCTTATCTTTCTTTATCTCCATCCACCTTCCCTCTCGATCTAAAATTTTTACGATTGATACTAAATGTTGTCAGGTCTTCAAGGCTATTTTTTAACTGTTCAATCAGTAAAGTAAGACGTTTTACATCATCATGAAAATTCTTATCATTGATGGTTAACATTTGTTTTTGTACAATAATATAATGTAAGTTTCGCCCTAACACATCAATGGCATTTCTGGCTGCTCTAAGCTCCTTCACTTCATCGGGATAAAATGAGGGGTCATCCACCAAAGAAGAAGCGAGACGAAACCGCATTTCTTTAGATAAAGACCAACCATTTTTTGCTGCTTCTTTTTTTAGCGCTTCACTCAGTTCATCATTTAATTTTGTACTCAATTTTTTATTGTAACAGGTAGAATAATACGGTTTTATCTTATCGGATACGGCATTGCCGTTAATAATAGATACCGCTATCTTTTTCAATAAAGAAGCGGGTTTTAATCCTAAAGAGGTTGATTTTTTTTCCAGTGTTAGAAAATCATCATCTGTGATTCTTATTTGAATTTTTCTTTGTCCTTTACTCACTTCGAGAGCCTCCGGAAGCGTGGTAAGATGAAAACATTTAGGAACAAAGTGACGTCAAATGGGGTCAACTTGCCTATCCTACATCATGTGTTTAATCTGTTACATCAGTGTAATAAATTAGGATAGAAAACCAATATCTTCACGTGCCTGTTTTGCGCATTAGTCATGCGATTAATTTAATCATTTTTAAGTCAATGAAATATCAACGCGTTACCATTTTTACTTTTTATCACAGATACACCATTAAACTAAGGATTGCAGGTTTTTTCAACAAAAAACCATTATGTTTTTCATTGTATTAATTCATCGAAAATGTAAACAAGTGCACGAGGCACCATATGATTTTTTATCTTTCTCCTTCTGTCTCTACGTATCCATTTTTTCGTACAAATAGAAGTCGGTGAAAAGGTGACGCATTGTCTAACCAGGACACCAGACCCTCTGCGACCAGAGAAGTAATAATACAAATTGCTACGATAACAACACTGTAGTCATTGACCGTATACCAACCGTGGATTTGGTTGTAATGGATCAGGCAATAAAACCCGCCTAACAAAAATAGAAAATAGCGGAGTACATGAAGGAGAGATAAACTAAAATAAACGGACATATGCAGCACGCTCGCCACTATCCGGCGAGACCAAATAAATAACCAGAAAAAAAACCTTCCCATTAAAGAAAAAATCTGTTTAAAAAGCATTTTTCTTTTGGTAATCCTGAACATTTTTTTCATCATCTGACGATTTTTACCTTGGGGAAATTGATAGACCTTCGCCACTTTTCAATTCTCCTATTTTTTTATTTTATTATTTTATTAAAAACCATATTTCTTTTTCAGTCCATAAATCGCTTTTTTTCCTCCTTCCCGCAGTTTTGATTTTTGTGCCGCTTCACTGTCTTGATTACGATTGGTAAAAATCACATAATCTTTTTCCGCTTCATAAGCTATTTCATAATCCGGTAATTCATTAGTTTTAACTAAATTTTTTATTGATCGTTTAAACTCCGCTTTACTTGCCGTGCTCCCAGTTTTTAAATGCAGCAATTCCAACGAAATCACCCACTCATGCTGTTTACCGCAATGTTTTCGAGAAATTTCATACAGGCGGCGGTCTATCGCTTTACGAATGCGAAAATAGTCTGGACTGATTTGCAACACTTTGGTGTTGGTGACAGCCTGATAGAGCCAATTGGGTAACGTCACTTCAACCATCCCTATATCCAACTTACCTTTTTTTTCTTCCACCATTCGCCAACTATCAATCAAACCAAATCCCCTTGATTCCTGTTTATCCTGTGAATGGTAAATATTGGTTGTGATAGATGTACCCCGCAGTCTGTCTAAAGCTTTTTCCAGCTCCTTATAGGTTCGTCCCCCTATCTCTCTATTTGTCGTAATAAAGTAATCATAAGGGGTGAAACAGACTGTGCGGCTAATGGGCTGGTTGTTATTGATTGCTTCCTGCAATTTAGAAATCGTGTAAATCCAAACATCTTTATCAAAAATGGTCGCTATGCCAATTTCAACAGCAGGCCGCACCGTTACGGTAACATTTTTATTTTTGTATTCTCTCACCCTTGTATACCACCTTTCAGGGCAAAAAATGGATGTTCCATACTCGCCAGTTCATCACGGAAGGTGACGATATCAACTTCATCAGCAATGAAAAAATCAATCTGCTGATGTTTACGGGGTCTTAACGTTTTCAAGTTGTTTACTCTCGATTTGCCATTATAATCGGCCATAGCCTGAATCCTATCTACGCTAGGGTTATGGGTTAGAGCCAGCCAGGTGTTAGAAGCACCTGGCTGGCTCGCTATTTACACGTGTTTTTTCTGGGATTTATCAGTAAGAACATTTTGAAGATTACATTCAATAATGGGATTTACACATAAAGTAGTGGGATTTACACATGAAGTAGTGGGATTTACACATGAAGTAGTGGGATTTACACATAAAAAACTGGGATTTACACATCGACAGTAAAAAAAACAACTATTTAACAAAAGGTTAAATCGATTTTTTTCCCTTTAACTTCTTTTAACTCATACATAACTAATCTTTTAACTGCAATCTACTGACTTGTTCTTGTGGATAACTCAAAATTTTCATCCGAGTATTATTCAACTAAAGAGTGACCAAGTTCCTATTCAGCACCAGATGATATTCCGCTTCCTCGAACCGCCTTCGCTCTGCTCAGGCCATTCTTGCGGCGAGCGTTACCAATCTAACAAACTCGTTTTGCTAGAAATTTTTTTAAATTGCAAAAATAAAAAAACTTAACAGGATAGATATCCATTCAATGCAGCGATAATCTTCTCTCTAAGGCGCCTATAAGAGCCGTAAACTTATTATCCATACCAACCTAAGGCTTCAACGTTAAAATCACTCCTGAGCGTTTATGAGGCTTTTAAATTTGAGCTAGTCATGTAGTCATTTCTGCCATCACATTTGTTGAATTGGAGTTTGGCCTATCAGTTTACTCAAATCCACAACGAGAGCGCCAGAATCTCGATGCGTTAATTGAATTTTTCGAAGTATGTTTGTTCGATGCTGCCACCCGAGAGAGAAAATCAGATCACCTCAACAAACTTATCGGCGTACATGCAATTGCGCTGGGAGTTACACTCGTTACGAACAATGAAAGCGATTTTGCCACTTATAAAAATTTGACCGTTGAAACCTGTAAGGATTTCATATCTAGATGAAAAATAGATGAACACAAAGACAGATAATGTAAACGTCGAAAAATATACTGAATTTAAGTTTTCAAATTGAAAACTTTATAGGAGTGCATTACAATCTTTTTAAGATGAAAACAAAAAGATTTTGGAGACAATAATATTGCACGTTATCAGCAGACAACCGTTTAATGAAGCCGCTGGAAAATTTCCAAATTGTGCTATAGCTCTTGCTGATTTGTTGAGATCTCTCGAAAAAGGACAATTCAGTAGTCCAGATGAAATGAAGAAGCTAATTCCGTCACTGGATAATTTCCGTTATCGTAATAAGTGGTGGGTAATTGATGTATCAGGTAATACATTAAGACTAATCACTTACATTGATTTTCGGTTACGCAAAATTTTTGTTAAACACATTTCCACTCATGCTGAATACGATAAACTGACAAAATATTATCGGGAGTACAAAGAATGACTACAGCAACGATGAAGCATAATATGCACCTTGATACAATAATCAATGCTTTCTCGAAAGTGGCAAAATCTATCCCCTTACTTAGTGGCGGGCATAGCGAAGCTGAGTATAAAAAAGCTCTTGAGCTAATAGAATATCTAGTAGACCAAAACGATCTAGAGAACCCACTATTTGAGCCTCTTACCGCAAAAATAACCGAATATGAAAATACAGCACCAAAGTTTAAAGAATTTAATTGCCTGCTAGAAAATGTATCGGATGGTAGTATCGCGGTACTTCGAACCATTATGGATCAATATAGTTTGAAAGCCGCAGATCTTGAATCAGAATTGGGATCTAAATCTAATGTGAGCAATATACTGAATGGTCGCCGTGCTCTAACCGTCCATCACATTAAAGCATTGTCTGAACGTTTTCATGTTCCCGCCGAAATGTTCATTGGTTAACTGCTAAGAGTAGGTCATTTACTCTGATTCTGTTAGAAATGAAAGATTTAGGAAAGCGTTATACAAGGGGTTGTGCGACTTCCACAATTAGCTTGTAAACATAAAGCAACTGGGATTTACACATTGGTAGTAAAAAAAACCATTTAACAAACGGTTACATCGATTTTTTCCTTTAACTCCTTTTAACTGCAATCTACTGACTTGTTCTTGTGGATAACTCAAAATTTTCATCCGAGTATTATTCAACTAAAGAGTGACCAAGTTCCTATTCAGCACCAGATGATATTCCGCTTCCTCGAACCGCCTTCGCTCTGCTCAGGCCATTCTTGCGGCGAGCGTTGCCAGTCTAACAAACCTGTTTTGCTAAAAATTCTTTTAAATTGCAAAAAATAAAGAAACTTAACAAGATAGATATCCATTCAATACAGCGATAATCTTCTCTCTAAAGCACCTGAAAGAGCCGTAAGCTTATTATCCATACCAACCTAAAGCTTTAACGTTAAAGTCACGCCTGGGCGTTTATGAGGATTTAAATTTTATTTAGCGAAGACAGGCACAACTAAACTTCAGTAGCCATCAATATCTGTGATCTGCATCACGTTTTATTATTAATAAATAGATGTGATAGACATACGCTTGGGAACCGCCGGAAATTTCGTCACTTCATCTTAGTTGAAAAGATCGTAGTAACTAAGAAGTAGCTTCACCAACAGGAACACAACGATGGCTAAGAGCGTGCTGAGAAAGTTAGATGCATCGAAACGCCTAAAGTTAGTTTTTCATGTGTATGAATGAGCGGAAATACTCAAAAAGATTGAGACTGTACTCTGGGTTTTACAAATTCAGGGGGAATATATAGATCTAAACCTATCGTTCCACACCATTCTCTGAAATCTTTTAAAGAACTGACACCTGCTTTATCATATATGACCCTTAGGTTATTTTCTATCGTCTTCTTAGCACGGCAAAGTCTATCCCCCACCATTTTAGCTGTCATGGGCTGTAATATAAAAAATATCACTCTAGGGGTCGTGGGTGAGTAGAACGGCTAGATCACTCCAGCCGAACCCTCCTCAGAACCGGACTTGCGGAACTACCGCATCCGGCTCCCGATAGATCAGTGTCCCCACACCTATTTAGTGAGATTGAAACAGTGATCGGGTTCTCCATTTTGTTGGATAACCCAGCATTTTCAGGATCAGAGCGAGCTTTTCCCATGTCAGGCGACGTCGCCCACCTTTGCGGTTAAACCACCTGAAGATAATACGGCGACTCTGGTGTATAAACTGGCCAACCCGTCTTTGATTGTCCGAAATGCCGTGATAGTTTACCCAGCCTCGGACAACGCTAATGACGGTATTCAGGGTTTGCCTTTTATTTGAGGTCAGATTCTTCCAGAGAAAGTCTCTTAGTCCTTTAAGTTTGGCCGCAAAGCGGTCTTTTCGACTGGTAAATTTCAGCCGCCAATATCCCTTTCGCGTTTTCCCCCAATAGCAGGTAAATCCCAGAAAGTTGAACGTCGGTAGACGTTCTCCGGACTGGCTGGCTTTTAGCGCTGCAATATGCCCCGCAGGTAATAGTTGCGATTTATCATCATGCAGTGCCAAACCATATTTATTCAATCGTTTCGGCAAGACTCTGTAGAAGCGTTCCGCTTCTCTTTGAATCTGAAAGGTAAATATCATGTCGTCAGCATATCTCACCATCTCCACACGTCCAGGAAGAGATGAACGGCTGATTTCATCAAACCATTTATCGAGCACATGGTGTAGGTATATATTGGCAAGAATGGGCGACAGAATTGACCCTTGCGGACAGCCTTGCTCGTTGCTGGATAATTGTTTACCTGCTATTACTGGCGCAGTTATCAGCACCTCGATCAATCTTAGGAAGCGCCTATCTGATATCTTTCTCCGCAGTAATTCCATTAATTCCCTATGAGGTATTCTGTTGAAATACTTACGGATATCGATTTCTACAATAGCCCCGTTCCAGTTACGGAAGGTTTGTTGTTGTAGCGCCTTTAATGCATCATGACAATTTAATTTCGGGCGAAAACCGTAAGAACAGGGCAGAAATAGCGGTTCGTATATCCTGCTCAAAATATCGCTGACAGCACGCTGTACCAGCTTATCTTCCACACAGGAAATCGCTAATGGCCGTTTACTGCCGTCTTCTTTTGGGATCTCCGTTATTCTGGCTGGCTTGGGTTGGTATGTCCCCTTGCGTATCCGCTTGACGAGATTCATAACATTCTCGTCGAGGTTTTCTCCGTATGCCGCCTTTGTCACGCGATCAATCCCTACGGCTTTATTCCCATCTAGCCGATAGAATTGTCCACACAGCATGTTGTTGTTTAGCAAATGTCCTAAGTTGTTGAACACGAGCTGTTTATCACATGCTGCTCTCTCACCTATGCGCTCAAGTTTAGTTAACCATGTTGTTCCGTCGTTGCTGAGTACGGTCATTGTTTCCCTCTTACGCGCGATCTATCTGCCCGCCCTTCGCTCCACGATCATTACTCGCTTCTTCGCTACTATGGCTGGCTCCGACTTCCAGAAGGCCTTCTTTTAAGCCTCGTGTTTGGCACTTGTGCTTAAAATACTCATTCCATTGAGAACCTTCTGGATCTCCGGGGTTCCACACTGTTCTCTACAAACTCGCCGACGCCTGCGACTCCGGTGTGTGTTTCATGATGGATTTCGCTAGTGTAACCATCGAGAAACCTTGGCCTGCTGACCCTCCAAGGCCATCGGCACAGCACCACTCGGGGATTTCGGAGTTATCGCGTTCATCTGTTGATTTCGGCTCGAATGTTTCACTGTCTACGCTTCACCACCTTCGTTACCTCTGGTAGCGCAAGACTCGCTACGTAGTGATCTAGCTAACCTTCTACGGCAGGACTTCCACCTGCAGGAACAGTGCAGCTTTGCCCAGCGCACTGGAGGAACCCCCAAAAGTGTTCGTTCTGAGTTAACACTATGAATTAAAAATTAAATTTATCCCAATGCAATCTAATAATGCTCAACGTATAACAACCTGCTCTGTTTTTTCACCAATAACAACCCCTCTGGAGCGTAAGTACAAATACAACGTCGTTTTTGAAATCGCTAATTGTTCAGCAATTTTTTTAACAGGGATAGTCCCATTTTTATAAAGTGCTTCAGCGATAGCCGCTTTTTCTATTGCCGTTGGGGTCATTCCTTTAGGTCGTCCCCCCTTTCGCCCACGCGCGCGTGCTGACTTTAATCCCGCCTGCGTACGCTCTCTAATAAGTTCACGTTCAAATTCAGCCAATGAGGCGAAAATACCAAAAATCAATCGGCCCTGCGCGGTAGTGGTATCAATCGGATCATTTAAGCTGATTAAGCCCACTTTTTTTTCGAGAAGCTGGGTCGCGAGATGAATCAGGTGCGCCAAATTTCTGCCTAAGCGATCCAACTTCCATACAACCAAGGTGTCTTCTTCTCTTAAATTTCTCATGATTTCATCAAGAACAGGTCTTGCTGTTTTTGCACCACTTGCTATTTTGTCAACGCTACTTTAGATTGACCACTTTTTGCTACTTTAAAATGTCCAGTTTTTGCTAATTTTCCTGTTGGGTTTCTATTCCAGGCGCCTGGATAATATCAGTCGTTTTTATAGGCAACATGCCTGCTTTGCGTTTATTTTTGAGTCGATAGCTTTCTCCTTTAATATTCAATGTGGTTGAATGATGTAAAAGCCTGTCTAAAATCGCAGTTGCTAAAATGTGATCACCGAATACGTCCCCCCAATCAGTAAAACTTTTATTTGATGTGAGAATGATGCTCGCCTTTTCATAACGACGGCTCAATAACCTGAAAAATAGGCTAGCTTCTTCGCGATTCATCGGTAAATACCCGATTTCATCCAGTATTAATACCCTGGCATAGCACAGTTGCTGAAGTTGGCGTTCCAGACGGTTTTCTTGCTTTGCCTTCATTAAGGTACAGCAGAGTCTATCCAGAGGCATAAACAATACCCGATGCCCAGCTGTAGCTGCCTTGACAGCCAGCGCTATCGCCAAATGCGTTTTCCCTACCCCAGGTGGGCCTAACAAAATGACGTTTTCATGATGTTCGACAAACCTCAGCCCCGCCAGCTCGCGGATAATTTTCCTGTCTATACTTGGTTGGAAAGTAAAGTCAAATTGCTCCAAGGTTTTTATCCACGGCAAACGTGCTTGTTTTAACCGCGATTCCAAGCCTTTTTGGTGACGCCCGTTCCATTCCTGGGCTAATGCCTGCTGGAGAAATTCACGGTAGTTCAGTGCTTTCTTGGTGGCTTCTTCACATAAACTCTCCAACGCATCGCCCAGGTAATCCATTTTTAACCGTATCAACAAGTTTTCCATTTCCATCAGAGTAGCTCCTCATACACACTGAGCGAACGAGACGCTACTCGATTGACCTGTTGCCAAAGGGCTTGATGATGTTCTGGCACCTTTTGCCAGCCCTGCGTTACCTCCTGCAAGAGATGCGTCGCGAGCAGTTGCTCATCGCCGTAAATACGTAGCGTATTATCTAAACCGATACGAATATTAACCGCACGACCACACCAGAATGAAGGCACGCTATAGCGATTACCTCTGACATCGATATAGCTGTCCCATGCCACTTGTCGTAGGTCGAAGTAGCTGGTATCGAAATCAGTCGCAGGGAGTGGCATCAAGGCTATTTTTTCCTCAGCAAAACGATTTTCCGGTGTCTGCTTGAATTGACGAAGATGACGCTGGTCTGCCACTTTCGCCAGCCACATCGCTAGCAGTTGATTAACATGAGCGAAACTCTCAAACTGACGGTAGCGAGTGAAAAAATTGTGTTTAACATAGCCCACCATCCGTTCGGTTTTGCCTTTCGTTTGCGGTCGATAAGGCTTACAGGCGCGAGGGCTAAACCCATAGTGATTAGCCAGTTGCAGGAAGCCCGCATTGAACTCGATGTGGCCATTTTGTCCATGTTTGATAACAGCGGCTTTTTGGTTATCTACCAAGACATTTTTTACGCTGCCACCGAAGTAATTGAAGCTGCGAACCAGCGATTCATACGTGTGCTCAGCATCTTGCTTAGGGGCAGCAAAGACATGAAAGCGACGCGAAAAACCGAGCGTATTAACGGCAAAATTAACCGTACAGGCAGAGCCTGCCACCTCAACGATGATTTCTCCCCAATCGTGTTGAAGTTGATAACCGGGGAGGGTTTCAAAGCGTACCGTGTTTTTCGAGGCCCTGAGCGGACGTTTGGGATGTATATAACGTCGGAGCATCGCACTCCCACCCCGGTAGCCTTTTTCACGGATTTCCTCAAAAATAACCGCCGCATTCCAAACCTGTTCACTCAACCTTGAATCGATGTAGTCTTTAAAGGGCTCGAGTTTAGCAACCTGTTTTTTACCGCGTTTTGCTGTTGGCGGCGCAGGATAGCTAATGTGCCGTCTCACCGTTTTTTCTGAACACCCTATCTGATGGGCAATATCAACAATAAATGCCCCCTGTTGATGGCGTTGTTTTATCATGTAGTGGTCCTCTCTTCTTAGCATGCTTATTTCCCTCATGGCTTTGTCACCACAAAGGAAACTGCATTCTGGCTTGAGTGGACAAATTAAATTAGCAATTTACGGTCTTTTATCATTAGCGCTGACACACTCGCTGGATGTCGCCCTGAAGCGGTGGGTACCCTGTCAGGAAGCGGCCATTATCAGCGCCGGGGTGATGGAAGGGCGGGTGCCTGAGGCGTTACGGCGGGCGATGACGGTGGTACAAGGCATCGATGAAATGAAATCCTCCGTATTAAGCACCCTGGGCTACCCGATGGCGCTCATTGGCACGGTGGTGGGAATAATGGTGTTGGTCAGCCAGCATTTTATCCCGCAACTGGCGAAAATGGTGCCGCGTGAAACCTGGCAAGGGGGGATCTGGTGGTTGGGGACGACCGCTGATTTTGTCGTGGATCACGGCATCTTGTTGTCGTTGATGCTGATGTTAGCCACCGCCTGGATCAGCTGGTCATTTAGCCATCTGACCGGGCGCTGTCGCCGAGGGTTGGACTGGCTGATACCCTGGTCAGTCTACAAAGACTTTCAGGGGGTGGCTTTTTTACTCAATATGGCGGCCTTGCTGCGGGCGGGAGTCAAGACCTTGGATGCGCTCGATATTTTGGCGCGCTGTAATGGTCTAATGTTTCCGGCCACTTTTGAAGAGCTGTAATAAACTGCAAATCAGAGGTGTATAAAATGAAAAGTAAAAAGAAGCCATTGACATTTACGCTGGAGTTTAAACAAGACGCAGCAAAGTGAGTCCTGTAAAAAGCGTATACGTGCAAACAAGCGTCAGAGAGTTTAGGGGTTTCATTAAGTGCGATAAAAAGCTGGGTCAAGGCTGAAAGGGGGGGAGTTTCCCCGGTAGGCTCTGAACAGGTGAGTCTTAGTTTGGCCGAGCGTGAAGAATTACTTCGTCTGCGCAAAGAGCGCAATAACTTGTTAATGGAGCGTGAAATATTAAAAAAAGCGGCGGTCTTCTTTGCGAAAGAAAACGGATAAGATTTCAGTTTATTCGTGAGCAAAAGAAGACCTACCTTTGCCCGTTATCCAAAACGCCATAAGATAACAACGGACAGCGCTCATAATCATTCTATCGTACCCAACCTGTTGGCGCGGGAATTTACCGTTACTCTGTCAGCGCTAATGATAAAAGACCGTAAATTGCTAATTTAATTTGTCCACTCAAGCCAGAATGCAGTTTCCTTTGTGGTGACAAAGCCATGAGGGAAATAAGCATGCTAAGAAGAGAGGACCACTACATGATAAAACAACGCCATCAACAGGGGGCATTTATTGTTGATATTGCCCATCAGATAGGGTGTTCAGAAAAAACGGTGAGACGGCACATTAGCTATCCTGCGCCGCCAACAGCAAAACGCGGTAAAAAACAGGTTGCTAAACTCGAGCCCTTTAAAGACTACATCGATTCAAGGTTGAGTGAACAGGTTTGGAATGCGGCGGTTATTTTTGAGGAAATCCGTGAAAAAGGCTACCGGGGTGGGAGTGCGATGCTCCGACGTTATATACATCCCAAACGTCCGCTCAGGGCCTCGAAAAACACGGTACGCTTTGAAACCCTCCCCGGTTATCAACTTCAACACGATTGGGGAGAAATCATCGTTGAGGTGGCAGGCTCTGCCTGTACGGTTAATTTTGCCGTTAATACGCTCGGTTTTTCGCGTCGCTTTCATGTCTTTGCTGCCCCTAAGCAAGATGCTGAGCACACGTATGAATCGCTGGTTCGCAGCTTCAATTACTTCGGTGGCAGCGTAAAAAATGTCTTGGTAGATAACCAAAAAGCCGCTGTTATCAAACATGGACAAAATGGCCACATCGAGTTCAATGCGGGCTTCCTGCAACTGGCTAATCACTATGGGTTTAGCCCTCGCGCCTGTAAGCCTTATCGACCGCAAACGAAAGGCAAAACCGAACGGATGGTGGGCTATGTTAAACACAATTTTTTCACTCGCTACCGTCAGTTTGAGAGTTTCGCTCATGTTAATCAACTGCTAGCGATGTGGCTGGCGAAAGTGGCAGACCAGCGTCATCTTCGTCAATTCAAGCAGACACCGGAAAATCGTTTTGCTGAGGAAAAAATAGCCTTGATGCCACTCCCTGCGACTGATTTCGATACCAGCTACTTCGACCTACGACAAGTGGCATGGGACAGCTATATCGATGTCAGAGGTAATCGCTATAGCGTGCCTTCATTCTGGTGTGGTCGTGCGGTTAATATTCGTATCGGTTTAGATAATACGCTACGTATTTACGGCGATGAGCAACTGCTCGCGACGCATCTCTTGCAGGAGGTAACGCAGGGCTGGCAAAAGGTGCCAGAACATCATCAAGCCCTTTGGCAACAGGTCAATCGAGTAGCGTCTCGTTCGCTCAGTGTGTATGAGGAGCTACTCTGATGGAAATGGAAAACTTGTTGATACGGTTAAAAATGGATTACCTGGGCGATGCGTTGGAGAGTTTATGTGAAGAAGCCACCAAGAAAGCACTGAACTACCGTGAATTTCTCCAGCAGGCATTAGCCCAGGAATGGAACGGGCGTCACCAAAAAGGCTTGGAATCGCGGTTAAAACAAGCACGTTTGCCGTGGATAAAAACCTTGGAGCAATTTGACTTTACTTTCCAACCAAGTATAGACAGGAAAATTATCCGCGAGCTGGCGGGGCTGAGGTTTGTCGAACATCATGAAAACGTCATTTTGTTAGGCCCACCTGGGGTAGGGAAAACGCATTTGGCGATAGCGCTGGCTGTCAAGGCAGCTACAGCTGGGCATCGGGTATTGTTTATGCCTCTGGATAGACTCTGCTGTACCTTAATGAAGGCAAAGCAAGAAAACCGTCTGGAACGCCAACTTCAGCAACTGTGCTATGCCAGGGTATTAATACTGGATGAAATCGGGTATTTACCGATGAATCGCGAAGAAGCTAGCCTATTTTTCAGGTTATTGAGCCGTCGTTATGAAAAGGCGAGCATCATTCTCACATCAAATAAAAGTTTTACTGATTGGGGGGACGTATTCGGTGATCACATTTTAGCAACTGCGATTTTAGACAGGCTTTTACATCATTCAACCACATTGAATATTAAAGGAGAAAGCTATCGACTCAAAAATAAACGCAAAGCAGGCATGTTGCCTATAAAAACGACTGATATTATCCAGGCGCCTGGAATAGAAACCCAACAGGAAAATTAGCAAAAACTGGACATTTTAAAGTAGCAAAAAGTGGTCAATCTAAAGTAGCGTTGACAGCAAACAGCAGAACAACTCTCTGAAGAGAGACAGCAAGAGTTAGCCATCATGATTGAAGCAATGCTACTGCGTGAGCAGCTGGGGGATTATCATCAGAAAGACATAAAAATTGGGGGTTAAGATGAAACGACATTTTACCTCTGGCGCTTTTCCTGAGCTGATTCTCTCTGGCAAAACACTGGCACAGCATGGCTTTAAATCAAAAACACGGATTAAGCTGCTAATACAAGACAAGGCACTTTGGATCACTCACATCGGTAATAACGAAACATGGAATGCACTCTGCGAAGCCAACGAGCCAGAACTGGGCGCTGACTGGGTGCGCGACAAGGGAGAGATGGTTATTAGCGGCAGCTGGCTAACTGATATAGGCATCACCCAAGCCGAACACGTGGAAATCACCGCAGCTGCTCCGGGGGTGATTAAAGTAGAGTGTAAAGGGGTGACGTTGTTGGCTTAAAATAGTGATCCCGGCGAGAGCCGGGATTGTCAGACTAACAATTTAGAGTTAATAAAAATCCGCTTCTATACGACCTTCTGCTTTTAAGATCTCAAGGAAGCGTTGGTAAGCCGTTTCATCAAGTTCTAATAGATCATCAAGTAGTCTTTCTTTGATAAGTGCCAAATGATAAATACCATAGCCATTATTATGGAAATAAATAAAGTCACCTGATAGAGCAGGATCAATAACTGTGACATTTTTCATTTTATAAGAGCGGAGACCTCCATAATTCTTTGGAAGACCTAAACACATAGCATCCCCGTCGATAATGTATACTGCATATATATCAACAAGTTCACCATCACTTTCTTGTATTCTCATTTTTTATCTTCCCTCAGTAATAGAAGCCCCTGGCTGCAATGAATTGCGTTGCGGAGTAATGATTTTCATATCATAGGCCTTACCAGTATTTGAGTTGTATTGATAATGGATACTAATCGCTGAGCCATCAGGTAATTTATGAGTCGCTTCCATTTTCTGGAATCCAGCTGATTTAGGGAATCGAGGATCATTATTCATACCATCCAGTTTATTACCACTTTTAGGATTTGACTGAGTTTGCTTCCAGAATATCTGCTCATTCAGATCCCTCGGTGCCGTAAACTGTTTACCCGGTTTCGCCGTTGATATCTTCTCAGCCGCTTTAATAATCTGCTTATTAGTAATGGTAGCCGCAATTTTCTCCGTCAGTGCCGCACCGCCTTTGACAATTCCAGCCCCCCCGGCAACTAAAGAGGCAACATCCGCGACCAGCTTACCACCTTCAACACCGGCATTAAATGAACCGCTGGCACCGGCTTTTTGATATTCCGCTTCCATTTTATCAATGCGTGCAATATACGATGTCTTCACCGCTTCAGAGACATTACCTAACACATCACCGCTGTTAAACAGGGCTTTTAGGGAGGTGTAGGTTTCCAACGGACTCGCTCCCGCTTTCACTATGCCATCCACTGCCTCATACAGCGCCGCGGGGACACCCGTTACCATGCCTGCCGCAAAACTGCCATCCTGACCGAGGTTTATCGCTGTCCATTTCGCCTGAGCACCGGCTTTACAAGCCAGTGTTTGGCATTCGGCAAGTTCTTTTGCTTTCTGAGATTGCTGAGCATTGCTCAGATAATTATTCTCCACCACCGTTTTACCCGCCTGCGCCCCGGCAACCGCGCTGGCAGTACTGTCGCCTGCAATGCCGCCCGCCAGCCCAGAGGCTAAAGTAGATAGGGTACTAACGGTTTGTTTTTCACTTTCGCTGAGCGCGCTGACTTTTTTATCAGGATACAGCTGCGCTTTGATCACGCTGGCAGCGATTTCTCCCGTTGCGGCACCGGCAGCGCCTGCAACAGGGTTATTCCCTTGCATCTGCGCCAATGCCCCTGCTACCACCGCATGCGCCATCACACGGCTGCTTTCATCTGGCGTGCTTTTTTTAATCACCTCGGCCAAGTAGGGCGCTGAGCCGCCTGCAATGGCCGATTTCAAGTCTCCCCCTGCTAACCCCTGTATTGCAGCAGTGGCGGCTTGCATGCCTTGCTGAAGCGCACTGCCGGTGCCGTAATCAGCCATCGCGGTATGACGGGCTTGTTCGGTGATTTGTCTCTCCGTAGGGGACAGATTGCCTTTTGCAACCAACGCGGCTTTTGCTGTCTCACGTGCTTGCGGATTGCGCTGCGCTTTTTCTGCTGCTATCGCTCCTTCCGTGCAGGCAATGTCGCTCGCCTGATTGCCAATCTCCCCGAGTAGCTGCGCGGTTTTTAACCGCTGCTGCTCTTTCTCTTTATCGAAGATCGCGCTGAGATGCGGGTTAGCCTGTTCCACATCACGACGTAATTTAGCCAGGTTTTGTTGTTGCTTATTCATTGGATAACAATTTTCTAAGATGAAACAAGGCGTTATGCACTGAATTTCCTCTAAGTTCATTGTCGATCGGCATTTTTTTGCCGGACGCACTTTTTCACTCTGTAGCATCTTGTCACCCACTCTAAATTAGGCGGCGTGGTGAGGCCGATGGGTAATGTCTCCCTGCCCATTTAACAAACCTACAATGGAAATGTCTTCGTCCAGATTTTCCCAGTGTATCCCTCTGGCGCTCAACTCAAACTGATTACGCTCTGTATCACTGGCATTCAATAACTTTGGAAACCATGACAAAGGAACGCCCAATGTACGCGCATCACTCAACTCAACCCACAGATGATATTCATCAAATCGTACTGTTTTAGCAGAAATAATCATTCCAAGCCTCCTCTAACAACACCTTATTTTCCTCTATCACATAGCTCAACTCTTTTAACTCGCGGGCGCTGAAACCGTCATTACGAGCCAATTGAACCATAGGTACTAACCAAAACTTCGCTTCATTACCCGAATTCCTGACATGAATATGAATCGGCTCCAGTGGATAACCCTCATTTGAATAGAAAAAAAACTTATAACCCTTAAATCGTAGTATTACCGGCATACTATTGCTTACCCCATATGACAACGCTGTCAATCTGCATTACCAAGCCCGATGTTCTGATTCTGTCGCTCACTCTACGCTTATCGCCACATCATAGCAGCCCACACCCTCATTGCCATTATTTCCGTCCATTTTCTGACATTTGCTGATATTTATGACGAAGCTGTTTGAATACTTCTTCTGCAGGAACCCCTTCACCGCTATTAATACCTCGTGTAACCGCTGACTGAAGTGCTTCTAGTTTTTTCGCCTGTGCTTGGTCTTCCAATTCACGTAACCCTGCTCGGATAACTTCGCTGACATTGTTATAGCGACCACTATTGATTTGTTTCTGAATAAATTCTTCGAAGTGAGGACTGAGTGCAACACTGGTTGGCATAGCAATGCTCCTGATTAAGTTACTATCTATTAATAATAGTTAGTATTTTAGTTTTCCTCTTTACTGTCAAGATCAGCTTCCAGAGATTGCACCCGCCTTGCCTGATGGGTTGCCGTATGAATTTCTTTTAACGCCCGAATACTTACCCTTGCATAGATTTGCGTGGTGCTCATATCAGAATGACCCAACATCGCCTGTATCCAGCGGGTATCTGCCCCATTCTCTAACATCTGGGTGGCCATGCTATGGCGCAGTAAGTGACAACTCCCCGCTTTTCGCACACCGGACTCGCGGATCAGCTTGCCAATATGGCTGCTCAAGCCGTCCAGACTGAACCCTTGACCGTCTTTCGCCAAAAACAGCGCATCACTTTCCGGCGGTGTTTGTCAATGTAGTTGTCGCTTGAAACTGTTTTATGCAGCACTTACTTCCGGATTCAGCATCACTTCATGAATAAAATTCCAGTTACGACAGCCTTTGCTCCAACGTTCGGGTTTTTTAGCTCGAGCTAATTCATAGATGGCTTTCCGTTTAGCTAATATTTCTTTATCTGCCTCCCTATGACGTTCATCTGGAGTAACGTACTTGATACCACTGTGTTTATGTTCAAGGTTGTACCCGTTCACAAACTGAGCTACCCAGGCTCTGGCATCATTGAGTAAAGTAAACCCCTCGGCTGGCCACTGGGGACAATATTTCACCGTTCGAAACAAGGATTCGGAATAAGGGTTATCATTGCTGACTCGTGGGCGAGAATATGAACTGATTCCCCCCAGATCGTACATTTTCGCCAACAGGGTATAACTACGCATGGGGCCACCATTATCTGAATGAAGAATGATTTTTTTGCCCGCGCATTTTTCTTTCCAGATGCATCGTTGCAGTAGCTCTGCAGCCTGTTCGCCGGATTCTTGTTCAAAAACGTCTGCCCCCACAATTTTCCGACTGAAAATGTCCATCATCATGTAGAGGTAAAGATGCCGACCTTTTATAGGTGTTGGCAAATAACTACTATCCCAGGACCATACCTGATTCGGTGCTGTCGTTTTTTGTGCGCCTGGACGTTTATAACTTCTCTCTCGACGTCTAGGTGTTAACAGTTTGTTCGCTTTGAGCACGCGATAAAACGTAGACTCAGAGGCGATATAAATTCCCCTATCAGCCAGCGTCGGAACGATGACATTCGGAGGGAAACTTGAAAACTCTGGTGAGTTACAGATTTCCATGATCCGCTGTCGTTCAGCATCAGACAATTTGTTGCTGGGGGCATTGCGAACGGCCGTTGACCGTTTGTCGGCCAGGGGAGCGTTGTGACAATTGTTGCGCCAGCGTTGCAGTGTTCTGACTGAAATCCCAATGACCTGGCAGGCTTGCGCCTTACGAGCCCCCTGTTTCATCGCATTCCTAAGCATATCAACTATATTAAGCCGCTCCGGGAGAGGTATTAGACGTCCTCGCTGTTGTCCCAGAGGGCATTGAACTTTTCCCTTAATACCAGTAGCGCTGCGGTTTCCGCCAGCGCCTTTTCTTTTCTGGTGAGTTCTTTTTCAAGTTCACGGATCTTTTGTCTGTATTCTTTGACGACTTTATCAACTTTATGATTATTCAAGGCTTTCGGCTCATGAGCCCGGAGCGAAGCCGTTCGCCATTCCTTTACCTGTTCAACAAACAATCCTTTGTGCCGACAGTATTCGGCCAGCTCAATTTCAGACATCACTGCGCTTTCAATGACCACCGCAAAACGCTGTTCGGGCGACCAACCTTCGTTATTCTTTAAAAACTGCTCATCTTCACATAACAGGCCATCACTCATTAACTCGTTTCTCCATCTTGAAACAACCGAAGGGCTCACGTCTAGCTTCTTCGCTATTTGCCGGTGAGACCAATTATACGGAGGTTGAAGCCAGAGCAACCCTTGTTGCTTGATATTGATAGGCACGGGGTTTGCCGGCATGGTGTTCTCCTTAATATTAACAGGCGACAACTATGCTGACACAGGGGGTTATTGAGCGATCTTCTTGATGATAATATGCAATCGGTACCCCGTTCATGATGAATACTCTGTAGCGTTAACCCGACCAGCTCGGCACGGCGCATACCGGTGCTGTACAGCACTTCCAATATCGCACGGTCACGCAGCCCTTTGGTCCGATGGATTGGCGGCCACGCCAGCAGGGTCTCCACCTCGGCCACACTCAGCACATCTTTCGGCAAGCATTGCCCCCTCTTCGGCAATTCAAGATCCGCTGCCGGATTAGACGGGAGATAATGGCGGCGAGTCAGCCAACGGAAAAAGCTTTTTAGCGCATCCAGTCGATTACACTGAGTACTGACGCTCAGCGGTTCGCCATTCGGTTTACGGCTATGATAGAGATGGCGTTGATAGCGCTCCAGCGCACCTAAGCTCACCTCATCTGGACGATTCAACCCACGCTCATCGCACCAGATCAGGAAATGACGCAACTGATTTTCCCTGTTACGCAACGTCTGGGCCGTGCCGTTACGCTCTCGCTGCCATTCAAGATAATGCTGCATCCGTTGATAAAATCCCCGCGGATCAGTGGCATCGCCGATAACCTGCTCCTCCCGCCGTTTATCACGCAATCCCATGCTTCACCTCTCTGTGATTGTTTTCTTGAGGCAGGGCGGCGGCTAACCTAGACTTGCATTCATCAGAGCCAGACTTGCTTTCATTGCCCTCATTATCAACAGTATTTTCCACGTCTAATAATCCGCATAAATGTACGCCCTTTGGCGCAAAGCCATCATACAGCAGCTGATATTGCAATAGATGACCCCGACTCCCGCCATGTACCAACAGATATTCCATTTCAACCAGCCGCAGACAGTGATTCTTCAACTGGCTGTCGCTCCAGTGGGTAAATTCACGGATATCCCGCCGCGTGAACCGTACCTCATTCGCCAAGCAGCTTTGCACCCCAGCCTGCTCTTTCACCATTGCTTGTATCAACACCAACAATTTCCTTGTCTGCGGCGGCATCTCGTCCAGCGTACGGCCTAATATTTCGTGCGCTAGCCGATTAGCCAGCGCGATATCAGATCGCTCTACTTCGATATACTCCAACGGCTTGCCACGGTGATTTACCCTTTTGACTTGCCGCTGATATTGATGCAGCAAGGTGATCGATTGGATCAACGTCAGGTATTTCATATGATCACGGCGGGTTCGTGTTTTATCACTCAGGAAAGTGAGCTGGCTAGCAAAGGGATTCACCACATTGAGCGGCTTAAGCAGCCGTTGGGCATTTTGATGCAGATTTTTAACATAATCGTGCTCTTTTCCAGTCAACAGCCCTGCCAGCGTTTGCTTATGCCGTTGCAACGCATGAATGGCCTGGGTTTGCTCGCGTGATTCATTCACCGATAAGACCAGGCAACGATTTAGCAACTCTTCGTCTACATCGATGGCGGTGGTAGTGAGCATCAGCATCACTGGGTCTTTGACGGTATATTCACGGGTGATTAAATCACCGCTGGCTTCATCTTTACCGGTCGAGGCGATTTTTAACTCGCCATCCGATTGCAATAATTTCAACGCATAAGCCGCTTGGCGCACCCCTTCTTCTTCGGCGATGGCTAAGATTTTATGTTGCAGATTGGTTTCACCTAAGTAGTACAGGCGCTGCCCGGTCATTGCTGAGTATTGCACCCACTTTTCTTCTGGGATTAAGCCTAGCACTGCCTCCATTAAGCTCGATTTTCCTGCTGCTGAAGAAGATTGGATTAGCACTGCCAGTGGTCTTTCTAATTTGCGCGAGACTGCCGCTAAATAACCAGCCAGTAAATTACTGGATTCGCCCACCACGCCGCAGGAAGCTAAATCACTCACCACCCGATCAATGAGATCAGGCGATTTAAGCAGTGCCAGCGCCGACGATTCATCCTCAGCCGATACCGCCACCGTGCTATTTTGGGGGGCTAATGCCGCCTGTAACGCCGCATCCTGTAACTGCTCCAGTTTTAGCAACACACGGCCCAGATCACGTTTGATGATCGCTTCATCACAACTCAGCTCCAGCGCCGCTGTTTTGATATAAACCCCGCGCTGCTTGGCAGCATACATATCCAGCTGATCCACATGGAACGCCCCGCTGCCGTTATCCCTGACCTGCACGTTAACTTTCATCACTTCAGACGAATGATTTTTCTGCCAGCCGCGTATTCGCCATATTCGCAGCCCAAAGGGGATAATCACTTCTCCGCTGGCCGTTTGTTCTGCGGCCACCTCTGGCAAGGCAGCTAAAGAAGAAGTGGCTGCTACCATCGGTTTTTCATGGGCGAACACCCCATTCGGCTCACTGCCCTGCCCCATCCACAATGCCTGTTGCAACGCCAGCCCTAACGCATGCTCGGCATTGCCGCTTTTGACCGCATAGTCATTGGCATCTAATCCCTTTGGGAATTGTACTCGCCAGGCCTCGATACCCCGCTCCAGCAACTCAGGCGCTAATTTTTGTGCCGCCGTATCACCGGCTTCATCGCGATCATAAGCGATCAACACCTTTTTAATGCCGTGAGATTGCAACACCGCCAGATGATCCGAATTAAAACCCTGCACCCCGTAGCTGCTGATCACATTACGATAACCTGCACACCAAAAGGTCAAGGCATCGATCAGCGCTTCGCATAAAATAATTTCATCGCAGCCCGCTAACGCCGCCTCGTTCCACACCCCACTGAGCGGCGAAGGCAGGTACAGATGCTTAGCGCTGCCCTTTCTAATTTGGCTATCCACCCCTATCCGCCGCCCGTAAAGTTGCAATACCCGGCCACGTTGGGCTACCGCATGACTTTCCGCGCTGCCAATCACCGGCACCACAAAACAACCGCGCAGATGCTCTTGTTTGGTTGTCTCCCGCAGCACCCCTACGCTCACCAGCCGCTCACGCAATGCCTTTCCGTCTTTGCTCGAGGGGGAGGGCAGTAATTGCGGCAACGTCTGATTGGAATAACCGAGCTTAAAATAACGGATCATTTCAGGGTGCGTTAACCCGCGCTTTTCCAGCCAGGCTAAGACTTCCGGCGAGGAAAGAAGGTGTTGGTGATAATGATCAACAATCTGATTCAACAGTGCCTGGCCGGATTCATCGACATCCAGCAACCGCGGCTGAGGCACCGCAGCCGCTAAAGAAGAAGTTGATACCACCCCCTCCCCCTGAAGCACCTTCACCGCCTGCGGCAATGACAGCGATTGTGTCTTCATCAGCCAATCAATCACCGACCCCGCCGCCCCACAGCCAAAACAGTGATACAGATTTTTAACCGGGCTGATCACCAGTGACGGTGTTTTCTCCTGATGGAACGGACACAGCATCACGTAATCCTTGCCCTGCTTGCGTAACTTATGCCCTTGGGATTCAACCAGTGCGAGCAAGCTGACATCACATTTTAGGCGTTCCAATTCATGGTTTGGTATACGGGGCATAAAACTGTTCCTTTAAAAACCTTGTCAATAGGGTTTTAATAAAAATAACTCGACACCAATATACTACTTATTGTAGTATATACAACATATTGTAGTAAAACGTGAGGTAAATTATGGCTGTCCTATTACATTCAACATCGGTAACAGCTATGGCTATCAGCAACGAAGAACGTGATTTCTTCATTGCACTGGGTGAACGTATTACTCAGTTGCGTAAAAAAAACGGCATAACACAGACAGAAATGGCCGAGAAGTTGAAAGTTTCGCAACAGACCGTACAAGCATGGGAGGCAGGAAGAAGAAGGATTAAGGTTTCTTCTCTTCCCTCTGTGGCACAGATTTTCACGATTTCGCTGGAAGAGCTATTTGGTGAAGCGCCAGAAAAAATAAAGAGTAAGCGCGGACCTGTACCGAAGTGGCAACAGCAGATAGAAGAGATAGACAGCTTGCCAAAAACAAAGCAGAAGATAATTTCGGAGATGTTAGGTGCAATGATCAATAATTCACGTAACTAACTGACATTTAACGCGGCGGTTAAGGGATTGCAGCCCATAACCACCGCTAACCACCACCAACTACGGAGCAGTTGATTATGGCTAGCACGCATTTTAAGTCAAAACCCACCACACCCCAAGCCTTGCGCCAGAGTATTGTGGGTTACGTTCCAGATACCTACCGTTATCCGCAGATTAAGCTTAAGGGAAAATGGCTTGAACAGGCGGGATTTACCACCGGTACACCCCTGACCGTCAGAGTCATGGACGGCTGTTTAGTCATTACTTCACAGCCTTCGTTGATGGACAATGCTGCAAATGTCAGCGCTAATGATAAAAGACCGTAAATTGCTAATTTAATTTGTCCACTCAAGCCAGAATGCAGTTTCCTTTGTGGTGACAAAGCCATGAGGGAAATAAGCATGCTAAGAAGAGAGGACCACTACATGATAAAACAACGCCATCAACAGGGGGCATTTATTGTTGATATTGCCCATCAGATAGGGTGTTCAGAAAAAACGGTGAGACGGCACATTAGCTATCCTGCGCCGCCAACAGCAAAACGCGGTAAAAAACAGGTTGCTAAACTCGAGCCCTTTAAAGACTACATCGATTCAAGGTTGAGTGAACAGGTTTGGAATGCGGCGGTTATTTTTGAGGAAATCCGTGAAAAAGGCTACCGGGGTGGGAGTGCGATGCTCCGACGTTATATACATCCCAAACGTCCGCTCAGGGCCTCGAAAAACACGGTACGCTTTGAAACCCTCCCCGGTTATCAACTTCAACACGATTGGGGAGAAATCATCGTTGAGGTGGCAGGCTCTGCCTGTACGGTTAATTTTGCCGTTAATACGCTCGGTTTTTCGCGTCGCTTTCATGTCTTTGCTGCCCCTAAGCAAGATGCTGAGCACACGTATGAATCGCTGGTTCGCAGCTTCAATTACTTCGGTGGCAGCGTAAAAAATGTCTTGGTAGATAACCAAAAAGCCGCTGTTATCAAACATGGACAAAATGGCCACATCGAGTTCAATGCGGGCTTCCTGCAACTGGCTAATCACTATGGGTTTAGCCCTCGCGCCTGTAAGCCTTATCGACCGCAAACGAAAGGCAAAACCGAACGGATGGTGGGCTATGTTAAACACAATTTTTTCACTCGCTACCGTCAGTTTGAGAGTTTCGCTCATGTTAATCAACTGCTAGCGATGTGGCTGGCGAAAGTGGCAGACCAGCGTCATCTTCGTCAATTCAAGCAGACACCGGAAAATCGTTTTGCTGAGGAAAAAATAGCCTTGATGCCACTCCCTGCGACTGATTTCGATACCAGCTACTTCGACCTACGACAAGTGGCATGGGACAGCTATATCGATGTCAGAGGTAATCGCTATAGCGTGCCTTCATTCTGGTGTGGTCGTGCGGTTAATATTCGTATCGGTTTAGATAATACGCTACGTATTTACGGCGATGAGCAACTGCTCGCGACGCATCTCTTGCAGGAGGTAACGCAGGGCTGGCAAAAGGTGCCAGAACATCATCAAGCCCTTTGGCAACAGGTCAATCGAGTAGCGTCTCGTTCGCTCAGTGTGTATGAGGAGCTACTCTGATGGAAATGGAAAACTTGTTGATACGGTTAAAAATGGATTACCTGGGCGATGCGTTGGAGAGTTTATGTGAAGAAGCCACCAAGAAAGCACTGAACTACCGTGAATTTCTCCAGCAGGCATTAGCCCAGGAATGGAACGGGCGTCACCAAAAAGGCTTGGAATCGCGGTTAAAACAAGCACGTTTGCCGTGGATAAAAACCTTGGAGCAATTTGACTTTACTTTCCAACCAAGTATAGACAGGAAAATTATCCGCGAGCTGGCGGGGCTGAGGTTTGTCGAACATCATGAAAACGTCATTTTGTTAGGCCCACCTGGGGTAGGGAAAACGCATTTGGCGATAGCGCTGGCTGTCAAGGCAGCTACAGCTGGGCATCGGGTATTGTTTATGCCTCTGGATAGACTCTGCTGTACCTTAATGAAGGCAAAGCAAGAAAACCGTCTGGAACGCCAACTTCAGCAACTGTGCTATGCCAGGGTATTAATACTGGATGAAATCGGGTATTTACCGATGAATCGCGAAGAAGCTAGCCTATTTTTCAGGTTATTGAGCCGTCGTTATGAAAAGGCGAGCATCATTCTCACATCAAATAAAAGTTTTACTGATTGGGGGGACGTATTCGGTGATCACATTTTAGCAACTGCGATTTTAGACAGGCTTTTACATCATTCAACCACATTGAATATTAAAGGAGAAAGCTATCGACTCAAAAATAAACGCAAAGCAGGCATGTTGCCTATAAAAACGACTGATATTATCCAGGCGCCTGGAATAGAAACCCAACAGGAAAATTAGCAAAAACTGGACATTTTAAAGTAGCAAAAAGTGGTCAATCTAAAGTAGCGTTGACAGCAAACAGCAGAACAACTCTCTGAAGAGAGACAGCAAGAGTTAGCCATCATGATTGAAGCAATGCTACTGCGTGAGCAGCTGGGGGATTATCATCAGAAAGACATAAAAATTGGGGGTTAAGATGAAACGACATTTTACCTCTGGCGCTTTTCCTGAGCTGATTCTCTCTGGCAAAACACTGGCACAGCATGGCTTTAAATCAAAAACACGGATTAAGCTGCTAATACAAGACAAGGCACTTTGGATCACTCACATCGGTAATAACGAAACATGGAATGCACTCTGCGAAGCCAACGAGCCAGAACTGGGCGCTGACTGGGTGCGCGACAAGGGAGAGATGGTTATTAGCGGCAGCTGGCTAACTGATATAGGCATCACCCAAGCCGAACACGTGGAAATCACCGCAGCTGCTCCGGGGGTGATTAAAGTAGAGTGTAAAGGGGTGACGTTGTTGGCTTAAAATAGTGATCCCGGCGAGAGCCGGGATTGTCAGACTAACAATTTAGAGTTAATAAAAATCCGCTTCTATACGACCTTCTGCTTTTAAGATCTCAAGGAAGCGTTGGTAAGCCGTTTCATCAAGTTCTAATAGATCATCAAGTAGTCTTTCTTTGATAAGTGCCAAATGATAAATACCATAGCCATTATTATGGAAATAAATAAAGTCACCTGATAGAGCAGGATCAATAACTGTGACATTTTTCATTTTATAAGAGCGGAGACCTCCATAATTCTTTGGAAGACCTAAACACATAGCATCCCCGTCGATAATGTATACTGCATATATATCAACAAGTTCACCATCACTTTCTTGTATTCTCATTTTTTATCTTCCCTCAGTAATAGAAGCCCCTGGCTGCAATGAATTGCGTTGCGGAGTAATGATTTTCATATCATAGGCCTTACCAGTATTTGAGTTGTATTGATAATGGATACTAATCGCTGAGCCATCAGGTAATTTATGAGTCGCTTCCATTTTCTGGAATCCAGCTGATTTAGGGAATCGAGGATCATTATTCATACCATCCAGTTTATTACCACTTTTAGGATTTGACTGAGTTTGCTTCCAGAATATCTGCTCATTCAGATCCCTCGGTGCCGTAAACTGTTTACCCGGTTTCGCCGTTGATATCTTCTCAGCCGCTTTAATAATCTGCTTATTAGTAATGGTAGCCGCAATTTTCTCCGTCAGTGCCGCACCGCCTTTGACAATTCCAGCCCCCCCGGCAACTAAAGAGGCAACATCCGCGACCAGCTTACCACCTTCAACACCGGCATTAAATGAACCGCTGGCACCGGCTTTTTGATATTCCGCTTCCATTTTATCAATGCGTGCAATATACGATGTCTTCACCGCTTCAGAGACATTACCTAACACATCACCGCTGTTAAACAGGGCTTTTAGGGAGGTGTAGGTTTCCAACGGACTCGCTCCCGCTTTCACTATGCCATCCACTGCCTCATACAGCGCCGCGGGGACACCCGTTACCATGCCTGCCGCAAAACTGCCATCCTGACCGAGGTTTATCGCTGTCCATTTCGCCTGAGCACCGGCTTTACAAGCCAGTGTTTGGCATTCGGCAAGTTCTTTTGCTTTCTGAGATTGCTGAGCATTGCTCAGATAATTATTCTCCACCACCGTTTTACCCGCCTGCGCCCCGGCAACCGCGCTGGCAGTACTGTCGCCTGCAATGCCGCCCGCCAGCCCAGAGGCTAAAGTAGATAGGGTACTAACGGTTTGTTTTTCACTTTCGCTGAGCGCGCTGACTTTTTTATCAGGATACAGCTGCGCTTTGATCACGCTGGCAGCGATTTCTCCCGTTGCGGCACCGGCAGCGCCTGCAACAGGGTTATTCCCCTGCATCTGCGCCAGTGCCCCTGCTACCACCGCATGCGCCATCACTCGACTGGGTTCATCTGGTGTGGTCTTTTTAATCACCTCGGCCAAGTAGGGCGCTGAGCCGCCTGCAATGGCCGATTTCAAGTCTCCCCCTGCTAGCCCTTGTATTGCAGCCGTCGCGGCTTGCATGCCTTGCTGAAGCGCACTGCCGGTGCCGTAATCGGCCATCGCGGTATGACGGGCTTGTTCGGTGATTTGTCTCTCCGTAGGGGAGTGATTGCCTTTTGCAACCAACGCGGCTTTTGCTGTCTCACGTGCTTGCGGATTTCTCTGCGCTTTTTCTGCTGCTATCGCTCCTTCCGTGCGAGCAATGTCGCTCGCTTGATTGCCAATCTCCCCGAGTAGCTGCGCGGTTTTTAACCCCTGCTGCTCTTTCTCTTTATCGAAGATCGCGCTGAGATGCGGGTTAGCCTGTTCCACATCACGACGTAATTCAGCCAGGTTTTGTTGTTGCTTATCTTGATTGCGGATAATCAACGCCCCTTCACTCAACGCCGCTTGCGTCGTTGAACGCGCATGCCCTTGGTTATTCTGATTGCTCAGCAGGTTATTGGCCATATTGCCGGCGAACTGATAGCGAGTATCCGATAAACCTTTCGTCAAAAAACAGTTATTTTCCAGTCGTGGCAAAGGCTGTAAGACCGTATTTTCCTCCGGTACAGTCTCGGCGCACAATATTTTTTCTGATACGCGGTTTTCCAACGCGAACGCCGATACACCGCTAAGAAGCAGGAGCAGTAACGACAATAAAAGGCGGGAAAGGCAGGTTTTCATCTGCGCAGTATAGACAGATAACCCTCTTTTTTCATTAGCAGTCAGCGTTTTTGGCGATTACGGCAACCCGTGACGGCGACGCGGTTTACCGGGGCGCTGGCGCGGGTTCTGCGGGCGCGGGCGGCAGAGAGCCCGCAAGCGCCGTCAACGGCGCTCATGACTCGGATGCCACAGAGAACCGCGATGGGGAGACACCATGGCAGTATTTAGAGTCAGTAAGGGGTGAGGACGATTAAAAAGAGGTTTGATGCACTGAGCCGTACAGACGATGCGCTAACGCGCCGCCAGGGAAGGCGGCGACGGCAGGGCTGAAGAAGAACGGATTGGCTGACAGCGGAGGCGAAGCCTGCGCGCCACACTGTACCCCACTGCCGAAGCGGGGGCGCAAGACATAATGCAGATTATGCGAACCGGTGCCGCTCACGAGTCGGTCAGGGCAGCATGCCCCCTAACGGCGACGGTGCGCATAATCTCCTGCATTATGTTAAATGGCGGCTGGCCAGCCACTCCCCACCTTCAACAACACATGACCCGGCTGGCCTGCCGCCATTTACCCCCGCCAACACCGAAGCTGACCGGGCAGGCAGTGCGCAGGGAGGCGCACTGTCTGCCTTTCCTCGATCTCCAGCAAGGCTGAAGATTATCGAGCTAACTTTTTTATTCACCCGCGATATCAGTATCACACAGACGTTGTCGCTCACGCTGGGCTGGATGTGTCGCCGCATGGACGGCCTGCAACGCTCGGATGCTGACCTGGGTATAAATCTGCGTGGTCTCCAACCGTTGATGTCCCAGCATTGCCTGTATCCACCGCGTGTCAGCACCATTTTCCAGCATCTGTGTGGCCATCGCATGACGGAACAGGTGACAACTGCCTGAAGTAGGAAGACCTGAATCACGGATATACATCCTGACCAGATAACCAATGCTCTCGGATACCAGACCTCCCATACCATCAGATGAGAGGAATAACGCTTTCAACTTAGGGTTGATCACCTTCTGTGGGCGCACTTCATCCAGATAATGCACCAACCAGGTTAACGCACGCTCACCAATCGGCACTACCCGATCCCGTCTGCCTTTTCCCTGACGAATAGTCAAAAGGGAACGCTCCCGGTTAACCGAATAGATATCCAGATTAGCCAGTTCAGAACGCCGTATCCCCGTTGACCAAAGCACCTCAAGCAGGGCTCTGTCACGAATGCCCTGAGGGGTACTGAGGTCGGGTAACCTCAGGATGTGTTCAATTTCGTTCACACTTAAAATATAACGCGGCAATTGTGTCATCAGCTTCGGCATCTCTAAATCCGCCGCAGGATTAGCCAAGATAAGACTCTGTTTAGACATCCAGGTAAACCAGGTCTTGATCGCAGTCAGTCGATGATGTTGGGTACGCACACTTAACGGCTTGTCTTGATTATTTTTATAATGTTGCTGATGTAATGCACTCTGGTAACGTTCCATGATCGGACGAGTGATCTCCTGAGGAAAAGCCAGACCGCGAATATGGCACCATTCAATAAAGTGATAAATATGCCTCGCATGGGAGAAGATCCCTTTTTCTGAATAGTTTCTTTCCTGTCGCCAGAGAATAAAACGCAGCAGCAAGGCAGCAAGGGAGCCTGCCTTCGGCGCACTCCCTACCGCTGCACGGTAGAATTCATCGGGGGTGATCCGCTTGGGTTTACGGTTGGCCATGCTCTCATTCTCCTGTAGTGATATGACTATTAAGGGCAGCAGGCTCCGAAAGCAATTTTTTATTTTCCCTGATTACTGCGTTTTGCTCCAGTCCGACCGCTTCATCAACAATGCCTTGTGCTGCATGGCCTGAAGTCACTTTTTCATTCACCGACCCCCCACCGACTGAAGTCCGACCTGATACCGACAGATGACTGTCTTTATCCGACTGAAGATTTTCATACCCCGACCGGGGGCTTTCGCCCTCATCATTGCTCAGGTTCAGTAACCCGCACAGGTGCGCCCTATCATTATTTTCACCGTCCCACAGCAACGCATATTCATAAGTTAAGCCACGGCGAAACAGCAACAGATATTCCATTTCCAGCAGCCGGGCTAGATGTACCTTCAGCTGCGTATCACCCCAGCTCAGCGCCTCGCGTACTTCACGCCGGGTAAAACGCAGCTCATTTTGCTGGATAGCCTGCCGTTGGCATTCGATCTGCACCCACTCGCGTAACAGCACCAACAGCTTGCGCGTTTGCGGCGGCATTTCGTCCAGTGTGCGGCCTAATATTTCGTGCGCCAGCCGATTCGCCAGCGCGATATCAGATCGCTCTACTTCAATGTATTCCAACGGCTTGCCACGGTGATTCACTGTTTTGATTTTTCGTTGATATTGATGCAGCAAGGTGATCGATTGGATTAACGTCAGGTATTTCATATGGTCACGGCGGGTGCGGGTTTTGTCGGATAAAAAAGTCAGCTGGCTAGCAAAGGGATTCACCACATTGAGCGGTTTTAACAGCCGTTGGGCGTTTTGATGCAGATTTTTAACATAATCGTGCTCCTTGCTCGTCAACAGTCCTGCCAGCGTTTGCTTATGCCGTTGCAACGCATGAATGGCCTGGGTTTGCTCGCGCGATTCATTCACCGATAAGACTAAGCAACGGTTTAATAGCTCTTCGTCCACATCGATGGCGGTGGTCGTGAGCATGAGCATTACCGGACCTTTCACCGTATATTCACGGGTGATTAAATCACCACTTTGCTCATCTTTGCCGGTCGAGGCGATTTTCAACTCGCCGTCGCTTTGCAGTAATTTCAGTGCATAAGCCGCTTGGCGCACCCCTTCTTCTTCGGCGATGGCCAAGATTTTATGTTGCAGATTGGTTTCACCTAAGTAGTACAGGCTCTGCCCGGTCATTGCTGAGTATTGCACCCGCTCTTCTTCTGGGATCAAGCCCAGCACTGCCTCCATTAAGCTCGATTTTCCTGCTGCTGAAGAAGATTGGATTAGCACTGCCAGTGGTCGTTCTAATTTGCGCGAGACTGCCGCTAAATAACCAGCCAGTAAATTACTGGATTTGCCCACCACGCCGCAGGAAGCTAAATCCTTAACGACTTTGTCGATTAAATCAGGCGATTTAAGCAGCGCCAGCGCCGCCGATTCATCCTCAGCCGAGACCGTCACTGCGCTATTTTTTGGCGCTAACGCCGCCTGTAACGCCGCATCTTGCAACTGCTCCAGTTTTAGCAACACCCGACCCAGATCACGTTTGATAATGGTTTCATCACAACTCAGTTCCAGCGCCGCCGTTTTGACATAAACACCGCGCTGCTTGGCAGCGTACATATCCAGCTGATCCACATGGAACGCCCCGCTGCCGTTATCCCTGACCTGCACGTTAACTTTCATCACTTCAGACGAATGATTTTTCTGCCAGCCGCGTATTCGCCATATTCGCAGCCCAAAGGGGATAATCACTTCTCCGCTGGCCGTTTGTTCTGCGGCCACCTCTGGCAAAGCGGCTAAAGAAGAGGTGGCTTCTACCATCGGCTTTTCATGGAAAAAAACCCCACCCGGCTCACTGCCCTGCCCCATCCACCGCACCTGTTGCAACGCCAGCCCTAACGCATGTTCAGCATTGCCGCTTTTTACCGCATAGTCATTAGCATCTAACCCTTTCGGGAACTGCACTCGCCAGGCTTCGATACCCCGCTCCAGCAACTCCGAGGCTAATTTTTGTGCCGCCACATCACCCGCTTCATCGCGATCATAGGCGATCAACACCTTTTTAATGCCGTGAGATTGCAACGCCGCCAGATGATCTGGCGTAAAACCCTGCACCCCGTAGCTACTGATCACATTACGGAACCCCGCACACCAAAAGGTCAGGGCATCGATCAGCGCTTCACACAGGATAATTTCATCCGACCCCACTAACGCCGATTCATTCCACACCCCAGTGAGCGGCGAAGGCAGATACAGATGCTTAGCGCTGCCCTTTCTAATTTGGCTATCCACCCCTATCCGTCGCCCGTAAAGTTGCAATACCCGGCCACGTTGGGCTACCGCATGACTTTCCGCGCTGCCAATCACCGGCACGACAAAACAACCGCGCAGATGCTCTTGTTTGGTTGTCTCCCGCAGCACCCCTACGCTCACCAGCCGCTCACGCAGCACCTTTCCGTCTTTGCTCGAGGGGGAGGGCAGTAATTGTGGCAAGGTTTGATTGGAATAACCGAGCTTAAAATAACGGATCATTTCAGGATGCGTTAACCCACGCTTTTCCAGCCAGGCTAAGACTTCCGGCGAGGAAAGAAGGTGTTGGTGATAATGATCAATCACCTGATTTAGCAGCGCCTGGCCGGATTCATCGACATCCAGCAACCGCGGCTGAGGCACCGCAGCCGCTAAAGAAGAGGTTGATACCACCCCCTCCCCCTGAAGCACCTTCACCGCCTGCGGCAATGACAACGACTGCGTCTTCATCAGCCAATCAATCACCGACCCCGCCGCCCCACAGCCAAAACAGTGATACAGATTTTTAACCGGGCTGATCACCAATGACGGTGTTTTCTCCTGATGGAAGGGACACAGCATGACGTAATCCTTGCCTTGCTTGCGTAGCTTATGCCCCTGCGATTCAACCAGTGCGAGCAATGAAACATCGCGTTTTAAATGTTCTAACTCTCTGGTGGGAATGCGGGGCATGTCTCGTTTCCTTAAAAAACACGTCAAGGTCTTTATTGACCTATTTTAAACAGGACTGTAAGATGCTTTCAAGTGTTAATTTTTAAGAGGGTATTTACCATGTGGAACAAACAACTAACTTGGCTATGTTTGTCTATGGTGAACTTCGGTAAAAACCTCGCTAATATCCGTAAATCAAGGCAGCTAACTCAATTAGCTCTGGCTAACCTATTGGATATTCAACCCCGTATGATAGGACGGTGGGAGCAGGGACAAGCCAAACCCCAATTCGATTACATCATTAAATTGTCACAAATACTTGAAGTCAGCATTGACCATTTATTACTGGGTGAGGAAGGGCAATCAAGTCCTATCTTTGACATTAAAAACAAGCGGTTAAAAGAATTATGTAAACAAACTGATTTACTTAAACAGGAAGATCAGGAGGTTATCTGCCATTTTTTAGATATGGCGGTTAGACACGATAAGCTCAGAGAGATAATAGATAAACGAAGATTATAAACTAACGTAGCTTGCCAGTGCGTCAACACTGGCAAGCCACTAACCACAAGCAACTAATAGGAGTAGTTACTATGGCTAAAGCAAATTCTACGTCAGAAACCGCCACAACCCAAGCCCGCCGTTATACCGTGGGCTATATCCGTGACCAGCGGAAATTTAACCCCTCGCCGTCCATTACCCTGAAGGGGCACTGGATGACAGAGTTTGGTTTCAACACCGGACAGAAGATCGAGGTGATCACCCAACAGGGGCAGCTGCTCATCCGGCTGGCGAATGAGGGGTAACTGACTGAAGTGAAATCCCGCTACAAGGGCGGGATTAATTGTATTCTCATACCTGGATTAGTTATTATTTAATCGGATAGTTGTAATGCTCCGGGATCTTATAATCTTCAGGGAAATCTGCGGTATTAGGAATTCGGGTGAAGCGATCAATATCTTCTCTTGTCTGCTCAAGAACTCCATAAATTCCCGATAAAAAAGTCGATATTCGTAACAAAGCTGCCTGCATTGCTAATCCATCGTTATTTTCTTTCGCCTTAAAAAATAGCTCAATTGTTAAATTGAGATTTTTAATATCCTGTTGAATACTTTTGGCAATTGAATAATCTTCTGCCAAATAAAGCTCATCTTCATCTATTCCTTTGCCTGCACTCTGTTTTAATAACTCTAAATAAGCATCTTTGAATTTATCCAACACACTGATATCAATCATTTTGGTAATCTTCGTCCTTCAGCTCTGGCTGCCTTAGTTTTTGCATCATTATATGAACCATCAAGGTTAAGCACTGCTTGCACTTTTGTTCCTGTACTATCAAATACTTCTATATGATTTTTATGTTTAGCATCTAAATACAATTGATCACCTTTCTTAATAAAATCACCAATCGGCTTATCTGATTTATAAACACTCTGCCCCTGATATTGCCGATTCGTTTTACGTGAATTATCTTTAACTTCGCTACCAAAGCCCGGTTGTTTAAAGAACTCACCCATATTTCCAACTGCACCTTGATTCGGCTTATATTTATCAGCGGTATAAACCAACTCATCCCTACTCGGTGCATCAGCAATAGGTGTCGTGGTAGTCGTTATTCCCGTATCCAGCAAGCCATCCTTATTCCCCGTATGACTCGCGCCCTGCGCGCCACTCTGATCCGGCGTTATCAGCGCGATTCCTTTGTTTTGATCGGGGATCGGATTCACCAGCTTGCCGCCTGTCGGATCGCGCTCTGGCGTGGGAAAGATGGTGATAAGTCCTTGATTGCTTTTTAGCTCGTCATAGGCTTTTCGTTCTGCCCCTGACAGTTTCTCTATCAGATCCGCATTGCCTGAGATCGCGGCCAGCATCACGTTAGTTTTCTGATTATCTGATAGCTGTTCTACCGCCGAGGTCACTTTGCCGGCACCGATTAACGCGCCCAGACCGCCTTCAATCAGCTTATTGCGACAGGCGGGCGTTTTCGTACATCCTTCAACCGCCAGCTTTCCGCCCTGTGCAATCGCACCCAGATAATTATTCTCCACCACCGTCTTACCCGCCTGCGCCCCGGCAACCGCGCTGGCAGTACTGTCGCCTGCAATGCCACCCGCCAGCCCAGAGGCTAAAGTAGATAGGGTACTAACGGTTTGTTTTTCGTTTTCATTGAGCGCGCTGACGTTTTTATCAGGATACAGCTGCGCTTTGATCACGCTGGCAGCGATTTCTCCAGCAGCAGCGCCAGAAGCGCCTGCAACAGGGTTATTCCCTTGCATCTGCGCCAGTGCCCCTGCTACCACCGCATGCGCCATCACTCGACTGGGTTCATCTGGTGTGGTCTTTTTAATCACCTCGGCCAAGTAGGGCGCTGAGCCGCCTGCAATGGCCGATTTCAAGTCTCCCCCTGCTAACCCTTGTATTGCAGCAGTGGCGGCTTGCAGGCCTTGCTGGAGCGGGCTGCCGGTGCCGTAATCGGCCATCGCGGTATGACGGGCTTGTTCGGTAATTTGTGTCTCCGTAGGGGACAGATTGCCTTTTGTAACCAACGCAGCTTTTGCTGTCTCACGTGCTTGCGGATTTCTCTGCGCTTTTTCTGCTGCTATCGATCCTTCCGTGCGAGCAATGTCGCTCGCTTGATTGCCAATCTCCCCGAGTAGCTGCGCGGTTTTTAACCCCTGCTGCTCTTTCTCTTTATCGAAGATCGCGCTGAGATGCGGGTTAGCCTGTTCCACATCACGACGTAATTCAGCCAGGTTTTGTTGTTGCTTATCTTGATTGCGGATAATCAACGCCCCTTCACTCACCGCCGCTTGCGTCGTTGAACGCGCATGCCCTTGGTTATTCTGATTGCTCAGCAGGTTATTGGCCATATTGCCGGCGAACTGATCACCTATGCCACCGCCAGTGCTAATACCAATGTTGTGTTGTTCTACGGCAAAGTCGGCACGATTGTCGAGGTCGCTAAAGCCCAGGGTGCCGGTATCTAACCGATTTTTATCCGCCGGCGCCCTGCTGCTAATCACCGCCCCCTCCAGTTGAGTATGTTCCCCGACGTTGATATCAAAGCCCCCTTTCCCCGCAAAAAGTCCGCTCTGCTCCTTTACCGACTGGTAGTCGCTGCGCATCTTCTCTTTACTCAAATTAGCCGCGGCTGAGCCGTTCATCGTGCCCAGGGTCAGGCTGCCACTGATGTCGCTGTGCTGTTGTTTCGAATCGTAATGCGCGCTGTTTTGCGGACTCTTTAGCGATAAATGGCGGCCGATGTCGGCCTGTATTTTTTCACCGCTAACCTGTGCACCGAATAAATTGGCATCGCGTCCGCTGATCAAGTCAAGCTGTTGTCCTGCATTCACTAAGGTTTCAGTGGCAGTGGTGGTGGTGCTGTTATCAACACCGCGTCCCTGATTGACCCCCGCAGACAGGGTGAGACCGGCTCCGCTTGAACCTACACCGATGCCAATGCCCAGCATGCCGCCGCGGCTGTGATTTTCTCCCCTCTGTTGTTCGGTGTTTTGCCCCGCCACTAGGTGAATATCTCGCTGTGCTTGCAGAATGATATTTTCTCCTGCTTGCAACTGGCTGCCTTGTAACAGGATATCGCTTTGACTCTCCGCTGCCACTGTTGCCCTGTCCGCCGCAAACAGACCGATATCCCGCCCGGCTATTAAGCTGCTGCCCTGTGAACGCTGTTCTTCATTCTGCTGAGTGGATGAAGAGGATTGACTGCCGTAAGAGAGCGTTAGACCTACGCTGTTGGTGGCATTCTTGTCATTGCCTGCCAGCCGTGTTGCTTGTACCGCCTGTACGCCGCTTAAGGCGGCTTTGGTCGCCTGTAGCGCTGCAAGGCGAGGGTCGTTTATCTCATTTACCTGTTGCGTTGTTTTTACCGCCGTGTTGACGGCACTGCCAACATCACCCGAGAGCGCCAGTGTCAGGCCTGATTTTTTCTCTTCTCGCTGATAAGTCTCATTTTTTTTATCTTGCGCCGCCGTGATGTTGATGTTTTTGCCACTGAGCAGGATATCTTGACCGGCAATCAGCTCAGAAGCCGTCACGGCTACCTCGTTACCCGCATCGAGAGTAAGTTTGCCGTCAACACTGCCAAGGGTGCTGCTTTTATGACTTAATCCCTCTGTCATCTGCGTGCTTTTTACGCGCTGTTGGCCGTAGCTAAAGCCGATCCCCCCGCTGCTCATGAAGCCCGATTTCTTTTCTTCTTTAAAATGTTTTTCGCGATAACGTTCCGTTGCACTGCTGATGTTGAGATCACGGCCGGCAAGCAGATTGACATCCTGTGTGCCTGCTATGTTGCTCCCTTGCACAAGCAGATCCTTACCCGCCGTTACCTTGACACTGTCGCCACTTAAGCTGCTGCCTTGTGCGCTCTGGTGATCCAGGCTGTCATGAGTCGTGGTGGTGATTTTTCCACCCCCTCCACTACGGCCACTGATTTTATGATGTTCATCAAGGTAGCTATGCCGGATGCCCTCGATAAGTTGGATATCCTGCCCCGCGTTCAGGGTCAGCGCGTTATCCGCCCTCAGCGTCGCCGCTTGCGCGTTGATATTTTGACCGGCCTTGAGTGTAAGCGCCCCTTTGCCGATAAGGTCACTGCCGATTTGCTGACTGTCGCCTTGTTCCAAACTGTTATCCGCGTTCCAGATAAGTTTATCGCGACTGGCGGTTGTGACGGCGCCAAGATGAATGTCACGCCCTGCACTGAGCAAGGTGTGACCTTTTTCACCGCGGTTAATCACTTGGGCAGCCTTCAGTTTGATATCACGACCGGCCTGGAGCGTTAATTTGCCATCCTGCCCCTCGACGTATAGCCCTGCCATGCGATCAATGGTGGTGCGTTCAAAGCGATTGGCCGCATTCATGCTTTTCACCGTACGGGTATTGCTGAGGGCGTTGATGTCGCCACCAGCATTGAGCTTCAGGGAGCGCTGCCCCTGGATCCTGCCGCCGAGATGATTGATATCTCCATCAGCATTAAGCGCCACCTCCGCTCCTTTTATGAGCCCCATCTGGTTGGTGATGTTGTTAGCATTGACCTTCACCCCTTCACTCGCAGCGATCTGACCACTGTTGAATAAGGTGTTATTCACGTTCAGATTGACGCTTTTGCCCGCCAGCAGTGCACCCGAGCTAGCCAAGTCTCCGGCTTTTAACCGGGCATATACCTGTGGCACCAAGACCTTTTGTTGACTGCCGTCTGGCAGGGTAACCGTTGTTTTCACTAACCAAACCATATCTTTGGTCAATAGGCTCATTTGTTCTGGCGACAACGCAACACCCACTTGTAGATTGTATTGTTTGCTGAAGGCCACCCCAGCATCCATCAACGCTTTAAATTGCTGTTCATCGTTTTGGTAGCCGTCAAGATAGCGCTGACCGGTCAGTTTGCTCACCTGTTCGCGGATCAAACGTTGTTCGTAATAACCATCGCCCAAGCGTTTAAGTGTCGCATCCGCATTATTAGCTTGGGATTTTTGCATGTAATCGCTGCCTAACCACTGTTTTTTCTGTGTAAAACGCGGATCGGTTTCTATCAGGTAGTGCGCTTTTTCTGATGGAGCCGTCTGGAATAGGCTGTTGTTGGGTAAACGGGTGTCTGGCGCAGTAATATGTACCGCTGTTTCTGCCCGAGTTCCCTGTTGCGGATCAACGTGGCTTGCCACGGTAAAACCCTGACCCGGTTGCAAGTTGAGCGGTTGAGTGGGCGCTAAGGGTAAAGCCGTTGACGGGATGGCAACGGAGGGCAATTTAGGTAGCTGTAATGCCGTAGGTGATATTTCGGCTGATGTCGCAACGCTCGACGGTAATTCAGTTGCAGGTAATGTCACTGAGGGCATGACTGTTGAAGGGAGTGTCATTGAAGGTGTTCCAGGGGTTTGTCGTGTAACAGAGCGTACTGTACGTGACTTGATCTTGGGTAAATCATCACCAGAGAGCGATTTCAGCGTCGCCGGTAGATGACTTCCGTTGACCGCCGTGTTAACCGTGCCGGTATCAGCCTGTGCAAGGCTGACATCAGACGCCGTGAAGGGGCGAATAGCAATCGAATTGCCTACACTTTGCCCCTGATCGATCAACAAACTGGGCTTAAGCGTCATCTGCTGGATTTCAGTCGGCGGCGTATAGGCCGTGGTGTAACTTCCCTGACTGTCTGTCCCGCTGCGTTTGATGCGGTAGTAATATGTTACCGTACCGGCATCGGTAATGTGCCGTTCGCCAGCAATGTCCACGTTGTCCACATTCTGAGCATGGACGGCTAAGGCGCCCCCCGCCACCACCTGGCTTTTATCATTTAATAATCGGTTGGTATAGAGGGTTAGATCGCCCCCGGCAATGAGTTTTGCCGGATCGCTTTCTTTTATCTGTGTTTCTTGTACCGTACGAGTAAAGTCAAATTGGCTGTAATTATCTTCATCACCATCAATGGTATTCAGGTGTGCCACTTCGTCATGTCTAATTTTTACTTCATGCGGCTGATAACGTTTATTGGCACCTCTGTATTGATATTCCTGCTTTTTTTCGTTTCCGGTGGTAACCAGTTCAGTGGTGAAGTGATCGTTAATGTTGTTAATCTGATTCGCCGACAATATCATGTTTTTTGCGGCTTCGAGGGTTGAACTGCGATTGTTCACGCTATTCGCTTTGCCAATGGCATGATGGTTTTCATCCAGTGCTGCGCCGATCGTCATATCACCGTCACTGTAGATCAGGCTGTGATCAAAATTGTTGAGAGTCTGGGTAGCGATATCAACTCGCTCACGTCCCGCCAGGGTCGCCGCGGTTCCGTTTGCGGCCAGATTATTGAAGGTGGTAGCTTGTGCGCTGATCGCATCACCGTAGATACGCCCCGTGCCGATGTTGTTTATTTGGTTGCCCTGTAACAGGACGTCTCGTCCGTCAATCAGCCCTTGATTGGTTAGAATTTGTTTGACAGTCAGGGCATTTTTTCCAGCGTTAATTTCACCGCTGACACTGTTAATCAGCTGGTTGGCCTGTAAATCGAGGTTGTTCGCCGCCAAGAGCTTGCCGCTGTTGATGATGTTGCCCAGGGTGCTGAGGTTAAGGTTATCCTTGGCGTTGATTTCACCACGGTGGGTGATGTCCTGTTTGCTGATCAGATTAATATCCCCCCCTGACAGCAGTCGCCCTTCTCCCTCCAACCGCTGGGCATTGATATCCATTAACTGACCGGTTTGTACAGTACCGGCACGGTTGATCAGCGCGAGCGCCTTACCGTTCAGTGTCGCGCCTTCATCTGTAATCAATAGCCCCTCGCTGTTATCCAGTGTCCCTGCATTGGTGATAGCGATCTGTCTTTTGGCTCGTATGCGTCCACGTTGATTGTTGAGGGTATCGGTATTGATTACCAGCGATTGCCCCTCTAGTCCCTGATCATTGCCTTGTGTGTTTTGGTTGATAAGCTGTTCAGAATTTAAGGTGACGCCCGCGGCGCTGCGGATCAATCCGGCGCTGTTATTGATGGTATTATCCACACTGGCTCGCACGTTATCGAGCAACAGGTTGCCTAATGCCTCAATTTTTCCCTGTTGATTGTCAAGATTGGCGGTGTGCAAACTCATGGCTTGTTCACCGATAATCTGCCCCCCGTTATCGTTATGTAATTTATCAACCGTCATGCTGAACTTACCTTTCGCTTCCAACCTGCCTTGCTGGTTGGAGATGTCAGCGCTATCAAGTCGTAATTGACTTAAGCTGCGTACCGTGCCTTTTTGGTTTTTTATACCCTGCTGCTGAGTATTCCAGTGTAAGTCACCTGCCGATTGTATCAATCCATTTTGGTTATCCAGACCGAGGGTAGTGGCATTGAGTTTGGCTCGGGTGATGACAGTACCTTGTTGATTATCGACTGTCGTACTGATCAGTGTTAGATCTTTATTGGTGGCGATCAGGCCAGCAGTATTATCCACCGCGCCGGTTTTAATCGTCATCGTCCCTTGGCTGCGGATCCCACCCTGTGTAGCGTTATGACGGTTACTGAGGCTGGCGCTGGTGATGTTCATGGTATCACCGCTTTTTATCAGCCCATCATTGTCGTTGTCGATCTTGCCAGCACCGAGTGTTAACGCTTGCTGCGTGTTCACTGTGCCGCCGCTATTATCGAGCAGGGCAACATCAAGCTGCACGGTATCACGGCCTGACACCGTGCCATTGTTGTTTAGAAAATCGCCGCTGGTTATTTTCACGTTTTTATTAGCGCTAATGATTCCTTGCTCACGGTTATCAATCTGTTGTTGTTGGCTATTTAAGATTATTTCTTGAGCGGATTTGATCGCGCCGCCTTGATTGTCCAGTGCTTGCGTTGTGGCGGACAGCGCTTTTGCCGATGTCAGAATACCTTGCCGATTATTTAGCGTGCCGCTTTCCAGGGTTAGCTTGTCAAAACTGGTGATCAGGCCTTGCTGGTTTTCCAGCGCACCACTGTTGATGTTTAATTGGCCTCGGCTGATGATGCCACCTTCGTCCGCATTCTTGTTATTGGTGAGTTTTTGTCCGTGGGTGTTAATGGTAGCATTGCCATCAGTCTTTAATAAACCGCCGCTGTTATCCAGCGCCCGGGTGTTTAATTTAACATCACCAACGCCGGCGAGGGTACCCTGTTGATTGTTGAGATCAGCGCTATCAAGATGTAATAAACCCAGGCTGAGCAAGGTGCCTTTCTGGTTTTTTACCTGCTGCCGCTGGGTATCCCAGTGTAAGTCACCTGCCGATTGTATCAATCCGTTTTGGTTATCCAGCTCCAGAGTAGTGGCATTGAGTTTGGCCTGGGTGATGACGGTGCCCTGCTGATTATTGACTGTGGCACCGATCAATTTTAAATTTTGTTGGGTAAGGATAAGCCCCTTAGTGTTATCGACCGCGCCGGTTTCAATGGTCATTTCTCCCTGGCTGTGGAGCCCGCCCTGTTGAGCATTATTGCGATTATTGAGACGGGTGCTGGTGATTTTTAATTGGTCACCGCTTTTTATCAGGCCATCATCATCGTTATCGATCACCTTGCCATTCACCGTCAAGGCTTTCTCAACAACTAATTTACCGCCACGGTTATCCAGCGCCTGGCTGTTTAATTTGAGATCACCGACGCTGCTGAGGATGCCTTGTTGATTGTTGAATTTATCGCTCTCAAGATGTAATAAACCCTGGCTGTGAAAGGTACCACTCTGGTTTTTTACCTGCTGCTGCAGGGTATCCCAATGTAAGTCACCTGTCGATTGTATCAATCCATTTTGGTTATCCAGAGCGAAGGTAGTGGCATTGAGTTTGGCATGAGTGATGACGGTGCCCTGTTGATTATCGACTGTGGCACTGGTCAGTTTTAGATCTTTATCGGTAAAAATAAACCCCTCAGTGTTATCAACCGCGCCGGTTTCAATGGTCATTTCCCCTTGGCTACGGATCCCGCCCTGTTTAGCGTTATGACGGTTACTGAGGCTGTCACTGGTAATGTTTAATCTATCGCTGCTTTGTATCAGGCCATTATTGTCGTTGTCGATCCGGCCAGCACCGAGTGTTAACGCTTTCTGCGTGTTCACTGTGCCGCCGCGATTGTCGAGCAGGGCAAAATCAAGCTGCGCGGTATCACCGCCTGACACCGTGCCACTGTTATTTAGAAAATCGCCGCTGGTTATTTTCAGGTTTTTATTGGCGCTAATGATTCCTTGCTCACGGTTATCAATCTGTTGTTTTTGGCTATTTAAGGTCATTTCTTGATCGGATCGGATCGTGCCACCCTGATTATCCAGTGCATTCGTGATAGCGAACAGCGTTTTTTTCGACGTCAGAATACCTTGCCGATTGTTTAGCGTGCCGCTTTCTAAAGTAACATTGTCAAAACTGCCGATCAGACCCTGCTGGTTTTCCAGGATACCACTGTTGATTTTTAATGCACCTCGGCTGATGATCCTACCCTTATTAACCTTATAGTTATTAGTAAGCCGTTGTCCGTAGGTGTTAATGGTGGCCTCACCCTCAGTGAATAATAAACCGCCGCTGTTATCCAGCGCCTGGCTGTTTAATTTGAGAGCACCGACGCTGCTGAGGGTACCTTGTTGATTGTTGAGATCAGCACTATCAAGATGTAATAAACTCAGGCTGTGCAAGGTGCCACTTTGGTTTTTTACTTTCTGTTGCTGGGTATTCCAATGTAAGTCACCGGTCGATTTTATCAATCCATTTTGGTTATCCAGACCGAGGGTAGTGGCATTGAGTTTGGCATGAGTAATGACGGTGCCCTGCTGATTATCGACTGTGGCACTGGTCAGTTTTAGATCTTTATCGCTGATGATCAGGCCAGCAGTATTATCCACCGTACCGGTTTCAATGGTCATCGTCCCTTGGCTGCGGATCCCGCCCTGCGTAGCGTTATGACGGTTACTGAGGCTGTCGCTGGTAATGTTTAATTGCTCACCACCGCTTTGTATCAGGCCGTCATCATTGTTATCGATCGCCTTGCCATAAAGCGTCAAGGCTTTCCACGCAGTTAATTTACCGCCGCTGTTATCCAGCGCGGCAACCTCCAGTCTGGCACCATCACGGCTTAACAAGGTACCCGCCTGATTTAGAAAATCGCCGCTGGTTATCTGAAGGAAGTCGTTGGCTGTAATCTTTCCTTTATTACGGTTATCAAGCTGTTGTTTTTGAGTATTTAAGATCATTTTCTGATCGGACTCGATCACCCCCCCCTGATTATTGAGTACCAGGGTGGTAGCCTGTAACCGGTTTGCTGACGCCAAGGCGCCTTGCTGATTATTTAACGAATGGCTCTCTAAGGTAAACTGACCAAAACTGACGATAATGCCTTGCTGGTTTTCCAAAGCGCCGCTGTTGATTTTTAACAACTTGCCCTGACTAATGATTCTGCCTTTATTGACTTTATAGCTATTATCGAGTCGTTGTCCGTGTGTGTTGATAGTGGTATCGCCCCCAGACTGTAATAACCCACCGCTGTTATCCAGTGCCAAACTATCGAGAGTGAGCTGCTGTCCACTCACCAGAATACCCTGGCTGTTTTTAAGGGTGCCGGTTTGCAACCGGATATCACCGTTAGCGATCAGCCTGCCTTTTTCATTGTCCAGCGCACCGCTTTTGATCTCTAAGCGACCCCGGCTACGAATGACGCCAGTCGCACCGCTCAAACGATTGCTCAGCGATTGTCCCTGTGTATCCAGCAGGAAATTGCCGCCCGCATGCAATAAACCACCGTCGTTATTCAGCGCGCCACTGTTAAAATCAATATCACCTGCCGTGGTGATCATGCCCCGTTGATTTTCCACTTTACCCTTGATAGTAGCGTTTAAATCGCCTTTTTGCGCGGCGATCACCGATCCTCCTTGATTATGTAAAGTGGCAGCGTTCAGTGTGATCTTGCCGTTCGCGGCCAGGTAACCTTTCTGGTTATCTATCGCCTGTTGGGTATGGATCACCATCTTGCCGCGACCGCTTTGCACCAGCCGCCCCCCACGGTTAGACAGGCTTTGTGTCTCCACATTGATTTGCAGTGCTTCTGTGTTGCCACCCTGTAGCTGGTAGTGGCCACCGCTAAGATGAAGTTGACCGTTGGATAGCAGTTTGCCATTCTTCCCTTGCCACTGAGGGGTTTCTACCGTTAATTTTCCATCACCATTGTGCAGGATCAGCCCGTCTTGATTGATAATCTGCGCAGCATTGAGCGAGAGATTTTTGCCTTGGTTCGCAATCTTCCCCCCACGGTTATTGAGCTTTCCTTGATGATGTAACCTTAAATCGTTATCACCAAACTGAATGACTTTGCCCTGTTGATTCGACAATGCCTGGGCGCTGAGTGTCAGTTTGTTGCCGATCAGCGCACCGCCGTCGTTGTTCAGTTGTCTGCGAGTGCTAACGGTCAGCTGTTGCAGCGCGGTTACTTGCGCCTGCGCGGTGATGAGCTCGCCTTGTTGTGCCTCCAGCAGCACATTTTTTGCTGATGTTTGACTGTGGCTGGCATCGATATCTTGTCCTCGCGCATGAATATTCCCTGTCGCAATATTTTTTCCTTGCATCACCAGACGACCAGAAGTAGTCAAGCTAAGATTATGGCGGTTTTGTTGCTCGGAATCAGGGGATGTTGCGCCGAAATTGGCACCCGCCATCAGCGTACTGCCTTTGCGGCCGATAAAATTGCCCGCCTGTATCTGTGTGTGCTTACGCGCGGCGATAATGCCACTGTTTTGCAGCTCGCTATCACTGGTAATATTCATATTGCTGGCCGATAACAGTTCACCACGGTTGTTGTTGATAGTGGTTTTTGCCGTCAATGTCAGATCACCGCGACTATGGATTTTGCCACTATTTTCAATATTCCCCTCACTGGTGATCACCACCGTACCGGCCTGTGCACCTATCATGCCAGCATGATGTACACCTACCCCTTTTTCAGTCCCCATCAGGCGAATTTTGCCGGCATACATGCCGCCGAGCTGTGCCACATCTATCGCCAGATCCGGGCGTGTCTTGTGATCTTGATGCTGTTTATTAATTTTCTGATGCGCCGCATCTACCTGATTGGCTCCCACCGTAATCTTCAGATCCTGCGCCCATAGCCCAGCGTTAATTTTCACCGAACGGGCAATGATATCGGTGTAATTTTGCTGTGAACTGTTCATCCCTGTACCCGCGATGATCACTTCGCCTTGCTCGACGTTAAAACCGGTCAAGTTGCCGTTGTACAGTTGCGGTTGACCGGTGGTGAGCGTGGCACGGGGTGTGTTGATAAAACCACAACCATGACAGCTAATACCCGACGGATTGGCGATCACCACCTGTGCCTGTTGCCCGGCGACTTCGATATAACCGTTTAACTTGCTGGGATCACTGGTGTTCACTTCATTGAGGATAATTTTGGCTTCCCCTTGTGCCAACCACGGGTTGCCGCCAACCCAACCGCCCAATTGGGTCGAGGTCATTTTGCGTGAGTTATTGAGGATAACGCCTTTGTGATCGACATCAAACTGGCTGTAGCTGTTACGTGACACACCGCCCGCGCTCGGTGTTTGAATATTCACTTGTGGCGTCCCGTTAGCACTTTTTAGCAGGGTCGCATGCTGATTAGCCGGGGCATGATTATCAACTCTAATAGTGGCATTGAGCGGTTGAATCAGACCGAATGCCAGCAAAATTCCAATATTGAGCACATTTATTTTGCCAATCCATTGGATTTCTCTTCGCTGCTCCCCTCCACTCTGATTGAAGGTATAAACGAGCCCGGCCGCAGGCGATGTACTAGCACGGTTGGAACGGGCGATATCAGCCACGACGACCAACATATTGCGGGCTTGACTGAAAATAACGCGGTACCGGTTTTTGTTCATCACAATGTCCTTATTAAACCGCTTCGAAACCTGTTGCGGAGGAGGCTCCTCAATATTGCCAATTCAGATTGAAGCCAAACGTAACGGGACGGGCGCTAAAGCGAGCGGGTTTAGCAAAGGGCATACCGACGAAAAAATCGTAAGCGAGGCGTAAGGCGTTACCCCGTAATCCGATCACCCCACCCGCTAAGCGTTTACCAGCCAAATAATCACTACCATGGCCACTGACTTCACCGTAATCTGCGCCTAAATACAGTTCTTGATGAGGCAACGGAGTACGCCAGGCCAAATCGTTACGCAGATACCAGCCGCAATCGGCGTTCAATGTATGTTCACCGTCGTAACCCCGTACCGTCCAGCGATTACCGATAGTAAATTGCTCTTGCGGTGTCAGCGGGGTATAGCTGATCTGATGACGATATTGCGTGTTGTAACGAAAATTCTGGCCGAGCAGGGAAAAAATCACATCAAGCTGGGCATTCAGCTGCATGATGTTGCTTAATGCAGTGGCTTCGCCATATTTTTCCTCGAGAGCAGGCAGCGCACCAAACCAGCGGGTACCTCGCTGATAGCTGATACTCGCATCAAGTTTGCCCTGCGAAGTATTTCCCGGCCAAAGAGTACGCTGTTGCTGCAAACCAAGTCGCCAATGGGCAGTGCGACGGCGCTGTACATTTACTTCGGCATCATTGATGTAACTGTTCGATTCACGTGCCAGCAGATGATAAGCCAGCATGGTTTTTTGCCGACTATTACGATATAAAACTCGACTGAATTTCACATCGAGGTTTTTGCTGTTGCCGCTGTAACGGTGATCTTGATCCAGCCCGGCAATGGTCTGCTGATAGTCATAACCATTGACCGTCACACCCGTCATCCATTTACTGAAAGGCAATGAATAATGACCGGTGATATTTTTGGATTTTTTGCCACTTGATCCAGGTACAGCGTGATTCACCGAGAGATAAAATAAATCACTGAGTGAAAAAGGGTTATCGATCGACAATGTCAATCCAGCCTGATAGATCCCAGTATTTTTACTGCCGGAATCATCAAGCGATGCCCCTAGACGCCAATGGCGATCTTGCTGCCAGCGCAGGGCAATATCACTTTCTCCAGGGTGCTTCCCCGGCACGATTTCCATATTGGCCTTAACCGTGGGTAAACGTTGCAGGTTTTCTAGCCCTTGTTCGATGTCGCGTAAATCAAGCAACTCACCGGCATGCACAGGAAAGGTGCTGTAAAGCTGAAGGTAGTGATCGCTGTCCGGCGTCAGGTATACGCGCCCTATTTTTCCTGGCAGCAATAAAAGTTGCAGAAAGCCACTGTTTAAATTTTGCTCCGTTGCCAGGACGCGAGTAGTAATATAGCCGCTCTCTATTAAACGGTTTTGTAGACGGCTCATCAGCAGGTTGATCCCCTGCACACCCAGGCAGTGCCCCTGAGCCTGATTAGCAAGGGATTGAAGTGGCAGCCAGAGTGGCAATTGTTGTCGTCCCGTCAAGATGACCTGTTTTATCGGAAAGCAAGGGGTTTCCTGAGGAAAAGTGTTAAGGCCAATATCGGAGGAGGGTGGCGGCGAAAGGTGTACATCCGGCGTGGGTGGTGTAATCTGTTGCTCTAAAGCCTGCTGTTGTTCTTGTTGCCGAATAAAAGGGGCATCACGCAGTTCCGCCCATGTGCTAAAACTATTGATGAGCCATAAAAACACGATACCTTTAAAGGGTAGACGCCATCCTTGCATTTAAATATCCCTGATAATTTTGTTATTAAAAATTATAGCATCTTAATTAGCGACTGCTTATATCATTATCCGACATGTATTTATAAAAATTAGTTGACAGAAATTAAAATGAAAAAAAGTTTATTTAAGCATTTTCTCATCAGCAACCAAAAGAATCTGCATAATATTGGTATTTATTGGTTTGCATTTCCTTTAATTTAATCTAGTATTTAAAAGCTATTTATATAAGGTTAATAGAGCATAAATAAATCTATATATAAGGATATAATATGAATCATCAACAAACCACGCCTGTCATTAATACTGAAACCGTTCTAGACTCAAACAGAGAAATTATCATTGATAATCCTATGTCAAAGAGCCAAACGAAATCATTGCAACCTTCAATATATTATAGATCACAAGATCAACCGGGAGCAGATAATAAAATTCCAAATCAAAATTGGGAAAATCATACCTATCAATCTAGGCATGATACGAGTAAATTATCAGACTCAATATCCTCATTCCCAAGTAAGGATTTAGTGAATCAGAAGATTCATCCAAACAACTTTGGCAATTATTTCTCCACAAGTTTGACTGCTGGGATTAACTTAAATAAAATCAATTGATGCCACACCAAATTGATATTCAATAAATAATTCAACTTATAATTAAGGATATTTAAATGACAGATCAAACCGTCGCTGTAACAAGTCTATCTAATGAAACTTCATTATTCCAGGATACCTGTAATTTAATTCAGTCTATGGGATCGTTTTCAAATTCTGCGTCTACTCCTAAAAATAGCGCTATTTCAACATTTTCTGGTATTGTAACTACTCCTGTCACAGTATTAACCACATTAACCTCACTAACCTGTTCATATTCACAGCTATAGGATAAGTACTAAAAATATAGTCACCTATACATTTAAGGCTAAACAGAAATAGTCTCTGTTTAGCCTTTTTTAATTATTTAAAACAGTCGCAAGCGTCTTTTTTCATAATTTATCGCACGCTGGCTATGGCACTGTTAACAAAGTTAGTTTTGAGATAAGATCCGCTTTTTGTGGGGGTTGTTAAGGATGAAAAACAGACATTATCCGATCAAAGCGTCCGATTTTATAAAAGAAATCGAGCCTCATATTCTTAAATATTACAAGCGTCCAGGCAGACCCACGGGTATCAGTCATTATCACTTTTTCTCGGCAGTGTTATACGTATTGAGAACCGGTATCCCTTGGCGTGACGTGCCTACTTTTTATGGCCACTGGCATACGATTTACACGCGTTTTAAACGCTGGAGTGAGAATGGGTTATTCTGGCATTTGCTTTATCTATTGCAGAAAAAAAAGAAAATCAGCCTTGACTGCGTCTGGATAGACAGCACCACAGTGAGCCTATGGAAACCCTGAAAAACCGCTAAAAGTAGTCTATTCTGTTAGCAATAATTTTTTTAGGTTAATAGTGAAATGAAAACGAAATCGACGAGACGAGCCGACTTTTAAGCGCAAATGAATAGGATAGTTCCCTGGGAAAAGATTCTGGCCAAACTCAGTCGTCATTATCCGAAGGCAAGCTCTAAAGGCGGCAGACCGGCGAAACCGTTAGAAGTGATGCTGCGGATTTATTTTTTACAGAATGGGTTTAATTATGCTGATTTATCGATGGAAGAAGCGTTATACGACATCCCCTTATTACGTCAATTTGCGGGGGTATGTGTCGATGCTATTCCCTCCGATCCCACTATCCTGCATTTTCGTCATTGGCTGGAAAAACATCATTTAAGCGAAGCGCTGTTTGAAGAAATTAATACGCATTTAGCTTCGCTTCAGCTATTTTTTCATCAATTGAGTACAACTCAAGACAGTAAACAATAAATGAATAATAAATATTAAAAAGGAAAATAACGATTATTGTGACTAAACTTAATAAGCGACAGCAACTCAAAGTATATCAAATGATGCTAATTGGAAAAGAGGAAATGAATATATGAAAAAAATAATAACATTCTTGAAACTATTACCCATTTTATTATTATTTTCATTATCAGTGCCTACTTGGGCTTCTTCCATTATTTGTCCAACTACCTCGTGGGTTATGACTTTTTTAGGTCCCGTAGAAATGTGCGATGAACAAAAAAGCACTACAGAGCCAACAACATCTTTTAATTCCTCTGATAAAAATAAACCTGAAAAACCTCCATTCAGTTTTTTTTGTCTGGTCTTCGCTCACCTATTACAATGATGCTGACTCAATACGGCGGATAATAAAAATAAAGCACCGTTAAACCCAACAAAAAAAGGCACGATATGAAAACAATAAAAACTCTGTTGAAAATATTACCTATCTTATTATTATCAACAACAACTTCGGCTTCTCATGAAAAAACCATTTCAAATATATGCCAAGAACTTTGGAAATCCGGAAATATTCCATCCTTTCCATCAAAAATATGTTTACGTGAGGAAAGCGCTGTCAATACAGATAATGCATTTTCTCAATCAAAATATGAAACATACATACGAGAAAGATTTATCCCTGCCCCCAATTTTACCCCGTGGGTGGGATAATCTATTTTTTTAGGTTATGACAAAAAAGGAGTATTACATGGAAAAGATAAAGATTTATTTAACAGTATTATCTATTTTATTATTACCTGTGTCTGTGTCAGCTTCTTTTAGCAAACGAGTAGGATAGAACCATATGCGATAAAATTTCATAAAAAAGGCCAGTAGAGGCCATTTTTTTGACGCCGTAAAAGTAGGTGACAGAGAAAAATCTACCATAAAGATTCCTGCCGCCAGTAGAGTCATCTCCTATTCATCAAATAAGCGTTTTTTGCAAGCACGTCAGAAAACAATTCGGTATAACGCCTCTTAGTATAAATTCGTCAAAATACGCCATGAATGTGTAAAAGTTTGAATTTAATCTGACATTCTAATATGTTTAGTATGAGATAAAGGAGTGTTAGAGATGAATCAAACAGCAAAAATAATCAAACCGAAATTAGGCTTATTGGAACTGGCGAAACAATTGGGTAATGTTCAGTCAGCGTGTAAAGTCATGGGCTACAGTAGGGACAGCTATTACCGGTTTAAAAAGCTGTATGAGCAGGGAGGTGAACCAGCGCTGACAGACTGATGAAACCTTGTGTCAGTTTGCACCCTACATTAAGCACCGGACACAAAGTCAGTAACTTCTGGACAAATCGTTGAACCCATGTCGCCGCTCCGCTCTTGTCAAGATTTAAAGGAGAGGTCAGCCATTGCATAACCTTAGTAAAGGAGAGTGCTGGTTTGACGAGCATTCTACTGCTCTGTGGTGGAGACAAATGCAAGCAGGATGCAGACATTACTTGCGCATGTGAATATTGGTGCGAATGGAAAAGCAATAGCAGATAGGAGAATGGGCTAATGAAAGACAGGCCACACGACGATGTAATGGCCGAGGTGTTCCGTAAAGACTCTGTTTATGCAGCTGAGCTGCTTAATACTATGAAAACAGAGAAACAACGCTACAAATATTTCTGAACAGTTAGCCTACCTGGATACACACTGGCTATAAACTTTTTATCGGTGGTAGAAAGCTCGGTTGGATCAGCCACCGAATAGCCATTTAGCGTATGCTCTTCGGGTATAGGATAGCCCATAATAGATTTTGGGTCATAGGCTGTATATTGCGTCTTATTTTTGGCATACTTTTTAAACAGGTTGTACTCGGTTTTGGCAGCATCCCAACCAAACATATCCAAATAATAGGCGAATACAACTGGTTTATTCCATTGGATGCCACCCTCCGGATTGTGGTGTTCGTGTAGCAAGCCCAGAGCATGTCCAAACTCATGCAAGGTGGCCGATTTTAAGTAGGCTTCATCAGAAGGATCGTCGGTAAAACCATCGAAATTCATGGTAGGTTCATTCGCAGCGGTCTTTCTACTATTTTTTCCTAAGTCTGACCAATTTCCATCGCCTTCTTTAAAAGCAATCCGGATATGTGCTTTCTTTTTGCTCCCTACAGGCAACCAATCAAATTTCAAATTGGCATATTCAAGCCATTCATTTGCATAGTGTCGAACTTTTTCTTGTACATATGCACTCCCTGCATAAGCAGCCATAAATTTTATACGCAAAGTTTGACCTGTTCGCCAAAAATTTTTGCTTTCGCCCAAGCTATACAAGGGGTTTTTGCTGTCTTCTGCTGGCCAGTCTTTATCAACGCATAGTCTTAGTCTCACTGCTTGATTAACATTTTCTGGCACATGCTCATATACTTCGGTTTTATTAACATATACAAACGTGCTGTTATCCATCTCCATAACGGAAATATTCATAATATTACCCTCTATTGTATTTATTTATCCTTTCATGGTGTAGCAGTGTCATGAAAATATTTCAAGGCTATTTATATTTTTTGGAATATTTATTTCACTAGTATTCCAATAAAGGGTTCACGTTGAATAGATTTACTCAGTTACTCGAGTAGGCTCCTTGTCAACGCTACTTTAGATGGCTCTTCCGCAAATAATGTTGGTGCTGAACGCCGTAGCTAACTGAGATATAAATCATCTTCTGACTTTTTATCTATTGAAAATGATCATGCTCAAAAAATTACTCGCTCTCCCTCGAAAGTGGGGGATCGCCGATTATTCTTTAAGTGATCGGCGGGTTGAACTGTTGCTTCAACATCGCAAACATTCTGCGTATTGTCCCCAATGCAATATGAAAAGCCGCTGTCGTTACGGCTTTACTCACCGACGACTTCAGCATTTACCCTGTGGAGGAAAGCCCCTGATACTATGCTTTCGTCTTCAGCGATTTTGTTGCACCAACAGCAGATGTCGGCAACGAACGTTTCAGGAATCAATCTCGACACTGGCACCCCGATGGCAACGAAGTTCCAGGCAGTTGGTAGAACTGACAACCCGTCTGGCTTATTCATTCGGGGTCAGAGTCAGTGGAGATACCCTCATACGCAGAATAATGCAACTTCCGCTCTCGGAGCCTGAGCAACTTACCCATATTGATGTGGATGACTGGGCATGGAAGAAGGGGCATCACTATGGGACTATTATTGTTGCTCAGAGCACGCACCGGCCGGTTGCGTTACTTTCTGGTCGTTCAGCTACCTCTCTGGCGGAATGGCTGAAAACAAGACCGGAAATAAAAATAATTACTCGTGACAGGGCGGGGGCTTATGCTGATGGCGCCAAAACCGGTGCTCCACAGGCGATACAGATTGCCGACCGCTGGCATCTTATCCGCAATGCGAGTGATCATTTTGAACGTTTTCTGAAACGTCACTGGGTCGCTGTGAAGGAAACCTACCACGCCATAAAAACCCAGGCGCTGGCTGCTTTGCAATCAGCGCCTATCATCACGGTTTCTCCACAGCAGGAGACAGCCACCCAGCAACAACGCCGTCTCTTGTTTGAGCATGTCAGCGTACTGAAAAATAAAGGCATGGCACAAACAGAAATTGCGTTAACAGCCGGTATCAGTGACAAGACGGTTCGCCGATGGCTACAGACAGGCGGCTCTCCATTATGCGGTAAACGACCTCGTCCACGTCAAGTCATTGGCTTCAATGAGCAAACCTGGCTCAGAGAACAAGGGAATAGCGGTTGTCATAATGCTGCGTTACTGTTCCGCAAACTGAAAACACGAGGCTATGTTGGGGGAAGCGCAACAGTCCGCTCCCTGGTAAGTCAGTGGCGGTATACTTCGGCAGAAGTACTCCAGTATCCGCCTATGCCAAGGCTAAAACAGGATACGTACCTAAAAAATGTCGCCCAGAAAATTTTTAGCGTTTCACAGATTTGATTGATGCAAGCGGACAATCACGGATTTTCGTTTTTATGATTTGAGGCAACCCTGAGCATTCAACCTGGTGTTCCATTAAATGCATACAGGAAAACGGGGGATGAGAGCCAATTGAAACGGTACGCAGATATGCCCGTCTAGCTTAACTGAACATGCTAAACGATTAGATTCACTTTTGCTCGTTAAGGACACAAATACGACACAGGAGGACATTATCTAGAGCGGAGAAGCTATCTAAGTCTTTGATTTTGTTGGTGCGCCCTGCAGGATTCGAACCTGCGGCCTACGGCTTAGAAGGCCGTTGAGTACTTTCTGATTCATTAAATTACCGCATCTAATGCCGCTCACACGCCCAAAGATGTAAAAAGATAACAAAAAATGAAAGCACGTATAACACGTTCTCTGTCCCATATATGTCCCATCGAAGAAAACTGAACCGCCACGGGAATCCTGGAGAGTAAACTCTAGTATAAAAGGAGCCCCGAAATGTCATCAAAACGTTATCCCCTCGAACTACGCCAGCGTGCAGTGAGACGGCTGCTAGCACAGCGTGATGAATACAAATTTTGCCGTCGATAACCCCCTGACTTTTTTCATTCCCTGTTTGACGCGGGCTTCCCGTCAATTTCATACCGCACCAAAGAAAGCGAATGCTACTTATGGATATCGTCATCATGAATACCAATAATTTTACCCGTTATCTCGAAGATCGTTTGTACCAATGGGCTGAATGGTATAGCCGAGGGAATTTTTCGAGTTTAGGGTATTCCTCTTGTTCCATTGAATACCGTATTATGACGGAAGGGAATGTGTTTCGTCGCTCGGGATCTAACCCCTTGCCTACTCATGCCGCCGCTGAAGAGATAGAAAACTGGGTCAATGCGATGGCACAGCAAAATCCTGCTATGGCACGGGCATTACGGTGTTACTATTTTCAACGCGGCTCCTTGCGTTACAAGGCCAAAAAGTTGGCCATATCCCACACACAATTCAAATATCATGTGGATATGGCTCATCAGTGGTTATTAGGCTGCTTAAATGGCCGCCTTGAAAAAAACTGATGTTTTTTTCATTTTTTATTTGTGTTGTCAATACAAATCAGGTATAAATTCTCCAAATTGTTACTGCTGCATCTAAAAGCCCGCTTAAGCGGGTTTTTTTTTTGTTCGATTAACTCAAAAAAACTTTTCCTCACATTACTACTTAAATCATGCTTACATGAACGAACTCACTGAACTGACAGAAGTGCATCTAAAAATACTATCTGATATCACTGCTCTCCAAAAAAACATCATGTCCAGTCAGTCTCAGATAGAGACGTTGCGTATCACGCTAAAAAAGATAGAGACGACCCTTTGGCAAAAAAGGGTAGAAGAGGTGAGGCTCTCACAGTTGTTGGCCTTGCTGAGAAAGTACTTGCTCATTTTATGTGGATTGGGTGCCGTCCTGTTTATTTTTAGTACAAAGATTGATGTGATAAAAATTATCGCTCAAATTTTGGCGTGATCGATGTAAACCACATTATTGGCACGACGATTTTCGCTATAAACAAGTCAATATCAAATCTGAAGGGGGAAAGAGTGGGTAAAAACAGCGAGATTATCTCAATGCGGGTTATAAAGAGAGGTTACGTATGAGCCTAGAAATGTTAGCACAAGTAGTAGCAAAAACGGCTCCATTATTGGGGAACGCCTGCTCCACGATAGAAATGCGTTAATACCCTTCACTACAGGTGATCTATCAGGCCAGGGTGGGGGCTTGGTACGATGAAGCAACAAAGTGCCACTATGTTGAGCACTACACGAAAGCTCCGCCCCCAAGGGAGGCGGCCTTCGCGCTTTTTTAAGCGATAGGGTTACGATATTAGCAAAGCAACGACGCCAGAAGGCTTTAAAGCGCTGATCCGAGCCTTTCAACTGCATTTTCGTTAGGATAATTATGACGGAATGCTGGATACAAAAACCAGTGCAACATTAGCTGCATTGGTTGAAAAATATTTTTAATATTTACTTTCTATAAATCAATGTCTTCCTACTCATTTCATCACCAGGGTAATTCATCCTATGAACACCAACGATCAGATTCTTTTTTGGACTGACCAAGGCGACAGGTGTTTGCAAGCAGCAAAGGCACCCAATGGTACGCCACTGCAACTGACCCATATGGTGTTAGGCAATGCGGCAACACCCATACCTGCCACTAAACAAGCGACACAAGTTAGAAACGAAGTGTACCGTGCGCCTGTTGATCGTATCGCACTGGATACAGCAAAGACAAGCGTCGTCTGTGAACTCATTGTGCCTGAGAATCAAAGAAATCAAACCATTCGTGAAATTGGTCTTCTGGAACACGATACACTGATAGCCATCGGTTATGCTTCTTCTGGTTATACTCTCGTGGAGCAGGAAGGTGGCACATGGACCTACATTGTCCATATTCCACTTGAGAATATCCCTGCTTCTGCTATTGAAACAGTGGATAACTTAATCAGTCTTGAGGTATCAGATACGCGTTATCTCGATGCAGCAGAAAATTTAAAAGATGTAACGAATAAAAATACTGCACGAGATAATCTTGGTTTAGGTTCTGCGGCGGTGAAAGATGCGGGCACAGGTAATACTGATTTAATTACCACGGGAGACGCAGATAGCCGTTATCTCAATGCGGCAGATAATTTGAGTGATTTACCTGACAAAATCATAGCGCGAACCAATCTTGGACTTGGAGATGCCGCGACTAAAAAAGTGGGTGTGGATGATAACGATCTTGTTACAGCAGCCAATGCGTTGATTAGCAGATCAATTGTTCAAATTAGAGGTTCTGATATTAATGGAGATTTGAATAAACTCTTCACTCCTGGTATTTATGCTGTTGGGTTCATTAGTGAAATAGCTACTTTAAAAAATAATTTCCCTGAAGGGATCAGTAAAGCGGGTTTTTTACTAGTGCTAAGGGGTGATTCTAGTAACTACTGCCAAATATATATAGAGGGTAATAATTCTAAAGGCATTTTCTGGCGTAATAAATGGAGTAATGAGAGTAATTGGACATCGTGGCACGAACTTATCACAGATGAAAATGCAGACAACCGCTATCTGAAAAACTCAGAAAATCTAGCCAATAACACAACTGCACGAACAAAACTTGGCCTGGGTACTGCAGCACTGAAAGATGCAGGTACGGGTAATACTGATTTAATTACCACGGGAGACGCAGATAGCCGTTATCTCAATGCTGCAGATAATTTGAGTGATTTACCTGACAAAGTCATAGCGCGAACCAATCTTGGGCTTGGATCAGCAGCATTGAAAAGTGTAGGTACTAATGGTGATGATTTAATTACCACAGGGGATGCAGATAGTCGCTACGTCCAACACGCTAATAATTTAATAGACGTATATCCAGTCGGCGCGCCTATTCCCTGGCCATCCGAGGTTATTCCATCCGGTTACGCTGAGATGAAGGGACAGAGCTTTAATAAGGTAATATACCCCAAACTGGCTATTGTGTATCCTAGCGGAATCATTCCAGATATGCGTGGGTGGATGATAAAAGGGAACCCATCATCGGGGCGAACAGTATTATCCCAAGAGCAGGACGGTAATAAAACTCATAGTCATAGCATTACTATTGATTCTACATATCTGGGAACAAAATCGACTGATAACTTTGATTACGGGACGAAAAATACCAATCAAACTGGAGGACACTATCACCGTATTAACATGGGAGAGGAGGCTTCTACAGACCGATTCTTAACAGAATACGGTAGGTACTATCAAAGTAGTTGGGGCCAACATACTTCGAATTTTACCCGAGATGCTGGTGACCACACACATAGTGTTTCTATAGGTTCACATAGTCACAGTATTACACTGGGTTCTCACGCTCATAGCGCTACAGTGAGTAGTAGTGGCAATACAGAAACTACCGTTAAAAATATTGCTTTTATTTATATTGTGAGATTAGCGTGATTGAGTCATTTTCTTTTACCCAACTGAGTTGTTTAAACTTATTAAGGCACGACAACTCAATGTATCAGTAATTTATTCGGCCACCATTAACGGTGCTTTTCTCATAACCGGCCCGACTACCGATAAATTCTGTATTAAAAAACATCAATGCACTAAAACCGGTTTTCTCGCCGTCATCTTTTTGACGGTGAGCGATTCGTCGTGCGTGATGGCACAAACACCGTTCATTATTTCTTTATTTTTTCACTAAATGAGAGCATTCACTATGAGCTATAAAACCCCCAATGTGTACGTCGAAGAACAAGCCATTTTACCCCCTTCGGTGGCTGAAGTATCCACCGCCATTCCCGCCTTTATTGGTTATACCGCGCGTGCCGGGGCAAACAACGAACTAAAAGAGAAAGCGGTGCGCATTAGCAGTCTGCTCGCGTATCAGCGCCATTTTGGTGAGGCACCTTTGACTCACTTTGACGTTAACGTGAATAACCAGAATGTTGTTGAAGTAAACCCTAAAAAAACAGTCGATTATTTCATGTATGACTGCCTGCGCCTTTATTTTGCTAATGGTGGGGGGGATTGTTACATTGTCTCCGTCGGTAATCATCAAGAAGAGATCAGCAAAATCGCCATAGAAAAGGGCATCGACGCCTTAGAAAAAGAAGATGAGCCGACATTAATCGTCATGACTGAGAGTGCCAATCTTTCAACAGAGGACTACGGGGCATTATGTCAAAAAGTATTAATGCACTGTGCAACATTAAAAGATCGCTTTGCTATTTTTGATGCCGGTGAAAATGATATTGATCAAGTCAAAACATTCAGAGAGAAGATTGGGACGAATAATTTAAAATACGGTGCCGCGTATTTTCCTTATCTCACGACGAATTTAGGCTATCACTATAGTGATGACTCCGTGGAAGTCACCGGAATCAGTGATCCCCGTACGCAAATAGGGCGTTATTCGTCTGGCGACAATGGCTTATTAGTGACCTATACCGGTAATCAAAGTGATGCGCCCAAGATAAAAATAAGTAAACACACCGATGCAGAAGAAAAGTCAATTAGTGTCGTTCCCAACAACAGCTTTGTTTTGGAAATCACCATCCCCAAGACTGGCGCTTCGGCGAAAGATATTGTTGCTATTTGGAATGGTCTCAGTGATAAAAAACAATTTAATATGGAGAACCAAGGCACCGGGGCAGATCTGATAGCGCAAGAAATTACCTCACCGCAGGCGCTCACTTATGCGAGTGATACGCCCAGTGCTACACGCGAGAAGTTAAGTAAACTAAAAAGTAATAAAACCGCGCTTTATAACCAAATTAGAGCCAAGATTGACAATGAACGATTAACGTTACCCCCCAGTGCGGCGATAGCCGGCGTTTATGCCCGTATCGACAGAGAACGCGGTGTCTGGAAATCCCCCGCCAATGTGAGCTTAGTCGATGTGATCGGGCCGACGCTGAAGATTACCGATCAACAACAAGAAGACTTAAATGTCGATGCGACAGCGGGTAAATCCATCAACGCGATCCGCAGCTTTACCGGCAAGGGCACAATAGTTTGGGGGGCGAGAACCCTGGCGGGGAATGATAATGAGTGGCGTTATATTTCTGTGCGGCGTTTATTCAATCTTATTGAGGAGTCGTTGCAAAAATCCACGGCGTTTGCCGTGTTTGAGCCCAATAATGCCATGACCTGGCTGAAAGTGAGAACCCTAGCGCAAAGTTATCTCGACGACCTCTGGCGTAAAGGGGCGTTAGCCGGGGCGACACCCGAGGAAGCGTATTTTGTCAAAGCAGACCGCGGGCAAACGATGACCGAGCAAGACATTCTCGAAGGCAAATTGATTGTCGAAATCGGTGTGGCGGCGGTGCGTCCCGCTGAATTCATCGTGTTGCGCTTTGCGCATAAACTGCAGCAAGCCTAACGCTTTTCTTCTGTTTTTTCTTAAAGCGGCGGTTTGATTCACTGCCTCTTACCCTTTTTTTATTATTTTTAAGCTGGAGATGACCACCATGGCCACCACTGTCGCTGATATCAAAGCGGATTACCCCTTTTCTGTTTATCGTTTTAACGTAAGTATTATGGGTCTAGAAGACAAAGTCGGTTTTTCTGAAGTATCCGGGTTAGAAGTCGGGCATCAACCCATTACGTATAAAGATGGGTTGGGTTTTAAGCATATGCCGGGCATGCCAGAGCCTATCAAACTGACCTTAAAAAGAGGCCTGGTAAAGGGCAATTCTATCCTTTACGATTGGATGATCAGTGTCCGTTTGAATCGTGTTGAGAAACGCGATATCACCATTAGCCTACTGGATGAAGAAACCCATCCACTTGTGACTTGGACAGTACAAAGTGCGTTTCCCACCAAATTAGTCGCCCCGTCATTTAATGCGACCAGTAACGAAGTGGCCATTGAGACGCTAGAGCTTATGGCTGATAGTCTGCGTGTTGAGCATGCATGATAAGGCATAAGGCGTTAAAATAATGCTGTTACCCAATCTTTCTGCCATGGAGATAAACACGCCGCCCGTGAGCTACCGCTTCGCGGTGGTGTTTTATCCCTCAGGTCGCACACCCAATTTAGTCGATATGCGCTTTCAAAAGGTATCGGGGTTATCACTTGAGGTAAAGACCCACAAGATACAGGAGGGGGGCAACAATGTGGGTCATGCCGTATTACCCAGCGGCGTACGGTCGCCGACGTTACGACTCGAACGGGGCATGGTATTGCTATCGCCACTGAATACGGAGTTTAACAGCACACTGAGCTTTTTTCAGTTTAACCCTTGTCATGTCATGGTCACGTTACTCAATGAAACTTGTCTGCCCACCGCAGCCTGGCTATTTTTCAACGCGTTTCCCGTGGGCTGGCAATGTTCGGATCTGGACGCCAATGCCAATGTCATCCTGATCGATACTTTTGAGCTGGCGTATCAACGTCTGCAACCGTTGCGAGTGTAATGATGCCGATTGAAATCCGCGAGCTGATGATTAAAGCCACCCTGAGTGATCCGCCACATTTTAGCGGGGAAGCATCCCGATGGGTCGAAGAGGTGAATACGGAGGATCCGATCCTGCCTGAGCGGCAGGATCACGATCCCAGGGGGCGTCGGTTTATCGCCGCCCAGCTTGAACAGTTGCTGCCTGAACAAGTAGAGAAGCTGTTACGTGATCGATTTTCTGAACAAGCATTAACCGACCAGATAGTGCACATCTTGGCACGAATGAAGGAAAGGTAAAATATGAACCCACTGCAAGCATTGAAGTCTGCGATTAAATTAGAAAAGCTCACGCTCTACGCCTATGACTACGTTGAACGCAGCCAGAAGCAAAAAACAGCAGAATCCTTTGAAGCACGCTTTAATCCGGCGTCGTATTCCCTTTTTTTTAAAAATACCTTTTCGCGCTTTGAACAAACTCAGTACCTCGGCGACACGTCACAATATTTGGCGGTGACCTTACTGCTCGATGGCACAGGGGCTGTAGCAGAGATGGGGCTTCATCCCGCGCCGCGCCAAGACGTGCAAAAGGAAGTGAAACGCTTTCTTAAGCTGACCTATGATATTTATGGTAAAACGCACGAAGCGAGATACCTCACGCTGGAATGGGGTCGCCTGAGTTTCGATTGCCGCTTGTACTCGGTTGACGTCAATTTTACCTTGTTCGATCGCGATGGATCCCCGTTACGTGCAGAGTTGGCTGCGGTCTTTATTCAAGATGTCGACAGTAAAAAACGGTTGTTATTGGAGGATAAACAGTCCCCTGATCTCAGTCACATCAAGTGGGTGACCAGCAGTGACAACCTGCCGTTGATTGCCTACCACGCTTATAATGACATTGACTATTATCTTCATTTAGCACAATGCAATCGCTTGGATAATTTTAGGCGGCTGCGCGTGGGTAGCACGTTAAACCTGCCTCCGGTCAGTGGACAGTGAATGATGAAAGGTGTCTATACCATTACGCTCTCCTGTCAGGGGAAAAAACTCACCTCACTGCAACGTCACATTGTGGCGTTAGAGGTGATACTGACGGTGAATAAAATACCGACGGCTCAGCTGGTGATAGCAGAACGCGGCCCGCCTGCAGAGCAACCGTTTCATTTGAGCCGGGGGGATTTTTTTAAACCGGGTCATCGCGTGGATATCCACTTACGTTATGAAGATGAACCCAAAAATGAAAAATTAATTTTTTCCGGTATCGTGGTTAAGCATAAAATTGCGTGGCATGATGATCACGGATCACGATTATCACTTGATCTCAAAAGCCAAGCGATTCGGCTGACAACGCGACGTAAAAGCGTCTTGTTTGAAAAGACCACGGATAAAGACATTATCACGCGCCTGATTAAACAAGGGGGACTCACCTTGAAAGGCGCTATAGGGAAAGCAGAGGTAAAACATCCCCAAATGGTGCAGTATCACTGTAGCGATTGGGATTTTATCTTGGCGCGCGCGACCGCGAATGGATTGTGGGTGTTATTTCATTACCTGGAAGGGAAAGAGCACATCCAGATTGTGGCACCCGATTTCAAACAGTCGCCTAAACAAGTGTTTAACGTGAATAACGTCGATCCACAGATCGTCATCCACAACGTGGAGCTTGAGGTGGATATTCGTCAGCAATTGAACAAGGTACGTGCTGCCCACTGGGATACGAAAAAATTAGCCTTGACTTGGGTCGACGCTCAGCAAACCAGTGTTAAAAAAGGCACCGTCGATGCTGTGCAAGCCGCTCAGACCATCGGCGCGGATCCCTATCCGCTGGTGCATCTGGGCGGGGTGGCTCCTGAAGAGCTCCAGGCCTGCAGTAAGGCGATGCTGGATCAAGCGCGACTCACGCTATTACGGGGCCGCTTTCAGATAAAAGGCAGAAAAAACATTACACTTGGTGAATGCATTGCCATTAAAGGTGTGGGAAGCTACTTTGAAGGCCATGCCATTGTCACCGGCATTCGTCATCAGCTCAATCGAGAAGGTTGGCAGACCCATGTGCAAGTGGGCCTCACCGAGGGAATGAGCCGTTCCTTCGAAATGTGTGATCCCGCTGCGGCAGGATTATTACCTGCCATCCAAGGTCTCCATGTCGGGATCGTGGTCGGGCACGCGAAAGAACAAAACCCGCAGTTTTGCCTCAAAGTCCATTTACCCCTATTGGAAGATAAAAATAAAGTGCTGTGGGCCCGGTTGGCATCGCCTTATGCGAGCGATAAAAAAGGCCTGGTGTTTCGACCTGAAGTGGGGGATGAAGTGGTGTTAGGGTTTTTTAATAATGACCCCCGCTATCCGGTTATTCTCGGTGCCATGCACAGTGAAAAAAATCCGCCACCGCTGGCTATGGAGAAAGACAATCATCAAAAAGGCATTGTGACGCAAGAGAACATGCAATTTTTAATGGATGATAAAGAGAAAACGCTGAAGTGGATGACCGCTAAAAATAATAGCGTGACGTTGGTCAGTGGCAAAAAATCCGGTATTTACTTGAAAGATCAACATAACAATCAGGTGAATTTAACGGAGCAAGGCATTGACATCAAACTTGATAAAAATTTGACGGCTGATACGGGTCAGAATGTGGTGATTAAAGGTAAAAAAATTGACTTTAAATAAAAGGGGCTGATAATGGTAAATGACCAGGCATTTTTAGGCCAAGGTTGGAGCTTTCCGCCCACCTTTTCACAGCAGGGGGCGGTACTGGAAGTGGTGTCGGGTGAAGAGGATATTCGGCAAAGCTTACGCATCCTGCTCTCGACTAATCTGCAAGAACGTGTGATGCAACCGACGTATGGCTGTGAACTGGGTCAGTTTGTATTCGAGGAAGTCACCCAGGGCTTGATCCATCGTCTGCAAAACATTATCAGTGACGCCGTGTTATACCATGAGCCCCGTATCCGACTCGATGAGGTCATCATCACGCCGCATGCGCAGACGTTACTACTGATCACCCTGAATTACACGCTACGCACCACCAATTCACGGAGCAATCTGGTGTATCCCTTTTATTTAACCGAAGCGACGCATTTGTCATTTTAAGATAATGCGTTCTATTTTTACTTTTTTGTAGATATTCGCATCTACATTTAAGGAGGATAAATATGAGTCAATTTGTAATAGAGACATCGGTGGAAATGTTGCCGAATGAATGGGGTGTGGTTATCCGTCGAAAAGGCGTCCCCACACTCACAATTAGCGCAAAGGTTTGCCGCATTTGATACAGAGAAACACGGGGTGAAGCGATGGCAACCGGCTGTATGGGTGCTGAAATAATTTGATGTGTCGGCTCTGGGAGGTTAACTATGTTAAATATCATCCTCGTTGATGGCGATAGCGTCTTGTTTATGCCGCTATTTGGCCAGGCGATGGTCGTAGTACGTCCTGGCAAACTGACAGCGAGCGGTAAATCCACTAGGAAAGGTAAAAAAATCGCCCTAGTAGGGGATGAAAAGCAGGTCTCTGTGGCAGGATGCGTCTATGTCACGCCGGTGTATAGTATTCCCGGTACCGGCACACTAAAAATTGCGGCATTGGCCGGTGATCAAAAAACACAGAAAGTCATGTGTTGCGGTAAGGCGATACTGCGTAAAGGTCAACGATTTACGGCGAAATTTGAGGTGCAAAACCCTGCCAAGCAACCGCCACCCGGTCCAGGCGCCCCCATCCCCGATCCTACCCCGAGCTACAATGGTAGCGGGATATTTCTGAACAGCCATGTTCATGCCAGCGCAAAATAATAACCCTCTCTTCTGAATACGCTACGTGCCTTCATTGAGGGCATTGCTGGCAGGCCGATGCTGCAATGACACAAAAACCGTATTCTTGAAATTTTTGGAAAAAATGACATGAAGCTTAACGCAGCATCCCAATATCGCGATGGCACCAGTCAACGCCATCGATTGTTGACCGCTCTGGCTCCGGATTATTTTGTTGTCGATGATCGCACATTGCATGATGTTATCCAGTTTGCTCAGGCGTATGCCAAAGAGCTTCGATTTTATGAGAGCGGACAAATTACCCCTACAGACTGGATCGGTTTTTTGCCTACGGATAAACAGTTTATTGAGGACGCCGTTCGTTTTATTAAGCAGCCGGAAGCCATTGTTGACCTGGATCGGCGAATGGCGTTGATGCAACCTCATCGGGTCTTGTTTTGGGTTTTTCTCTTATTGCTTCGTTACCCCCAGCAGCAATTGAACGCCCTCACGCAGCGTTATCTCGAGTTTTACTACCGAGACTGCCTACAATTAAGAGAAAAACCGCCCCAGCCGGATCGGGCGCATGTGATCTTCGAACTGGCGCCATCTCAGCAAGCCTATTGCCTTAAAGAAGGGATCTTACTCAGTACGGAGCAAGGTCAATCTGATAGCGCGGCGCCGATTTATCGTCTCGACCGAGATAGCGTGATCACCTCGGCACAAGTGGCTAAAATTTGTGCCTTGGCGCTTAAAAAAGAAGTGTACGACTTTGCGACTTTTTATCACCCGGGAAAAACCAGCGATAACGATTTTGCCGCTCTGTTGCAGTGGGTTTTAGAGAGAGCAGCGCAACAGGTGGCTATGCCCGCAGGTTTTGAGAACGCAGCGCCAACGCCTTCCATTGATTTGCCTTCGCTCAAAATGCTCGCTGAGCAAGATCAATTAAAAGGTAAACAAAAAGATTACATTGAAGAAGAGCTGGCTTTCCATGACGTGAACGATTTCAAAATGTGTTTGCAAGGGCATCGGTTGCAGACGGCAGAACAAACAGACCAGATTCACAAGATGATGGAACGTGTTTATCAAAAAAAAATAGCGCTCCAGCGATACCAGGCACTAGAACATAAACATCGTAATGGAAATTTTATCAACATGCTGGCCTTCGCGCTGGGTGCTCCATTACCGACATTGCCCAGTCCGCACACTGCGATAACGTCCTTAAAAACCGATCTCACCCATCCTGCGGTCATGGATTATATTAATAAAAAACTCTATATGACGATTAAGGATTTTGAAAAAATCATCGATATCGTCATTAAAGCGCCTGACATCAATTCCAAGGATTGGAAGGAAGTGTATCAACTCGTCCAGGGTGCTCAGACCCTAAAGCAACCTTATCCCGATATTCGTATTGAAAAAACAACGCATCTGTGTACACGCGTTATGCTGGATGCTGAACTGAAGGAGCATAAGCCGTTTAAAACATTCGATTGGTCTGCAACCGATACCCCGGCTCTGCTCGGTTTTGCTGTCAGTTCGCCTTTATTACGCCTTGGTGAAGGGCGCAGGAAGATCACTTTAACAGTAGACTGTCAACGCGATACTTTTCACCTTGATCGGCTGAATAAATTTGTGCAACAGTCACCTTTCACTTTTCAATTAAGCGGCGCTGAAACCCATTTTGCTCCCTCGTCGGCGACAGTCACCGCAGGGCATTTTTTTTTGGCAACCGCCCTGGCGGAATACGATACGAATACGTTGGCTTTAATTTGCCGTTTTAAAGGTGAAAAGGGGCAATTCAACAGCGAGAGGGATAAGGATAATTATCTCCAATTTGAAGACGGGCAGCTTTATCAAATCACGGAGGTGATGAGTGCGCAACACGCTAAACTCCGCCCCGTCGGTTTTTTGCCGAGTAAAGGTTTCATTAAAAAATACCCTGAACTCACTCTGACGGGCACGGGCAGCCCTTTGTCAGGCTTGGCATTAGAAGAAATGCCTGTCACTGAAGGCATAGGCGGCAAAACGCGTAAAATCATCACGGCAAACAGCAATTTGTTTACCGTGAAAGATCATTTTAAACAGTACATTTTATGGACGGACGGGCGAGTTTATCGGATTGAACACCGGGTGAATGCCAATAAAATAGAAGTCGTTGAAGTGGCTTATTTACCGGATATAAAACCCAAACCCGCCGCGCCACGGCTGTATCCCGATATTCAATTGACGGAAACCGAAATACTCACGGGGTTAGTTATCGATGGCGTCGCTGCAAATAACGAGCAATTCACAGAAAAAGAGGTCGGTAATTGGTTGGTTTGGTCCAATGGGCAGGTCTTTGCTATTCAAAAACAGGTGGGGAACCAAGAAGTTAAAGTCGCTTGTAGAGGGCAATTACCTCCCAATACGAAGATTGAAAAATATGCTGCTGACGCCTTATTTTTAAATGGGCTTCAGTTTACATTCGATCTTAATGAAACGGCCCCGGCAATGACCGCTCCGCTAATCGATGTTAGCCATCAAGGGTTGACCGGTGTTGACCCGACGATAAAAATAACCCTCAAAGCCGGGGGTGACTACGATCTGTTTAAAATGATCATCGTAGAAAAATATAAGTTGGCGGTGAATGTGCAAGGGATTAAGGATGTAAAACGGAGAAACGATGCATCGCTGTTAACGAACACCGTTTTATTGCAGCCGTTTGGTGATCAACCTACCGCCCATGCCGGATTTTATTGGGCGCACTCAGAAATTTGTGATAACGCGTTAGATTCACTGGATTTAGGCATCACCTGGTCAGGGTTACCCGAAGATTTTGGTACCCACTATGCGGTTTATAATGCGGTTTTAAATAAAAAAATTGATAACACAAGCTTTCAAACCCAGTTAACCGTCGTGAACAACCGTGTCGTCACCGCCATTGGCACGCCACAATGCTTATTTTCCGTCGATCCGAACAGTAAAAAATTAACCGCCCACACCTGTCTGCAGTTTAAAAATTTACCGAAGCTGGGTGAGGAGGAGGTAAACCGCTTCACACACAACGACCCCGATGAAGAAGACCCTATGGCCTGGTCTCGCTATTTTAAACTCGCATTAACCGAGCAAGATTTTTTGCACGACCAATATGCTACGGTGCTCAACAAAAGCGCATTAGCCCCGCCGACAGAAGGTAAAAGTGTGCCGGACGTCTATCCGCCTTATACGCCATTGATACGCGACTTGACGCTCAATTATACGGCTTCCACGCTGATAAACCTGACCCATCCTGCCCATAATGCAATCAATGAAGCACAATTATTTCAGCTACATCCCTTTGGAAGTAAGGTCTTGGGGCACAACGTCAATCAGTTATTACCCCAATTTTCAGCCGCGGGTTATTTATATATGGGTCTGAAAGACGCAACCGTGCCGGCACCGCTCTCATTACTGTTTCAAATCATCCCGAGCGAAAGTGATAAGCTGGAAGAAAGCGCCGATATGACCTATCACTATTTAGGTCAACATGATTGGGTAGCAGCAGATAGCTCGACTTATTTTCATGATGAGACGAAAGGGTTGATGCACAGTGGGGTGATGTCGTTTCATCTGCCAGCGGCCGCCAGTCATGAAAATCCCCTGATGCCCACGGGTTTACACTGGTTGTGCGGCTCCGTTAATCAAGAGGTGGTATCGCCTCAGATTGTTGCGATTAAAACACAAGCGGCAACAGTCACGTTGGCAAAGGAGGCGAATGATGAACACTACCGCAAACCGTTACCGGCTTATTCTATTAATCAACTTGTTACTGCCGATCCACAGATAAAAGCGGTCACACAACCCTACGCTTCATTTGGGGGGCGTGCCAGGGAAAATCATCAGGCTTTTTGGCAACGGACGAGTGAGCGATTACGTCATAAACAGCGCGCCATTTCCAGCTGGGATTATGAGCGCTTAGTGTTAGCGGCATTTCCACAGCTCTACAAAGTCAAGTGTTTAACGCAAACACAACTGAGCGCATCACCGTTAGCGAAGGTCACTGTCGTGGTTATCCCCGACAATGCCAATAACAGCGAACCCTTTTTGCTGTTGAAACCCAAGGCCTCGCGTGACTTGCTGGAAGCAATCAAAGTTTATTTAAGCCGGTATATTTCGCCTTTCGTTGATTTGGAAGTGAAAAATCCAAGCTATGAACAAATAAAATACCGGGTCACTGTTCGCTTTAAAAAAGCCGATGAACCCGGTAATGATATTGCTGAACTCAATAAAGCGATTAAACGCTTTCTGTCACCTTGGGCCTATGAAAGTACCGCGGAGGTGACATTCGGTAGCTATATTCACAACTCATTGTTAATCCATTTTATTGAAAAACAGCCTTATGTCGATTACGTCGCCCAACTCAGACTCATTGAACACATCAAACTGGACAGTGATCTCACGGCTTCTAACACCGTTTATTCGATACTGGATGTGGATCAAGCGCAAGCGCAAGTGCACGCCCTCGATGCTGTCTTGGTTTCTGCCCCGGAACATATTATCGAATTAGTGACAATGCATCAGCATGAAGATATTTATTTTGAAGGGATTGGTCACATGATCATTGAAACAGATTTCATCGTTCATTAAGGCTTTACATTTAATTCTATAGAGGAAACCACAATGCCTCAAAAAACCAGAGCAGAGCTAAAAGACCGCTTTAAGCGCGGTGACAGACCCACCGCGCAAGATTTTAGCGATCTATTCGAATCTTTTTTAAACGTTAAAGAAGATTGGATCAAAAAACCAGAAGGGGTTGAAAAGCCGCTGCGCATCATGCCACAAAGTGACCAACAAAATTGGCTGGATTTCTGTGTCAATGAAAGCAGTTGCGATACGGATTACTGGCGTTTAAATCATCAACCTCAGGACGATAGCACCGGTTTCAATTTATCTTATGAGGGTAAAAGCCGACTTTTCATTGATAAAGAAAAGGGGAAAACCGGCATTGGCACCTTTAATCCTGGCGCACAATTGCATATTCAGTCCACGAAGGGCGTGCATATGTTACGTGTTGGCACTGCTGATACTACTGCCTTGTTTATTAAAGAAGACGGTAAGGTAGGCATTAATCATGCAAGTCCAAGCTGCCCATTGGATATTAAAGGTGAGGCCCAGGCGTCGGGTTTTGGCTTAACGGATCGAACAACACATTGGGAGCAAAATGGCACCTTGTACCAGTGTGATGGACCCGTTTATCTCACCACCGATCACGGACTTCATCTGCGCATGCAGGACAGTGCGGATACTGCGTTTCATTTCGACACCCCCCAGGGAACATTAACGATTAGCGCCCAAAGTATTAATCAAAAATCGATAGAAGCAGAGGGTTATATCTCGTGTAGAGGCCGTATTAAGTGTCGATCGGGGATACAGATCGATGAAGGCAGTGCGAGTTCTCACTGGAATAACTCCGACGGTGCGTTTTATCGCTATAATAAGCATTGGTATCTCTCGGTAGACAATAACCTTTATTTTCGCAAAAAAGGAGCAAAAAATATCGCTTTTCATTTTGATATTGATACCGCGACGTTAAGAGCCAACAAGTTTCAGCAGGCCTCTGATCGCCGTATCAAAACCAATATCAAACCGCTCGGGTCGGTGCTTGACAAAATACAACGATTACAGGGGATCTATTATGACTGGAGTGACCATGCGAGGACAAAAGACTATCTCAAAGAGCCGCAAATAGGACTAATTGCCGACGAACTGCAAGCGTCGTTTCCTGAATTGGTCGCTTGTGACCAAGATAATTTTAAATACGTTGATTACGGGCGTTTTACCGCGGTATTGCTGGAAGCGGTCAAACAACAGCAGCAAATGATAGCGCAATTGTTTGTGCATTTGAAACTCACGCCATAGAAAACAGTTCATCTTCAAAGCCACTTTTATCCCCTCCAACACAGTGAGCCGCCCCTACATGAAACAACCATTACAGCGTCGTCTGGACGAGCTAAAACAGGCCTTTGCGCAAGGCCAAACGGTGTTTAACGAGCTTAAAGAAAAACAAGCCAATACGCATGACACCTTGTTACGTCTACAAGGCGCGATTCAAGTGCTAGAAGAAATATTGACGCAAGAGCCCGTTTCTGATGAAGCCGAGAAAGCCCTTCATCCGTCCCCAAAAGACGACAATTGAGATAAAACACAACCGAATGCGACTTAACAGTAAAATACAGAGCAAACAGTATGATAAACAATGATGCCATGGCCACGACAGCGCCACCCACAACGCCAACCCCGCTTGGCATGGATTATGCCTTTCTGCGCAAAACGGGTATTGAGCATATTCAACGCTTAGCCGGTGAACTGTGGACTGACCATAACACACATGATCCCGGTATCACGCTATTGGAGTGTTTATGTTACGCCATCACCGATGTGAGTTATCGCTTATCGTTTGAGATGAAAGATTTGTTGGCCGTATTACCCACCCACGGAAGCAACCCGTCAAACATAAGCCGTGCCCCTTTGTTTACGGCACGTGATATTCTGACTTCTCATCCTGTGACGCTCAACGACTATCGCAAATTGTTAATCGATATTCCTGGCGTCAGAAACGCATGGATTGAAAAAAATCCCGCGTCTTTGGTGCCCATTTATTATGAAGCCCAATCCAATTGCTTACGCTTGAATCAAGCCACGGAAACGGCAAAACCGCTGCCCCTACGCGGTATATACCAAGTGTATATCGCCAAGGACGACACGGTTTCCGATGGCAAAAAAGAACAAGCGCTGATGAAGACAGTGAAAGCGCGATTACACCAATACCGCCAGATCGCCGAGGATTTTGCCGATCCCATTCTGCTGCCCTTTGAAGAAATTACCGTAAAATTACACATCGTGGTGGCCGATGATGTGGATCTTGATCGCTTAGCGGCGCATATCTACTGGCAATTAAGTCAGGCGATTGCACCTACTCTCTCTTTTCATTCACTGAGTGCCCGGCGCCAGGAAAATAGGCCGATTGACACGATTTTTGAAGGACCTCCTTTAGCCAACGGTTTTATTGATGAGACTGAGCTGGAAGGATTTGATCGTAAAACCACGCTGCGTAGCTCCGACTTTATTCATATTATTCTCGATATGGATGGTGTGCAGTCGGTGAAAAAAATTGCGCTGGAAAGCAGTCAAAAGAGCGGATTTCACCAACCCTGGGTGTTAGAACTAGACCTGAATTACACACCGAAATTGAAACCGTTGCAACAACTGCTCGAAAGCGATCTACAATTTGAGCGCCAGGGTATCCTTTGTCAAATCAATATAGAGGCGGCTAAAGCACATCTCAAAAACGTGAAGGAGCGCGAGGCATTCGATAAAAAAAAGCAGCCGCTACAAGATATTCCACTGCCCCGCGGTCACTATCGACACCTCGGCGACTATGTATCGATACAACATGATCTCCCCCCCAACTACGGTATAGGATCATTAGGGCTGCCCGATTCTGTCTCCCCAACGCGTAAAATTCAAGCCAAACAACTCAAAGCGTATTTACTTTTCTTTGATCAATTGCTGGCCAATTATCTTGCGCAATTAGCACACATTAGAGAGCTATTTTGTCCCCCTATAATAGGAGATACCGCGCCTCGGTCGATTCAGACGTATTTTACCCAGTCCGTCACCGATGTGCCGGAACTCGACAGTGTACTGAATCCCGATCACAAAACGCATTTACAGCAAGCCATAGAAAATGTTGACACGAAGATAACACGTGAAAATAAATTGTTAAATCATTTAATGGCCCGCTTTGGGGAGCAATTTATCGATGACGCTCTGTTGTTATATGACAAACAACAGCAGCGTAAGCCGGTGATTTCTCTTGGCGAAAATAAAGCGCCTTGGCAGGGGTTTCATCTCGAGGACAAACTCGCTTTTCTGCAAGCCTACCCGCAAATGAGTGCCGCCCGTGGCAGCGCCTTTAACTATACCCAAAAAAGGGGGGATACGGACAATATTGCTGGCCTCAAAAGGCGTCTCTGCGGATTATTAGGTATACAAGCGGTGAATACCGCCACGATTAACGATGAAGGATTTCACCTCGTTGAACATGTGCTGCTAAGACCCCGATCAACGCCGTCCACTGAGCCCTATTGGGCATTTTTGGGTTCACCGATTGTTAATTTTTCGGAATCAGCGCCTACACGCATTGCTCGTTTTTCGAAATCAGCGCCTAACAGAACTGTCTGTCACGTTCCCGATCATGATTTACAAGCAGGTGATCACATCACGATTTCTAATACCACGCATTATAACGGGCGCTATGAAATAAAATGGACCGCCAAGGATTCTTTTCATATTGAAAAACCCTTTGTCGCGGAAGAGGCGAATCAAGGCAAATGGACGTTTCCTAACAGCACTTTAGCGCCTACACGCATTGCTCGTTTTTCGAAATCAGCGCCTAACAGAACTGTCTGTCACGTTCCCGATCATGATTTACAAGCAGGTGATCACATCACGATTTCTAATACCACGCATTATAACGGGCGCTATGAAATAAAATGGACCGCCAAGGATTCCTTTCATATTGAAAAGCCCTTTGTCGCGGAAGAGGTGAATCAAGGCAAATGGACGTTTCCTAACAGCACTTTTTGTCATGCCTCCGATCACGGTTTACAAAAAGGCGATCACATCACGGTTTCTGACACCGGTCATTATAAAGGGAATTATGAAATAAAATGGAAGGACAAGGATTACTTTTGTATTGAAAAGCCTTTTGTCGCAGAAGAGGCGAATCAAGCTCAATGGGCGATGGACATTCATGGGAAAGATCCTTATTCATTACAACTGAGTTTTATTTTTCCTGCTGCGTCAAAACGATTTAAAGAGAAAAATTTTAAAAAATTGCTCTGTGACGTCTTAATCAATGAAGTGCCTGCCCACCTGGTGATTTATGTGCATTGGTTTAATTACAAGGCTATGTGCGCATTTGAAGAAGTCTATCAGGCGTGGTTAACGAAAATGGCCACCGATCCTACCTCTGCTTGGCAAGAATCGGTGCAATTACTGGCATTGCTTCGCATGGGCAAAGCGCTAACGTAGCAGTCTACAGACGATGCCAACGCACCTTATACAATGCCAAACCTGGATAGTGCACTTGTCCTCACAGCAGCCAAGCTGGGCGATAAAAAATACCCTCAGTCAATGGGCACGCGTACAGCTGCCGCCGATCTTGGCAAAGATTTGTGATGAGCAGATTGAAGCTAATCAGTGGTATTCACTGGATAAAGTGGAACTGGATTTAGGGGTCATTACATTACCTGCTGAGCCACAACAGGTTATTGAGCAGATCGCTACGGCCTTTTCCCAGGCATTAGCTGAGCAATTACAGAACTTTAGGCCAGCGGCGATCATGAAGCGCGATGAAAATGCACAAGCGCTCCGTACGTTAGATTATTTTATTAAAACGGGCACGCGACCTTGGTGGGTTTCCAAAGACACCGTGGCACTGACTCAATGCTTGCTTCGGTTAATTGACCGTACCCCCGCACGGCTTAGAGAAAAATTATGTCACTATCTCGCGCAAGCCGCCACTTTACAGCGCCTCATTGCACAGTGTTCTGATGATCAGCTATTAGCCCTCAGTCGACTATTAGCCCAAAACGATCATGTGGAGCTGTGGTGTCAACAAATCAGTGCCCCTTTACACCGTGCTTTTACCCGAGAACAGTTTGCTGCCATGGCATTAAGAAGCGCTTATTGGCAAGCCATATTAATCACCAGTGAGATGATGAGCCGTGTAAAAATCGATAAGACAGCTTTTTATAAGCACGTCCTGCTACACCTGGCCACCCATTGTCAGCTCAATTATCATTACCTTTTGGTGAGGCTGTTCACCACGCTCAAGGCGCAAGAAAAAATTGCCGACCCCTGGCCGATACTGTTACCTGAGCAGCATGGCAGTCCATCAACACGGGAAAAAAATGATGTAAACGCTTTTATAAATGAGGCTATTTATGAACAACTGCTCACCCAATTACAAATACTGAGAGCTTTTTGTACAGCCAAAAACAAGCAACCATCTCTCTCTTATACTCACACGCCAATGCTTGATATTGCTCGCCAAACAGGGCTGATAAGCAAGGTGGATCGCCTTGTCGACATCATCATGGCGAATAAAAAAAGATTTTCTGAACATCCTCAGACGCGAGAAGTGGAACTCAATCGCTTTAGGGCGTATTTAAACAAAATAATCCCTCAATTAGGGATCCCTTCATCTGAAACGTTGGCGCATCTGCCTTATCACCGCCTGGTGACGTTGCAACAAACGCTGAAGGAACTTGACACTTTTTCACTCATGCGAAAACATCACGTTTTTATTCGTAGCATCATGGAACAGATAAAGCCAAATGTGTCAAATCAAGTCACACTCAGGCATCAAGAGGGTAAAATCGCGACGCTTATCCCGCTGTTAAGGCAATTATTAAGCCGATTACAGCAAGAAATCACGAAAGCCGAACACCAATCCACGTCGAGTAAACGCGTTGACAAGGTTCAGCATGAACGCCTGTTACAGGGAACACGGCCAACCCCGTCGATAACAGTCGCCGATTGTGGAATCGGTCAATCTGAGCAATGCCAAAAGAGTCAGATAGCCTCGTTGATCCCTCACAGCGAGAAAGCGTCGTTAAATGATTTAAAAGAGAAAGTGACAAAGTTGCGTAAACACTATGGACGCTTATATCGGCAATACCAAGCACTATTAACATTGACGGGGCAAACCGCTACAGTGAAAGCGGCTAAGCACGACGTTGCCAACCTTATTTTGAGTACACCGTCCTTGCAACCTGTCACTGCGATGATCAATACGCTCTCTGTGGTGCTAAAAAAACAGCAGCAAGCACATCAAGCGGCGTTAATGCTCACTAAAACAATAAGCCAATCACTTTTACTGGCAAGAGAAGCGGATATAGATCAACATGAAGATATTTACGTTGATAATGCAGGGCTAGCGCTTTTAGGGATTTATTTAAAACCCTTTTTCACCACGGCGCACTTACTGCAAGGAGATCACTTTATTGATCACCTTGCAGCGCGGCGAGCCGCGTTGCTATTACAATACCTGATGACCTCACAGTCGATATGCTTTGAAGAAACCTTGACGTTTAATAAACTCCTTTGTGGTCTGAATTTACAAGTACCGATTGAGCGCACCATTGAAGTCAATGTCGCGGAGCAGGCGGCATGTGATCAGCTCTTTGCGCAGGTCAAAACCCAATGGCCGGTGATGACGCACCTATCAAACTCCTATTTGATTCAGCATTTTCTTATGCGCCAGGGGGTGATACGAAATCACCCCTATCACTGGCAATTACAAATAGAGCGTACGTCCCACGATGTGTTGATGAAAGGGATCACCTGGCCTATCAACCTCATTCAATTACCCTGGCTTGACAAACCTATACAAGTGGATTGGTAAAAATGCCCCTCTCATTCTTTTCAAGCTCGTTTGAGCATTTGCTCACCGAGCTTAAGCGCATGGACGCTTTGATAAAAGCTTATGTAAAACAAGCAATCACAACACAAACGCATGATAATCCCTACCCCGGTTTGCAAGTGACGGCCCAAGAAGCGCAGGCGTTACTTAATGACACTGTGGGGCTGCCTTTTTGGCATACAGCGTATGCCGACATCGATTCTCCTTTGAGTCAATTCGCTCATGAACGCCAGGCGATTGACCAGGCGGTTGAGCAGAGTATTAAAAATCAGATCTCGCTACAGTTAATCGCTTTGCAGCAACGCTTTCAGTTAACACCTCAGGAGATTGACATTTTACTTATCTGTTTGACGGTAGAATGGGATGCCCGCTACGCGGTATTTTTCGCTTATCTGCACGATGATGTTAATCAAAAACGACCCACGATGGATCTGATTTTAAACCTATTAAGCCAAAGTTGGAGCGAAAAAGGGGCTATAAGACGGTGGCTTTCCCCTACTGCAACGCTGAGGCGTTACGCACTGATTGAAATCAACGAGCAAAACGGGGCGTCTTCTCTCAGCCGACCGGTCAATATCAGTGAGCGGATCACTCACTTTCTGCTAGGGCAAGAAGATTTACCGGCGGCGCTCAGCACAATAGTGTCGATTATGACACCCGATAAATCCTTATCGGCGTTAATATTGCCCGATGCCTTGCGTGATCGCCTCGATAACCTGCTCACACAGCACCGTGCTGAGCTTGCGCAGGCAGTGATTTATTTGCAAGGGGGCACTGGCGCGGGTAAACGAACGCTGGCGCAAGCCCTGTGCCATGCGTTAAAGATAACGCTAGTGGTGGTTGATTTACCGGCATTGATAAAAAGTCAATCGCAGGAGCGAGTAGCATTGATCTTACGTGAAGCCTATTTGCACAATGCCGCGATTTACTGGCGTGGCATGCCATCAGTCTTGCAGGCTGATCAACAAGACTGGCGCCAGCCAATCATGGCGGCTTCTAAGGCGTATCGTGGGCTTGTCTTTATGGACGGTGAGGCCAACTGGCCCTGGGCACAAACGAGGGTCCCCGAGAAGAGAATACTGACGATAAGCCTGCCGCCCTTAACCACACTGCAAAGGCAGGACTTATGGCAACGCGCGTTACCCCACCTTGATCAAAACACGGTCATAGACGTAGCGACGCGCTTTCGCTTTTCGCCTCGCCAAATTTTTTCAGCCGCACAGCTGGCTAAACAAGTTAGCCACGGGGATAATCCCCGTGATCTCAGCATCGATGACGTCTTTCATGCCTGCAAGTTACAAACCACACAGGCACTTTCAACCTTGGCACGTCCTTGTCAACCCAGTGTCCAGTGTCCCGAGATAATCTTACCTCTGTCTTGCCGGCAACAACTTGATGAATTGCTCCATCATGTTCAGTACGCCACCACCGTGTATGAACATTGGGGATTTGCTCGTCAGCTCACACGTGGGAAAGGATTAAGCGCGTTATTTTCCGGCCCCCCGGGAACAGGCAAAACCCTGGCGGCCGAAGTTGTCGCCGCTCGCTTGAAATTAACACTGTATAAAATTGATCTCTCCTCGATAGTCAGCAAGTACATTGGTGAAACCGAAAAAAATTTAGAGCAACTCTTTCTAGAAGCCGAAGCCCACCAGGGGATCCTCTTTTTTGATGAAGCGGACGCGTTATTTGGCAAGCGTAGTGAGGTGCAAAACGCCCATGACCGCTATGCGAATAGGGAGACCAGCTATCTCTTACAAAAAATCGAGGACTACCCGGGGATCGTTATTTTAGCCACCAATTTCAAACATAACATCGATGAGGCCTTTGTGCGCCGGTTGCAATTTTGTATCGATTTTCCTTTTCCGACTGCCGAGGAACGCCTGCAGATTTGGCAAGGGATTTGGCCCAAAGAAACCCCCCTTAGCACCGACATTAATTTCTCTACCTTGGCGACCCTTGAGATTGTGGGCGGTCATATTAAAAATATCGCCTTGGCGGCCGCGTTTAAAGCCGCCAGTACTCCCTCCACACCAAAAGGCGCTCAGGTGACCCTGACCCATATTAAAGCAGCGGCGCAAGGTGAGTTTAAAAAAATAGGCAAAATCATCCATCCAGAACAATGGGCTTCCCTATGATAAATGACCTCAATGACACACTCGCTGCCTTACTCGAGCAAGAACTCGCGTTGAAAGATTCAGGGATTAACGTTGTCTTTGCCGCGCCTGATACACGCTTTTTTCAAAAAATCACCCCGCCACTGATTGCTATCTTTCTTTATGATATTCGAGAAAATCTGGCGTTAAGGGTGAGTGAGCCTTTTGCCCAGCAAAAAACGGCGGGGGTTGACACCACCTCCGTCATCCGTTCACCGGTTTCTATCGATTATTCGTATCTGATTACGGCCTGGGGCAGCAACGGTAGTGAGACGGCGCCGGATAAAGACCAGCATGACATGCTAAGCCGTGTGCTTCATGCCTTATTACGCCATCCCATCTGGCCTGCTGCACGATTAAAAGGGCAGTTAGCGGCGCATCCTCTGCCGCGCGCCTTTGTCGCACAACCTGGCCATTCACACAATATGGCCGAGTTTTGGAGTGCCATGGGCGGGCACCCCAGAGCAGTACTGCATTACACGGTAACCGCTCCTCTACATGCACACGCCCCGATAGAAAACATCCCCGTGGTGAAAGTGGTCTCGCATCAGGCGAGCGAGAAACAAAAGCGTAACATAACATGGCCTACTAATCCGACTTGACACAGATAAACAAACGATTTTCCTAACCATGCAATCCTTATCGGAAGGAGCACATTATGGCAACGAATGAACATAAAACTTTTCAACAGGCGACTGCGCATAAACAGCCGCGCTTCCCACGAGCAGCCAATCGAATGCAGCATGCCTCTTCCCCTGCATTTCATCCCACTATTCCCTTGCAATTCCAGCGGAACCCACAGAACGTATTAGCGGCACAAAGCCTGATAGGTAATCGTGCTGTTGTACAGTTATTGCGCCAACAGCCGAGCCGAGACACGCAAACCACCAACAACACGCGTTTACCGGAGCCACTGAAAACCAATATGGAATCCCTCTCCGGCATCGATTTGAGTGAGGTGCAGGTACATTATCACTCGGAAAAACCTGCACAACTCCAGGCATTAGCCTATGCGCAAGCAGAGCACATCTATCTAGGGGCTGGACAAGAACGGCATTTGCCGCATGAGGCCTGGCATGTGGTGCAACAAAAGCAAGGGAGAGTGAAACCGACACTACAGATGAAAAATGGTATTTCTGTTAATGATAATCCTGCTTTGGAAAAAGAAGCAACACAGTGGGGGGAAAAAGCAATTCAGCGAAAATATGACGCTACTGCGCCATGTCCATTCAAGAAAGTCACAAAAGAATCTCAGGCAGTACAATGCGTAACAGGAAAAAATCCGAAATCAGTAACTGTGAAAAATAACGATGATCCACTTGAGGTTAAAATTAAACAGACTGAATTTCTCAAAGAAGGCACAATATTGTATAAATGTACAAGATTTGAAGATTATAGTGTTGATAAGGCACTTCAAGGAGACATCAACAATATCCGAGGATTGGCTAAAGACAAACCAAAGAAAGGCGATAGGGATTGGGTTGGTCAATATTTTGCGCTCGATAAGGAAATAGCTAAAGGGTACGGTGCGGAATATCTGGAGGACTCGGAAGGAACTGGAACAGTTTACCTACAAGTTGCAACAGTGAAAAAAAACATCCCTCTTCTTATTATGGAAAATAATGAGTATGGATCTGGAGATATCACCGGGAGAGCAAAAGCAAATCTAATGAAAGAATATTTGAATCTTTATCCAAATGAGCCACTGATACACACACTCAGTGACTTTAATTATGCCCTTCAATTTCCTCATGATCAGGAAGGAGGTAAAGAAGTGATCATGACTAGAGATTTATTGAAAAATCTGTTATTTAAAGAACCCGTGACGATAAAATATAAAAACTATTCTCTAAAGGATTGAATGAACATACTATTGGATTTTATTTCAGCAGGCTTTAATTAATATTTTAGAGAAAAATAAAGAAGCATTTTAAAATGAATTGAATTCATTAATTGAAATCGAAAGAGCAGCCGTGTCCGTTGAAAGAATGAGCTTAAAACGTGAACCACAAGACCTTTTAGAGGGTATAGCAAAAAAATCAAACAACGAATAACCTTGAAACACTTCGTGTTTTCTAATTTAACTCAGCGTAGTAAATTTGTACTTCATATTTCTACTCAATTATCTGCACAAGCAACATATCATTTTTTAATGCTCATTAGCGCCATAACTTATGAGTAAACCACTATGAATATCAATTTTAACACTTACCGATCATTGAGAAGACCTGACAAAGGTTACAATGACCGCATTCGCTTTCTGGTGATGCATTACACTGCGGCTAATTTTTCAGCTTCCGTAAACAGCTTAACGGGTGGAGCAGCCAGTGCGCACTATCTTGTCCCCGACCCAACGGATCCTTCGTATATCGCTGCCGGTTTTAAGGATCAACAAATTTTTAACCTGGTGGATGAAAAAAACCGTGCTTGGCATGCCGGCGTCAGCACCTGGGGAAATCGCACCAACCTTAACGATAGCGCGATTGGGATCGAGATAGTGAATCAGGCGACGGATGTACAAGGTGTATTCACCTTTCCGCCTTTTAATGACCGCCAAATAGAGGCAGTGAAAACATTATCCTTGGATATTCTCCAACGCTACTCTGACATCTCTCCCACTCACGTGGTTGGTCATGCTGATATTGCGGTGGGACGTAAAAGTGACCCTGGTGCTGCGTTTCCCTGGAAAACACTCTTTGATGCGGGTGTAGGCGCATGGTATGATGAGGAAATAAAATCTGCTTATATGGAGCAGTTCACTACAACCCCATTAACTCAGGCTGACGCGTTGATCCGTTTTAAAAAATACGGTTATGATACCAGTGGCGCCGCGACTGATTCAGCTGTCTATAAAAAACTTGTCCGTGCCTTTCAACTGCATTTTCGTCAAAGCCGCTATGATGGCGAACTCGATACAGAAACGAGTGCTGTATTAGCGGCATTAGTGAAAAAGTATTTCAATTATCCGGCAGAAAACCCAACCACCGCCCAGAATACCGGCAGTGTCATTTAGCAACCACTCAGCAAAATCTCTGATTTGTTTGACATTATCATGAACTGACGGCAGATCATCTTAGAATCATTACGAATAAACTCGGCTTAACGGAAAATAGTTTGTTCAGTAGTTAAAGTAATCTTAGATAATGCTTCATATTGGATACCGAACAATTCATTTTCTATAGATAAATTATATCTTAAAGTTTATCGTGACATTGTTTGGGTTCATTCATTAGCCTTCTATTAAATTTTGTTCGATAGTGCTAAATTGGAACTCTACCTAAGGTCATTACTTTTTTTATACATCGTTAACAAATGAATTGCGTATCTGAAATACCATCAATTTTCTCGTCAGTGTTCATGTCTTCGCTAAATAACACTCTGCAACTTGCAACTTTTGCACTAGCAAGCACGATAGCATCGTAAAACGCGACACGGCGAGTTTGGTGTAAGTCGATTCCGGCACGAATGATAACTGGAGTCACTTGAATTACTTCAAACTGTTCTTATAAATCGAGCTGTGCCCTAATGTATTGCGGAGAAAGCTTGAGTTTTTTAGAGCAACATTGCAATATTCCTGAAGTACTTGGGTGGAAAGTACGCCACTTGCGTCTTCATAAAGCTGTTTAAGCAAGGAAAGTGCTGCTTTCTGCTTCTCCGGAGCGTCACTGGCCTCAGCGTAAACAAGGATGTTGGTGTCAATAAAGCTGCGATTTGCCATACGATTAACGCTCATTGGCTTCGTCGCGATTAAATTGCCAACCATCAAGCTTGGCGGATGACTGCAAACAGCGAGCCTCAAACTGTGTCCATTGCTGATTACGGCAGGCGCTACCTGCTAACTGTTCCAGGTAGTCACGTACAAGCTGGTTAAGGCTTTTACCCATTTTTTGAGCTGCGTCACGCGCCCGCTGCGCAACTTATTTGTCTACAGAAAGAGTGATATTCACGGCTGATCTCCATTAATTTAGGACTTACGCAATTTTCACCTAAAATAGAATAAAGATTCTGTAGGGTGTCACAAATGAAACCAAGCCGCTTAAACTACTGCCAGTATCTGATGGTAAGCCAGATAAATTACACCTTGACGAATTTTGCTGATCACAGGCAAGACATGAGTCACGATGCGATTACCCGCTATTTGCGAAACGACCACGTAACTGGGAGCGCTTTGTGGACGCAAGTAAGGGACAATATGGAGTTGTCTCCAGACGGCTATGTTGTGTTCGACGACACAGTACTAGACAAAAACTTTTCGCACCAGATTGAATTGGTACAACGTCAATACAGTGGTAACGCACACCGCGTCATCGAAGGCATCGGCGTCGTAAATTGTGTACGTCAATCCCAGCACGGAACAATTTTGGGTCATTGATTTTCGTATTTACCCTCCTGATGGTGATGGCAAATCTAAACTCGACCCTGTACAGGATATGCTAAACAACGTAGTACGGCATAAGTGCCTACCCTTTGCCGCCGTGTTGATGGATACAGGGCACGCCACTAAGAAGATGAGGCTATTTATCGAATCGTTGCACCGATGTGACTACTGTCCACTGAAAAACAATCGTTTGGTGGATGATTCAGGCGGGGTAAATCCTTATCGTCACGTGGATCCTCTCGCCTGGAACGAAGATGAACTGACCCAAGGAAAGACGATCAAGATCAAAGATTTTGCAAAAATGCATAAGGGGCAAGTGTTCCGGGTTGTGGTGTCTACACACCGCACGGATTTTGTCGCCACTTACGACCTTTCTCAGGATCCTACCTCGGGCACACACCCAGTGTGTGGCTGGCGATGGAAGATTGAGCAGTTTCACCGTGAAGCAAAACAACTCACTGGACTCGAAAAATGCCAATGTCGCCATGCTCGGATCCAACGCAATCATATTGCGTGCGCTTTTCTAGTCTGGGCTCGATTGGCTCAAATTGCTCGAAGTACAAGCAAAACGCTTTATCGTATTAAGCAGGGGTTGCTCGATGATTATCTTTGTTAGCAGCTCAAAAAACCTTCGATTATTATGCTATTTGCGTAAGTCCTAAATTTAGTATATTGACACATATTATGTGCGCACACTTATTTTTTCAAGAAAAAATAATATGTCACATGATACAGGTCACAGAGGTTTATGGTCGCTGAAGTCTAGCTGGGGTCGTGTAGAGGCATTTACTTGACATTTTATCAGCTGTATTCCTGATAAACATTTTAGAATGGCTAGATATTATGGCTTTTTAGCCCCATTGTGGTAATCGACTGCTTCCGGTTATCACTGCCCTGTTGGGGCAGGAAAGAGAAAAAAAGGGCAAAATAACCTACGCTGCTACGATTTTACTGAATAAGACTACTTATTCAAATTTATATTTATCAATATTTTATTAATTTGGTCTATATTTTTTATAAAATTAAATTATTACTAGCCAAATTTTAATAGTTAAAATGAAAATTACTTTCATTAATAAATTTATATATTTTATAAAGAAAAAATAGCAATAAGACTCATGTTAAGTATTTTCTCCATCTGTTGGGAATAATTTATTAACAACTTCAGCTGTATCATTACGTATCGTTTTAGCCATTAGTTGGAAATTAAATTTTTCATTTTTTTGTATTTCAGACATAAATGAATTCATACCTAATAACTTCTGACAAATAAAATTTGTTTTTACCATATTCTCTAACATGACTTTGTTCAACTCTGTTTGATTAAAGTTACTTTCCGTTTTTCTCTGCTGCAATTCATAGACTTTTAAACCTAACTCTATGAGCATGGAAGTTGTATTAGACGTATTAACTTCATGTTTTTTTGCTCCATCGTTACGTTTATTAAAAACAATCGTGTTTATTTTTTCTAAAATAGTCTTATTGATAAAAACCTGAAGTTTTGGCATGGTTAATCTCGATTAAAATCTAAAAAATAGAGTCTATTATAGATTCTTGCGAACTAATATACCAGAAAAAACAGAATCTAAATATAGCGTGTATTCGAGATCATGATATACATAATTTATTGTTATAAAATAAAAATCTATATAGATTATAAATAAAGTCTATTTATGGATAAAAAGTGAAAATGCATAAAAATTTTAAACATTAATGCATTGAAAATTAAAAAGAATCATGTAAGATAAAATCTTGCGAAGGGTGTGTGTGTGTGTGTGTGTGGATATTTTTTCGTTAAAGAGGAGGTTCTTATTAATCCTGTTTAAGATTGAATTTTATGTATGACACGAGTTTAAATTTTAAAGAAAAAGTTAAGGAGCTTAGCTGTTTTTATAAAAATACAAATTATTATTTTAGCTGTTTATTAAAAATAATGTTAATACTGAATTCAATATTGACAGATGAAACCTACTAATCATACAAACTCATGTGGGAGATCTGTATTCTATCCTACCCAATTTACAGCGTTGTACAAAGTATTTTCTTAACTTACTCCTTTGGATCTTTTAGCCTAATTTATCAATATGACATAGCGTTTTTATAGTAATTTATTAAGCGTAAATAGCATATGACAAAATCAATTATTTTGGCCGGTAGACGACAATTAAAATGGCCGCCTATTTTTTCACTATGCAATAAAAAACTTGTTGCTTAATAGTAAAATAAGCGGTCTGTTTTGGTAATGAACTGAATTTCAAGCCATTCTGAGATGGAAATTCCAGATGCCAGTGCTGGGAAGGATGAAAGTCTCGTCAATAAAAGGTCGGCGATTACGTAAAGATTGAGTCATACACCCGAGTCGCTTGATTCCTGTGATGGCGTATTCAACGGTCATACGAATACTCGAAATAATCTTGTTTTCTTGTTTCTGTTCAAAAGACAAGGGCGTTTTTAGTGTAGAGCCTGAAGCGGTGGTAATGGATGCCTGGTATTCCAGTTTGAGTAATCTCAAGGCCATTTGTTCCATAACTGGATTTGGATCACCACGCTGAGAAAGAACCGGATTGTCAATTGTAACGTAACATTAGCCTCACTCGGTATTCCAGAAGAAGCGCTTTCAGTGTACCTGCGGAGCTATGGCTGGGGTAACCGTCTTCAAGTTTGTGGCCAAACACGGTCGCATTGATTATGTTACAACGAACAAAGAGAACCCCCTCCCGGGGACAGATGAGTGCTGTCACCGAGGCCCGTTGGTCTGTTGAAGTTTATCATCGGGAAATCAAACAAGCTTAAGTGGCCGCCATGAAAAGATCGGAGGTAGGCTCGTTTCCCGCTTGTATTGTAAATACAAATCGGGTATAAGTTATTTAAGCTGCTGCTGTTATGTTATAAGCTTGTCTAGGCAAGCCTTTCATTTTTTATCACTTAAAAACCCCTTTTTCATTCTCATTATTGTGCTAATGCACTCAATCAATAACGCCTAGTAATGTGTCGGATGAGTGTATGCAGAGGTTTGCTAAGCATTAATAGTGTTGATATTAAGGTTTATTGGTTATTTTTTGCAAGTGGGGGCAGGATCAGGGCGTTTTCATGAATGTTTTTTGTTCAGTTAATAGCCTGCCGATAAAGTAAGACAAAAAGAGGCATTGAGGAGTGAATGGATAAACAGCTTAGATAAGTTGGTTTTAGTCGTCTGTACAAGTAATACAGCCCCTTTTTCGGGCACCAAAAATCCCAGCTGCGCCGATTATTGAACGAAAAACAACACTATTTAACCAAAAAGTAATTCGACAAGCGCCTCTCTGTCCCAGCTAATCCTCTTCAGCCTGGTTCTGACGCTTTCCTTTTTTCCTTTTTGGGGCTTAGAATTCACCAGGTTCAGAAGAAAGCGCCTCATCCTGGCAAAATTCTCCGCCGAGTTCTCTTCGTATTTTTTGTCGTTATCGTCATTGAGATGGACATCTAGTAGCCAGTGGTAACTTTCAATCTCCCAATGTTTACGGACATAACCCGGCAACCCTGGGTGGCTTGCATCATGATCGGTAATGTAATAACGCCAGTTGGCGTTTACCTTAGGGCTGTGCTGCTGTGAAACGATGCTTTCAACGGCCACACAAGTTTTCAGTTTAGCGGGTCCCTTGGCACAAATGCTATCTGGTAGGGCAAAGGTGAAATACCGTCGCCTGATACACCGGCCATGCCCGTCATCGAAACTGTCCGAGACAAGGTTGTTAATTTTATTTCCCTTTTCACTGGCATAGTTGAGCACGGCTTGATACAGCGAAGGCTGATTTCTTTTTAGACCGACAATATAATGCGCATCCTGTGCCAGAATGGCGTTAATAACGGTGTCATTGCATCCGATAGCATCGATTGACACGGTCGCTCCTTCTAACTCCAATAGCGCAAGCAGTACAGGAATAGCTGTGATTTCATTGGATTTGCTGTTGGTTTTTACTTCACCTAGCGTCAGACGATTTTCGACGCTAAAAGCACTCACCATCTGCATCGCAGTGACGATTTTGGCATGACAATGACTGCCTCGAAGAGTTTTTCCATCGATAGCGACGTGATCTTCAGGTTTCCTGACGGGGTGATGACTGTCTACGATGCCTCGCAGCAATAACTGAAAGTCAGCAGGTTTTATTAGCATAAAGAGACGGCGAATGGTGCTATAACTCGGGATACCCTGTGACATATCAACATAATTGTTTAGCCAAGCCTGGTGCGTCTCTGACCAGGTAATGATTTGCCCCCATGTTTCTGCGCCGGAGCAGACTGAGCAGATAGACATAATGTAATGGTCTACTGTTTCCGGACACTTCTAAAGACCGCGAGTAAAATGTCTCTAGGAGAAAAAAATGAACAATAAAATTAAGCAAGCGAAATACAGTCTGGATTTTAAACAAGACGCCGCAAATTTAGTCATGGAAAAAGAATATACCTGCCAACAGGCGGCAGCCAGTTTGGGTGTTTCGTTAAGTGCGATAAGACGCTGGGTCAAAGCTGAAAAGGGAACCCTATCCCGCGCAGGCTCTGAGCAAGCGAGTCTGAGTCTGGCCGAGCGTGAAGAATTAATTCGCCTGCGCAAAGAGCGCAATAACTTATTGATGGAGCGTGAAATTTTAAAAAAAGCGGCGGTCTTCTTTGCGAAAGAAAACGGATAAGATTTCAGTTTATTCGTGAGCAAAAGAAGACCTATCCAGTGCGCTTGTTATGTCGTGTGATGAAGGTCAGTCGCAGTGCTTTTTATGAATGGAAAAGAAAGTCCCCTCAGGTAACCTCTCCAGCCATGATGGCATTGGAGCGGACGACGGTTAGAATATTTAATGAGCATAAACAAACACTGGGTTCACGCAGGTTGAAACTGAAATTAAATCTGGCAGGCTTTCAGGTCGGTCGCTTTAAAACACGTCGTTTAATGGCTTCGCTATCATTAATCGCCCGTTATCCGAAGCGTTACCGGGTGACAACAGACAGTCAGCATAACCACACGATTGCCCCCAATCTGCTGGATCGGCAATTTACCGTGAACACACCCAATAAGGTGTGGACAACTGATATCACCTACATCCGTACCTATCAGGGTTGGCAGTATCTCGCTATCGTAATGGATTTATACTCACGCCAAATAGTTGGCTGGACCCTGGCAGCGCATATGCGGACTGAGCTCTGTTTAGCGGCTCTACAAATGGCGTATTGGCGTAGAAAACCCAATAAGGGGCTAATTCACCACTCAGATAGAGGCAGTCAGTACACCTGTCGTGAATACGGGCAGCATCTGTCGGTTAGGGGCATGCAGGCAAGCCACAGTAGAAAAGGCCAGTGCTGGGATAATGCCCCCACAGAGCGCTTCTTCCGCAGTCTGAAATATGAATATTTGCACTACGAAGTGCTGAAGGGGCACCATGATGCCAACCTAAGTGTGTTGGACTATTTGGCTTATTACAATAGTAAACGTCCCCACAGTGTACTGGGATATCTTTCTCCCATGGAGTTTGAGCGAATACCATTAATCAAGGTGTCTTAAAAAAGTGTCCGATTTTACTTGACCACTACACTAAATACATTAAAAGTGGGCGATTTAATTCCGCCGGCAGGGCAATAAGGAGCACGCATGAAGCATTTTTTTTTACTCGCTGTGGGGGGCAGTATTTTGCTACTGACAGGCTGTGCGGGGGTCAGTGGTGATTTTGAGTGTGATGCCACCACGCGCGATCGTTGTATGACGATGGAGCAAGCCAATCAAAAAGCACGTCAGCAGGAAAAAACCAGCAAGGGAAAACAAGCGGTGGCCAGCCTGCCTGGCCTGGTTAACCTGTCACCATCGGCTTCTGATGCGGCACCTGCTGTATTACCATCGCGTCAACAAACGGAGATGTTAACCGCTACGGTATTACCTCCAATAACAGCCTCCCCCCTTTTAGCCGCACCACAGTGTCCAGCACATCGCTGTCATCTCAAGAAAAAAATGCGTGCCCAACGTACCACAGAGAAGATAGCGCACCTCTGGATTGCCCCGTGGATCGACGCAGAGGGAGCATTGCACCAACCGGGCAAGATTTCGTTTGTCGTCGGCTCTGCTCACTGGCAGTTACCACAGGCAATGGATTAAGGGGGAAGAGGATGGAACGTTTACTTGATGCGGCGAATCGTTTGATACAGGCGTTTAACACGCCGGACGGGGCAACACAGGCCAATAAAACCCTAGGTGAAATGAACTACCCACAGCTAAGCAGCCTGCTGCCTTACCGTGACTACGACGCGGAGAGTGGCTTGTATATGAATAACGCCTCTATCGGTTTTATGCTGCAAGCGGTGCCGCTGATGGGGGCCAATGAACACATCATTCAGGTATTGGATGACTTGGTCAAAAGCAAGTTACCGCGTCATACACCTATTGCCTTCCATTTCGTCTCCAGCAAGGTCATTGGTGAGCAAATTGACGCCGGTATTGCTGATTTCCGTTGGCAAGGCACGCAAGCGGAACATTTTAACCGTATTACTCAAGCATTTTATCACCGTGCCGCCCAGCAGCACTTTAACAGCCCCACCCACTTACCGCTGACGCTGCGGGATTACCGCCTTTACCTCTCTTATTGCCAAAAAACGAAAAAACGAGACAGTGCCACCCTCATGGCGTTGACCCACTTGCTGAAAGTGATCCGGGCCTCGTTGGATTCAGCCAAGATTGGCACGCAATCCGTATCACAGACTGATTTTGTCAACATTATTAGCCAGATGGTCAATCATCGTCCCGATGCGCTTTACACGGATCCGATCAATGTCAGCACTTATGATGATCTTAATCGCCAGTGTGTAGACAGCAGTCTCGATATCGTCGTCAAGCCGGATCATCTGTCATTGACCCTGAATAAACCCACAGGGAGAAAATCTTGTGCACGGGTCATGAATTTCATGCTGGAGAGCAACCCTGATTTATTTTTCCTGTGGCAAGGCGGCGACAATATCAGCAATTTGCTCAGCCCTGACTTGAGTATTGCCAGTCCCTTCGTCATGACCTTTATCCTGGAAGCAGAAGATCAGGTTAACACGCAAAATGAAGCCACGCGTAAATTTATCGATCTGGATAAAAAGGCGAATTCCCCCTATGCCAAATTATTTCCCAGTGTAGGCAGGCAAGCCAAAGAGTGGGGAGCGTTGCGTGAGCGATTGAACAGTAATCAATCCTGCGTAGTACGGTATTTTTTCAATATCACGACCTTCTGCCCCGATGAGGATGAAGCCGCCTTGGTGTGTGAACAACAAGTCATTAATACGTTTAAAAAAAATGGTTTACGTCTGTATTCGCCGCGTTATATGCAGATGCGTAATTACCTGGCGATGTTCCCTTTTGTCGCTGGAGAAGGGCTATGGCAAGACATTAAAGCCAGCGGCGCCACCTGCCGCGCTGAAAGTACCCAGGTGGTCAATCTTTTGCCCATCGTGGCGGATAACCGTTTGTGCTTTCGTGGCCTGCTGGCACCGTCTTATCGCAATCAACTGGCTTTCCTCGATATCTACGGTGAAAGACTCGGAAACACCAATTACAACATGGCGGTAACGGGAACCTCCGGGGCAGGCAAAACCGGTCTGGTGCAGCCTATTTTACGCAGCGTACTGGATTCCGGTGGCATCGTATGGGTATTTGATATGGGGGACGGTTACAAATCATTTTGCGAAAATGTCGGTGGTGTGTACCTGGATGGGCAATCCCTTAAATTTAACCCCTTTGCCAATATCAGCAATATCAGTGAGTCTGGTGAACGTATTCGTGATCAATTGGCGGTGTTAGCCAGTCCGAATGGCACGCTGGATGAAGTACATGAAGATTTATTGCTAAAAGCCGTGATGAGCGCCTGGAACAGTAAGCAACAAACTGCCCGTATTGATGATGTGGTCGATTACCTGAAAACCGCCCGCAATGCGCCCCATTACGTCAATGCCGAGCGTATTACCGGGCGTATGGACGAAATTATCGAATTGTTAGAAAAGTACAGCGCACAGGGTATTTACGGTGATTATTTTAACAGTGATCAGCCTTCTCTGAGCGGTGATGCCAGGATGGTGGTGCTGGAGTTGGGCGGTTTGCAGGATAAACCGGCGTTGCTGGCGGCGGTGATGTTTTCGCTGATCATTTATATTGAAGACAAAATGTATCACAGCCCGCGTGATCAGAAAAAATGTTGCACCATTGATGAAGGGTGGAAACTGCTGAACTTCAAAAATGCCAAAGTCGGCGCCTTTATCGAAACGGGCTACCGTACCGTGCGTCGCCATCTGGGTTCATTTATTACTATCAGTCAGAACATCAAGGATTTCGATGCCGATGATGCGTCGACGGCGGCTAAAGCCGCGTGGGGGAATTCTGCTTTTAAGTTAGTGCTGAAACAAGATGCGGCCGAATTCAAAGCCTATAACCAAAGCCACCCGGATCAGTTCAGTGAACTGGAACGTTTAGTTATCAGTCGATTTGGTGATGCAAAAGACCAATGGTTTAGCGCTTTTATGCTGCGCATTAATGATAGTCGTTCATTCCATCGATTGTTTGTCGATCCCCTCAGTCGCGCTATGTTCAGCTCGAATGGGCGTGATTTTGAATTTATCCGTGATCAACGCCGCAAAGGGGTAGATATCCACACCGCAGTTTATGCCTTGGCACAACGTAACTTCCCTGAGGAAATGGAGGCGCTGGAATTATGGTCAACAATAGCGTAACCCCAATTGAAATGATGCTCCCTAAAAAAGTAGATAAAAAGTGGAGCAAACGTCGTCGTCGTTGTGTCAAGCCGGTGGTTATCGTGATTGCCTGCATGATGGTACTGAATGCGGCTGTTGCGCTGTTGCTGATTCAGTGGCAATCGCCGGTCATTGTGACCTTTGATATGAAGGAGACCGTGGATAGCTTTATGGATCAAAGCGCTAAAACGCGCTTGTCACCGGCGCAAACGGAGCAATTGGCGAATCGTTTCAATCGAGCACTGGACAGCAGCCTGGCTGAATATCGAAAAACACAGCGAGCGATCATTCTGGTAGCGCCTTCTGTGGTCAGTGGTGCGCGTGATATTACCGCAGCGGTTCAACAAGACATTGCTCGCCGTATGCGGACGGGTCGTGACGAATGAAGCCGTTATGGCTGGTTATGATCACACTGGTTTGTTCGCCCCTCGCCCAGGCGGTTGATTTGGGGACATGGGGGGATTTATATCCGATAGCGGAGCCTGACATGCTGATGACCATTTATAACCGCCTGCACGACATGGAGCAGCGTGGTGAATTGGCCAAACAGCAGGCGGCCTTTAAACAGCGCGTGATTGAAAATAGCCTGCGGCCTGCACCGGTAACGGGGCTGACAGTAGCGCAAGAAAACAGCACGCATTATGTCGATCCCTCTTTTGTTGTCAGCCAGGATATGGCTGACCATCAAGGTTGCATTTTTGCCCATAAAGGTGAGCGGCATAACCCGCTGGAATTCGTGCCCTTTATGCAAACGCTTTATTTTATTGACGCGGACGATCCGCGCCAAATGGCTTGGCTGAAGCAGCAAAAACCCGCCACCTCAGTGAGTAAAGTGATCTTGGTGAAGGGAGAGATTCGTGCAAGCACTCGGACTCTCGATACCCGTATTTACTTTGACCAACAAGGGATAATGAGCCGCAAGTTTGCGCTTACTGCGGTACCGGCTCGCGTGACGGCGTCAAAAGAGGGCAAACGTCTGCGTGTAGATACTTTTAGCAAAAGCGCGAATCTTATTGGCATGCTCAACCAATACGGGTACCTGTTGGGCGCGCAGTGCTTTGACAAGGGGTCGTTCATACCCCCCGGTGGCTTCACAAAGAACGAGTGTCACCAGCAATGTAAAACTGACCGACTAACGACAATTGAAAATTGACCCACCTGAGGAAAAATAGTCGCCTTTTTGACATAGAAATTGGCGGTGTAAATAAAATGCTGACTCAGGAGTTACTAGTGGAAATTCACGTGTTACATCGGCAAGGGATGGGTATTCGAGCCATCGCTAAACAGCTTCAGCTATCACGTAATACGGTACGCCGTTATTTACGGAACATCGCCAAAACACCGCGTTACAGCCGGCGTGAGGCACAGTTGTCAAAACTGGACCCCTTTAAGTTTTATTTACTCGAACGGATTGAAGCAGCCAAACCTTACTGGATCCCCGCTACTGTGTTATTTCGCGAACTTCAAGCGCGAGGTTATGAGGGAAAAGAAGGTATCCTGAGGAATTATATCCGGCAGTTTAAAACCAAAACGGATGAACCGGTACAACGCTTTGAACCCCCCGCCGGCAAACAGTTGCAGGTAGATTTTACTACCCTTCGACGGGGAAAAAAGAAGCTCAAAGCGTTTGTCGCGACCCTGGGATATAGCAGGGCAACGTATGTTCTGTTTAGCCAATATGAGCGACAAGAAGATTGGTTACGGGGCATTGAAGCGGCGCTGGATTATTTTGGTGGTGTACCACAGCAAATCCTGTTCGATAACGCCAAATGCCTCATGATTGAACGCGATGCCTTTGGTGAAGGAAGAACGCCAACGTTTACAGCCACTGCCGGTTAAGTCTCCTACAGACAGCCTGTTACCTGCATTAACACGACACCAGGTCATACCGACAGAAAGTTTGCAGCATCCCTTATCGGTCTACGACCAATTACTCGGAGTCGCATCATGAACTTACAGATGGAGCGTATTGGGCAGGCTTGTGACACACTCAAATTGCCGGCTATTGCTCGTGAGTGGTCTGCTATCGCTGACCGAGCTGCTGGTCAGGAAATGTCATTCGCCGCATTCCTGGAGGATATTTTGCAGCTTGAAGTTAACGCGAGAAGGCAGCGTACACGAGACATGCTACTGCAAATGGCGGGGCTTCCCGCGATTAAGCATTTTGATGACTATGATTTCCGCTTCGCCACGGGGGTCCCGCGTAAACAGCTTCAAGAACTCACCAGTTTGGCTTTTATCGAACGGGCTGAAAATATTGTGCTTCTGGAACCCAGTGGCGTCGGTAAAAGTCATCTCGCCATCAGTCTGGCTTACCAAGCCATTACGCGGGGTACCAAAGTCCGCTTTATCAGCGCAGCAGAGTTAATGCTACAACTGGGCATAGCAAAGAAACAGGAACGGCTGGAGGCTTACCTGAAACGGAGTATTTTGTCGCCAAAGCTGCTCGTGATTGATGAAATTGGTTATCTCCCATTTGGACGGGCAGAGGCTAATCTATTTTTCAACGTTATAGCCAAACGCTATGAACAAGGGAGCGTGATGGTGACCAGTAATTTGCCTTTTTCACAGTGGGCAACAGCCTTTGCAGATGATCAAACCTTAACTGCTGCTTTACTGGACAGGTTACTGCATCATGCGCACATCGTCCAAATCAGCGGTAACAGTTACCGATTAAAGGGAAAAAAAACAGCAGGAATTGTTCCTATAACCGATCTAGAAAAAGGCTAATTTTTGAATGAAAAACACTCAGAGTGGGTCAATTTTATATTGCCGTTTTTACCCTGTTAGTGGGTCAAAATTCGATTGCTGTTGACACGAGTTCAACATCCCTGTTTTTTTTGATTTCTTGCACCCCTTTTTTTATTAATGAAGGCGAGTTTGAAAGGGGAGTGACTTTATCTGAAAAGCACACATCAAGCGTTACTTTTCCAACATCAATACCAATATAGTCTCCCATGTTGGTCTTTCCTTTTGTATAATCAAATTGAAAAAAATAATAGGCTTCTTCCCTACTTGTAATTCGAGGCGTCTTAAACCCTCATGACATCTGTTCGGAACCGGCTTATTCAAAATAGGATAGAGGGTCATGACTGAGGTACGCTGCTTAATCACCCTGTTCGGAGAACGACCCCTCTATCCACCTATTAAGTTGATCAAAATTAACAGGCAATTTCAATATACAAGTTCGGGATAAGCCGATTATTTTATAATGTGACGATATTTGAAGAATGCAGCGCCAATTTAGGTTTGGATGGAGTAAGGCAGTAAGCGACGATGCCGCCGAGTAAATTAACGATAAAAGCTGGAATAAACCCCTGGCTGACTTTTACCATCGGCTTCGTGCCAAGGGAAAGTGCGGTAAAGTGGCTATTGTTGCCGTTATGCATAAATTGGTCGCTATCGTGAGTAGCGTTTATAAACGAAAATCGCCTTGGGTTGAAAATCTTGCTTAATTCTCTTGATTTCTAATACAGATGCTGAGGTTTGTTAAAAACGGCGGCTGATCGATGAAAAAAAGCGGCAGAACAAGGTGGTATAGGGGGATCAGGATGATTTGCTGGGTATTTGCTGTCAGTAGTCAAGCCAATGATCAGTATAAGCAGAATAGGTTAAAAAATATACTTTTATTATTCGGCAACATGCTTATGGTTTAAAAGGCAATTCACTTTCAAAAAGCTGGCTTCGGTCGGCTTTTTTAATACCTGAATTCCAGGATCGAGAAGATAGAAAAAACTATCGATGAATATGATCGTCTATTCACACCATAATAGTTGCTCGAATGACACCATAATTATCGGTAACTTTAGATAGGTAAGCCACTGGTTTGACCAGTGAGACGCTCAAGGCTAGGCCTTTAGATTTAGTGATGATGTTGTCAAAATAAGCCTGTGAGCTTGACGGTTACACAGGAGAAATGAAATGACAACATCATCGTACGAGAGTTTAAGTCACTCAAAATGGGACTGCAAATACCATCTTATTTTTGTACGGAAGTACAGGAAGAAAATGTTATACGGTAAGATACGGCAATTTCTTGAGCCGTTATTCCATGATTTAGGGAAGCACAGAAGTTGCAGGATACTGGAAGGACACATGGTGCAGGATCATGTCCACATGCTGATTGCGATTCCGCCAAAGTATTCAGTAGCAGAGGTTATCGGGTATATAAAGGGCAAGAGTGCAATTGCGGTAGCAAGGCAATTTGGTGGAAGAAAAAGGAATTTCAATGGAGAGCGTTTCTGGGCTCGTGGTTATGCGGTTTCCACAGTTGGTTTTGAAGAAGCGAAAATAAAAGAATACATCCGGAATCAAGAGCAACTCGATACAAAAGGGGCTGATGAGAGAGGTGATTTTTAAAATTTAATACCAAACGTTCATGAATGGCAGCCCTAGGGGCTGCTCAAAACCGTCAAGCTCCCCGCTTTGCGGGGACGGTATGACTTTTCAGTACGAGCAGATACGCTAACGTATGCATGAGAAATATCGAGTCGGCTATGGGATAAAACCAGAACGCTATTCTAAAATCGAAAGAGGGTGGGGCGTGCGAGGTTCAAACCTGCGACCAAAGGATGAGTGCACTTGCTCTACCAACTAAGCTAACGACCCACATAGGATCAAAAGGGCATTTTAAGGACGGTAAGAATCACACCAACAGCAACCACTAACATACCACCGAGCTTGATGGTTGTTTGCATGCCACTCTTTTCGATATCCTTACGCATCAGGGACATTTCAGTCATGAAATCTTTGCGGACATCGGCTATCTGGGCATCAGTTTTCTCGAAACGTGCTGCCATATCTTTACGGACATCGGCTATTTGGGCATCGGTTTTCTCGAAACGTGCCTCCATATCTTTACGGACATCGGCTATCTGGGCATCGGTTTTCTCGAAACGTGCCTTCATATCTTTACGGACATCGGCTATCTGGGCATCGGTTTTCTCGAAGCGAAATTCCATATCCTTGCGTACATCAATAATATCACGCTTGACTTCGGCAATATCACCAGACAGCTCTTTACGCACGTCTTCAAGGTCACGTCGGGTAGCGACATCAACAGCCTCGTGCGACTCACGAAAGATTTCTGAAAAAGCCTCAGCCTGATTAGTCGAAATCCCCGTTTTTTCAAGTTTTTTAAAAATTTTATGGGTATCAACAAATGTAGCTTGGTTCATTGAGACGTTCCCCTTATGTGTTTGCTCTAGTTTAATCGATAAGCCCGCCAACCTGCAAAGGTTCAATGAGTAACCACAGGGCAATCACATCAAAATTAATAACATTTGCAAAATCAAACAGTTATTTTTATTTTACGCTTCCTAAGGATATGGAAATTATTATAATAATCAATAAATTACAATTTTGATGCGATTCCCCTGGATTAACCAAGCCTACATCACTATTTCATAACAAAACATCGTTTCACTAAGGAGCATTAATCACGTCTAAAACAAACCTGTCCACCATCATACCTCAATGTAAGCATTATCCTCCCGGTAAAGTAGCAGGGCTCCATTTATCGTTATTATTTGTGGAGATTTTCTCATGCCAAATGTAGTCATTATCGGATAATATCATTAAGCAACTCGTTTAGTACATAATATGTTAATTTTATTGCTAGTCAGTCCAATCGATCCGATGTCATTTCGCACCTACGGTATCACCGCCGTACCGACACTGGTTGTCACCTGTAAGGCACATTTTGATCGTGTGTCAGGCAATATTCGCCTAACCGCGGCGCTGAAAAAGGTGGCTGAATCGAATCAATGCGCCCAAACCGCACAGGCTTTGTTAAAAACGGCGGTTGATCGATGAAAAAAAGCGGCAGAACAGCATGGCATAGGGGGATCACGATGATTTGCTGGGTGTTTTCCTTTACTAGTCAAGCCAATGATCAGTATAACCAGGGGGCAGATTATGCTCGTCAGGTACAAAATCAAGGTACCGCTGCCATGCAAGCGTTTAAGCCCAATGCGGTGTTACCTTATTACACCCCAGAGGCACCGGAAAAAAACCATTACGGCGGTGTGACGTCACCAGGTGCGGATCTCGCCTTACAAGGTAATGCCGCGTTAACGGGATCGGATGTTGGCAAAGCAATTACCGCTTCTTTGCTCAATAATCCAAAAGAAAAGCTCTCAATGGAGGCGCCTTTTATCTCTGCGGGCAAAGCGGCACAAAATACCGCTGAGCAAGTGACAGACGGGCGTTTTGACGGTTGTCAGATGCAAAGCGTTTCTCACACCGAATTCACCCAGCATGTTTGTAGCAGAGATACACGGGTTGAGCAGGCCTGTAGCCGGAAAGCTACCATCACCGGGGAGTGGACAAACCGTGTTAAGGTGGTTACGCGCTCTTACAACCTTGAAAACCTCCCTTTTTACCCTAAAAATAGAAAGGTTCACGCTGTGATCACACCTGATGTGACAGGAGACATCATCGAAGCGAGGTACCGCTATGAAAATTGGGCTAGCAATTTTGTACTGACAATAAAGCTGTTGGGAACCTCCTTTATTTACCGAACCTGGGGTAGTGCTAACGAACCATTTTGGCCAACGGTGACAAAATTGCAGGCGGGAAAGCCATTTGAAATAGTACACTCACAGTACCGCTATAATGATATGTTTTTGTTTACGATCCCTCTACCCGTCACCATAACGCTCACCATTAAAGCGGATCATCCTGTTTTTACTCCCCGTATTGCCTGGTCAGAACACTGCCCCTTCAGCAAGTTGGAGGGGGCGTTAAGCAAAACCGAGTGTATCGAGAAGGGGGGTGATCGCACGCTGCACAGGGAAGGCAAGGCTTATACCCTTTCCAGCGACTGCTGGGCTTATCGCGATAGCTATATCACTCAAGCTGCGACGCACGGGACGTGCGCCGAGTATGTTAACAATTCTGCCTGCACGCTTGCTACGCGCCAATGTGACTACCGTCTTGACGGCTTTTGTCTGCACGAAAACCTGACTTATTCTTGTGAGCATAAAACCGCGCGGACAGGCATGTTATGTGGCGGCCAATTTTTTTGTCAGGATGGCCGTTGTGCTCAATCCGCGGCAGCTAAAAATACGCTGTTTCAGCAAGCGGTTGCAGAATTAGCGGCGGTGGCGGCGGCAGGCAAAGATGTCGCCACCTCAAACAGTACAGATATCAAGGCGTTTACCGGTAGGCCGCAATCGTGCAAGAAGTTTGCGGTGGGTTTTAACAACTGTTGTCAGGATACGGGTTGGGGCAATGATCTCGGTTTAGCGCATTGCAGCAGTGAAGAAAAAGCATTAGGCCAGGCTAAAGCACGTAGGCTCACTGTGGATGTGGGTGAATATTGCAGTAAAAAAGTCCTTGGCGTATGCCTGGAAAAAAAACGCAGCTACTGCCTGTTTGACTCTACATTAGCGCAAATTGTTCAGCAGCAAGGCCGCCAATGGCAGTTAGGTATCGGATTTGGTGAGGCTAAATCGCCAGATTGCCGCGGTATTAGTGCCAATGAATTACAACGTATTCGTTTTGATAATCTGGATTTCAGTCATTTCTATGCGGATCTGCAAAAAGGTTCAAACATTCCCGAAGATAACCCGCTTATGCAACGGGTTCAACAACACATGCAGCATCAGATTAATCGCCGTAGCACGGGAGGAAAATGATGCGCTGTCAAACATTAATTCTGTCATTAGTACTGAGCACGCTAAGTTATCCTCTATTGGCACAGATCGCTGAAATTCAACATTTTGATAGGCATACCCCGCAAGGATGGCACTGGTATAACGAAGCACAGGACAATGAGGTTGAATTTGAGTCGAATCGCCCCCTGTTGACACCCTCTCAGCAAAAAAAGCGGTTACAGCAAGCCACCCAAGTCGCGTTGGATACGGCGATTTTATACCCGACGCCGGAGAATTTTAGGCATTACATGACATGGCAGAATTTTTGGACAGCGAAAGCCGGTGAGTTCAGTCAAATGGCGAAACAAGCGATGTTGAAATACCCCGATCTGGATTACAACCTGCAATACAGTCACTACAACGGCACAGTGAAAACCCAGTTAGCCCGTGATCGTGAAAAAGAAAAAGCAGCTATCTCAACATTGGCTTCACGTTATGGTGTGTTTTTCTTTTACCGAGGCAAGCAAGCGCTCGATGGTCAAATGGCCAGGGTGATAAAAAATTTTGTGCAGGAAAATCGACTGGCCGTCGTTCCCGTCTCGGTAGATGGTGTGATTAACCCTGCCTTGCCGCGTAGCCGTTTGGATAGGGGTCACAGTCGGCGTATGGGGATCGCCCATTTCCCTGCCCTATTTTTAGTCGATCCTAAAGATCAACGTTATCAGCCTCTGGCGTATGGTTTTATGACGCAAGATGCGCTGGCGCGGCAATTTCTGGCGGTTGCCACGGGTTTTAAACCCCATTTTTAAGGAAGGGATGCTAATGAAATGTTTCTTGATGCTGGCTTTGTTGTTAACCGGCGGGGTTCATGCGTCGACGTGGGATGACATTGCAGCGCTGGATGCGCTAAAAATGCAGGCGGCTCGAGAGAAAGATAAACCTGTGGTAGCCCGTTGGTTCCGTTTATCGAACGGTCGCCAGGTTAACCTGAATCACTGGAAGCTGGTGCTATTTATGCAGTCAGCTTGCGTGTATTGCCAGCATTTTGATCCGATGCTTCGACAGTTTTCAGCCGAATCCGGCTTATCTGTTTTTCCGTACAGTTTAGATGGACAAGGTGATGCGGCTTATCCCCATGCTTTGCCCGTCCCGCCCGCGGTGATGGCTGAATTTTTTCAACAGGGCATGCCGATTGCGACACCCACCACCTTTTTAGTGAACGTGAATACGATGGAAACCTTTCCTTTAATGCAAGGGGCGGTAGATAGGCCAGGGCTGGTTGCCCGTCTGGATGACGTTTTTCAGATGGCGTTAAATAAAGGCATGAAATAATGAAATCATTAAAACAGGTATTGATAGGGCTAACCTTATGGGTTGTGGCTACCCGCTGTGCCGTGCACGCGGATGTTAATGGTGACTTGAATGCGTTTTTTGACCAACTGGGCTTTGCCAGCAACACCTCGATGCCGCAAGTATGGCAAGGACAGGCGGCGGGTTATGCTAGCGGCGGTTCTCTTTACATGCGCACTGCCGTTAAACAGGTGCAAATGGTTTCTATTACTGTGCCTGCGCTCAACGCCGGATGCGGGGGCATCGATGCGTATCTTGGCGCGTTTTCCCATATCAATGGGGAACAGTTACAACGCTTTGTCAAACAAATCATGGGTAATGCGGCCGGTTACTTTTTTGATCTGGCGTTGCAAACCACGGTGCCAGAAATGAAGCAGGCCAAGGACTTTTTGCAGAAACTCGCCTCAGAGGTGAACAATACTAATATGTCCAGTTGTCAGGCGGCGCAAGGGATTGTCGGTGGACTATGGCCACGCACGGCGGTATCACAACAAAAGGTTTGCCAAGACATCGCGGGTGAGAGCCATCTTTTTGCTGACTGGGCGGCTTCGCGTCAAGGTTGCACACTGGGCGGCAGTTATAACCGCGTGACCGATAAAGCGGGTGCTTCGATGAAAGATCAGGTATTGAAAAATAAAAATCTGATGTGGCAGTCGTTAAGTAAAAACCGCCTGTTCGACAATAACAAAGAATTGAAAGAATTTGCCATGAGCTTGACGGGTACGCTGGTTTTCGACAGTCAGGGGAAAATAAAAACGCTGGTGCCGTTAACCACCAACGAAGATATTATCAAAGCGATGATGAATGGCGGTAGCGCAAAAATTTATACTTGCGACACCCTCGATGCCTGCTTAAACCCTACCTTAACCCCTGTCTCGATCAGCCCACACCAGGCGATGAATGGGCAGGTTAAAAAGCTGTTAAGTAGCATTCAGAATAAAGCCATCACCGATACCCCACTGACGCCACAGGAAAAAGGTTTCATTGCTTCCACCGCCGTACCCGTACTGAAATACCTGGTTGATCCGCAATCCCTGGGCGTTGCCAATGCGTTGTTGTATCAGCTTTCAGACTACATCGGTTATGACATTTTGATGCAGTACATGCAGGAGTTGATACAACAGGCACGGGTGATGTTGGGAAGCAATCACTACCCCGCGCCGGCGGTAGAGCAACTGCAAGCCAGCTTACACCAGGCCAGCCAGAATATGGCGCGGCTCCAATCTCGGGTACAGATCCAGCAGGATGCCTTGATGGTGGTTGATCGTCAAATGAGTTATATGCGTCAGCAGGTTTCTAGCCGTTTACTTAATCGTTACCAGAGTAACTACCGGTTCGGAGGCCACTAACATGAATGTCATTTATACCCTCACCGGGGGTGCCTGGTTTCGTGATTCTCTCAATGCGATAGCCGCGTTTACCACATCAAGTAACTGGCAAGCCCTGCTGAGTATGGCGACGATTTTATCGGTTGTAGTGGCAGCAATGGCTTACATTAAAGGGCACGATATGATGACGCTGCTCAAATGGGCAGGCATTTATACGCTGGTGTCGGGTGTGCTGATTGCTATCAGACTACCGGTACAGATTATCGATAGCTCGCACCCGATGACGGTCTATCAGGTCGATAATGTGCCGGTCGGATTGGTGTTGCCTGCCTCATTGATCACAACAGTGGGTCATGCTTTGGTTGAAGGGTACGAAACGGTGTTCCATCAACCGGATGCGTTGACCTACAGTAAAACCGGCATGTTGTTTGGTGCTGATCTGATGGGGAAAAGTACTGACTTTATGTCAACCCACCCGCAAATTTCAGGATTGTTCTCAGATTATGTGCAAAATTGTGTGGTCGGTGACATGTTGTTGAACCACAAATACAGCCTGGATGATTTAATGAACAGTGAAGATCCCTACCGTTTGATTTTCAGTAGACCGAGCCCTTTGCGCGGCCTATTTGATGACAATGGTCAATTCCAAACGTGCCAATGGGCGGCGGCACAGCTACAAAATGCCTTGGGGCGAGATACTACCCCCGGTGGGAAAACCTGGAATTATTATGTACGCCAGATCCTGGGAGGGCGTCCGAACGCCACCGTTTTATTCGGTGAATTAATGGGAGACAGCTACCGTTATTTCTATGGTAACAGCCAAAGCGCCAGTGTGATGATGAAACGTAATGTTACCTTAAGTGCGTTGCGTAAAGGGATTGTCGGTTATGCGGCTCGCAGTGGTGATGCGGCCAGTTTGGTGAACCTCGCTACCGAATCCTCTTATGCAAAAATGCGTATGTCACAAGCAACGGGAGCCAACATTGCCATGCGGCAGTTGCCCATTATGCAAACGGTGCTGACGGGGGTACTGATGGGTTTATTCCCGATTATCATTGTGTTGGCATTAATTAGCTTATTATCGTTGGAGGTGCTTAAAGGATACGTGTTTACCCTGGCGTACTTACAAAGTTGGCCGCTGTTATTTGCCATTATGAATAACGCGATGAATTTTTATCTAAAAACCCGTACTACAGGGACACCTGTTACGCTTTCAAACCTCTCGCTGGTTCAACAACAGTATTCCGATATTGGCACCACCGCCGGTTGGTTGGCGCTGTCTATCCCGTTCCTGGCTTACGGTATTGTTAAAGGATTGGGGAGTGCGGTTTCTCAGGCGGGGAGTTATTTGGGCTCGGCGATGCAAAGTGCAGCAACCCAATCATCCTCTCAGGCCGTGGATGGCACCTGGTCACTGAACAACCTGCAAACAGACAATGTACAAGGGCACAAATGGGATACCAACAGCGCCTTTTCGCAGGGTCAGATGACCTCCCAGGTAGGCAGTGGGGCATTGGTGACGCAAACGGGGAGTGGACAGAGGGTGTACAACACCACTCCCGCCCTATCCAAGCTGCCGATGGACATTCACTTTGGCCGCACAGAAAGCAGCACGGCACAACGGTTAGCGCGAGAAAGCCAGATCCAGGCTGAAAGCGCGTTGGCGGGATTTAATCACACCAGTAACAGCGCTTATAGCCAAGCTAAACAATTTTCACAGCAAACGGGGAATAGCGCGACGGTAACGCGGGGCATTGACAGTGCTCAAGGGACATCAGAAACTCAAGCCGTTAATCAGATGCTGTCAGCAGCCAAGCGCTATGCAGAGAAAAATAATATTAGCGAATCTCAAGCCTTTACTGAGTTAAATAATATGTCCCGCAGGGCTGAGCTTTCAGGCAGTGCTATGGGACGTGTCGATATCAATTCAGACAGGCATATTTTTGGAAAAGTGGCGGGGTTGGCGACAGGGGTTGCTGCTGGAGTTGAATTTCGTGGCGGCGTAAGCGGTACCGCGAGCAATGCATCTACCCGTAGTACTGATGAAAAAGCAACACGCTCACAAGATTATTCGATTGACCAGTCCAGCCAGGAAGCCAATGATTTTCGTCAGGGCAGGGAGACGCTCAAAAGTTTCCGTACCTCACAATCAGGGAGTCATGCAGATAATACGGCAAACGCTCAGATTGAACAGTTAGGTACCACCTTGAGTGTCGCGGATAGCCAGTATCAACAATATACCACCGGCCTTAATCGCAACCACGAGTACAGCCAAATGGCCTCAGCAGCACAGACAACCCGCGCTCAAACTCACAGCAATTATACGCAGGAATTTGTGAATTATGTTCAGTCACACAGTCCTGCGCGCGCTGAGGCTATACTAACGGATACCGCCAGCCCCACGGTTAGAGCAGAGCGGGAGGCGCTTGCGGGTCAATTTATGGAAGATAAGTTACGTGCCCGCGTCGACGGTCACTTTAACAACAGTCGCGCACAGTTGAGGGACGGGATGTCTGATGTGAGTAACCCCGCTGCATCGGTTGGAGAAAATGCCCATCAGCAAGGGAATGCAGCCATTCAATCACGGATTGACGCTGCCGGTATTCGCGCTGATAACACCCATAGCGTCGACGCGATGATGCGCGAGGGAAAGCAGCATATTGCCCATGCTGACAGGGAGATTAATAGTGCTAAGGGGGGTATAAACAGTGATCAAAAAGACCGTGGTTCAACTCACCGGCAGGCAGAACAAAAATTCGATAAAGAGTATGACAATGCGACTGAAGATCAACGTTTACCTTGGGTAGCAAGCCAGGATGCGCTAACTCAGCGGGCACTGGAAATACAGAAAAAAATAAAGGGGGGTAGGCAATGATCATAAACAGGTTGTTTCAGTCAAATCTTTCTTGGCAAGTCATGTTGATGCTGATGCCTTCGCTTTATTTTGTCGTGTGGCTATCAATGCGATCTACGAAGCAACAAAATATACTCTGTCCGCAAGAACAGCTCATGCAGCTTGGCGTAGAGTCTTCCGGCAGCTGAGGCATGACATCAAAATAATACGGGTCAATTATGTGGCGCGATTATAAAAATGGCGCCATAATCGCGCCACTGATATCCTTAAATCGCGCCAAAGGTAACTATGTCATCCATCTCTGATCTTTTGCAAAATATTCAGTTATCTACCGGGCTAACGCTGGCTGAAGTACTGGCTCGCCATCCTGATATCAGACGCCGCACCGCCCAACGCTGGCTTGCTAAAATGACTGAAGCCGGACAAATTATTGCCATTGGTGAGGGACGTGCACGACGCTATTTTCCGATAAAATCAGCCGATGCAGTTAACACGGATGATATCTTTCCTCAGCATATTCCGCTTTTTGCAGACAGTATAGATATTCTTGCTTATGTTGATCGTCCCATCACCATACGCACACCAGTAGGCTATCAGCGCGATTTTCTAGAAAGCTACCAACCCAATAAAACACGCTATCTGTCTGAGCCATTGTGTCGCCAATTAAAAAAATGGGGGATACCGGACAAGCTCAACTCCCTGCTGGAACTTATGGTCGTGAGATCCTGAACCGCTTATTGATCGATTTGTCGTGGGCATCGAGTCATCTGGAAGGAAATACCTATTCCCGTTTGGATACCCGACAATTGATCGAACAGGGCATGGTTTCTCAAGGTAAAGCGGCCATTGAAACGCAGATGATCCTGAATCACAAAGCAGCTATAGAGTTGTTAGTCGATAATGCAGCGACTATCCGCTTTAACCGTTATACCTTGCTCAATTTACACAGTACGTTGTCGGAAAATTTGCTGCCAAACCCTGCTGACGAAGGCCGGTTACGTCAACATGCTGTTGATATTGGCAAGAGTGTTTACCGCCCCCTTTCTGTACCCGCAAAAATCAGCGAGATACTTGACAAAGTGCTGAATAAGGCAAATCAGATCAGCGATCCGTTTGAACAATCATTCTTTGTTATGGTTCATCTGCCTTATCTCCAACCTTTTGCAGATGTGAATAAACACACCTCACGTCTGTTGTGTCAGCGCTAATGATAAAAGACCGTAAATTGCTAATTTAATTTGTCCACTCAAGCCAGAATGCAGTTTCCTTTGTGGTGACAAAGCCATGAGGGAAATAAGCATGCTAAGAAGAGAGGACCACTACATGATAAAACAACGCCATCAACAGGGGGCATTTATTGTTGATATTGCCCATCAGATAGGGTGTTCAGAAAAAACGGTGAGACGGCACATTAGCTATCCTGCGCCGCCAACAGCAAAACGCGGTAAAAAACAGGTTGCTAAACTCGAGCCCTTTAAAGACTACATCGATTCAAGGTTGAGTGAACAGGTTTGGAATGCGGCGGTTATTTTTGAGGAAATCCGTGAAAAAGGCTACCGGGGTGGGAGTGCGATGCTCCGACGTTATATACATCCCAAACGTCCGCTCAGGGCCTCGAAAAACACGGTACGCTTTGAAACCCTCCCCGGTTATCAACTTCAACACGATTGGGGAGAAATCATCGTTGAGGTGGCAGGCTCTGCCTGTACGGTTAATTTTGCCGTTAATACGCTCGGTTTTTCGCGTCGCTTTCATGTCTTTGCTGCCCCTAAGCAAGATGCTGAGCACACGTATGAATCGCTGGTTCGCAGCTTCAATTACTTCGGTGGCAGCGTAAAAAATGTCTTGGTAGATAACCAAAAAGCCGCTGTTATCAAACATGGACAAAATGGCCACATCGAGTTCAATGCGGGCTTCCTGCAACTGGCTAATCACTATGGGTTTAGCCCTCGCGCCTGTAAGCCTTATCGACCGCAAACGAAAGGCAAAACCGAACGGATGGTGGGCTATGTTAAACACAATTTTTTCACTCGCTACCGTCAGTTTGAGAGTTTCGCTCATGTTAATCAACTGCTAGCGATGTGGCTGGCGAAAGTGGCAGACCAGCGTCATCTTCGTCAATTCAAGCAGACACCGGAAAATCGTTTTGCTGAGGAAAAAATAGCCTTGATGCCACTCCCTGCGACTGATTTCGATACCAGCTACTTCGACCTACGACAAGTGGCATGGGACAGCTATATCGATGTCAGAGGTAATCGCTATAGCGTGCCTTCATTCTGGTGTGGTCGTGCGGTTAATATTCGTATCGGTTTAGATAATACGCTACGTATTTACGGCGATGAGCAACTGCTCGCGACGCATCTCTTGCAGGAGGTAACGCAGGGCTGGCAAAAGGTGCCAGAACATCATCAAGCCCTTTGGCAACAGGTCAATCGAGTAGCGTCTCGTTCGCTCAGTGTGTATGAGGAGCTACTCTGATGGAAATGGAAAACTTGTTGATACGGTTAAAAATGGATTACCTGGGCGATGCGTTGGAGAGTTTATGTGAAGAAGCCACCAAGAAAGCACTGAACTACCGTGAATTTCTCCAGCAGGCATTAGCCCAGGAATGGAACGGGCGTCACCAAAAAGGCTTGGAATCGCGGTTAAAACAAGCACGTTTGCCGTGGATAAAAACCTTGGAGCAATTTGACTTTACTTTCCAACCAAGTATAGACAGGAAAATTATCCGCGAGCTGGCGGGGCTGAGGTTTGTCGAACATCATGAAAACGTCATTTTGTTAGGCCCACCTGGGGTAGGGAAAACGCATTTGGCGATAGCGCTGGCTGTCAAGGCAGCTACAGCTGGGCATCGGGTATTGTTTATGCCTCTGGATAGACTCTGCTGTACCTTAATGAAGGCAAAGCAAGAAAACCGTCTGGAACGCCAACTTCAGCAACTGTGCTATGCCAGGGTATTAATACTGGATGAAATCGGGTATTTACCGATGAATCGCGAAGAAGCTAGCCTATTTTTCAGGTTACTGAGCCGTCGTTATGAAAAGGCGAGCATCATTCTCACATCAAATAAAAGTTTTACTGATTGGGGGGACGTATTCGGTGATCACATTTTAGCAACTGCGATTTTAGACAGGCTTTTACATCATTCAACCACATTGAATATTAAAGGAGAAAGCTATCGACTCAAAAATAAACGCAAAGCAGGCATGTTGCCTATAAAAACGACTGATATTATCCAGGCGCCTGGAATAGAAACCCAACAGGAAAATTAGCAAAAACTGGACATTTTAAAGTAGCAAAAAGTGGTCAATCTAAAGTAGCGTTGACAACGCCAATTGGAGCAATTTTCGCATTGCTGCACAGACACCGACTTTTCCCCCTTTATTCCGTTTTACCAATCGTTCCCATTGAGATTTTATTATTGGATTGTGAGTGATTGAGGTAAGGGCAGGCATGTATAGCGCTTTTCTGAGTTCTGTACACCCGACTTTTGAGAGGCGGCTTCGCCCTTTAAATAGGCCAGATTCGCAAAGTTTTGGATTTAGTCCTGCATAGGCTACCACCTGCTTACTGCTAGTGAATTTTGATATGTCACCAACAAACGCCAGTAAAGTAGCACTTAATATTTCACCAATCCCGGGGATACTTTCCAATAACTGTTTGTTCTTTTTTAGCTCAGACGTCTCATTGATATGATTTTTAATCTTCTGTTTTATCTTGATTATTTGTTTTTCTAATGCGCTAATACTTTCTGTCAGAGAAGGTTTGACTATTTCATCAGCAACCATTTTTCGATTACATTCCATCCGTTTCATTTCTTCTAAATGATTCAGACGGCGCACTAGAGCCGTAAGCTGGCGTTCACTCAACGGAGCAGGGAACCAAAGTTTTGGCGTATGGAGCGCACAATAACGCGATATCATCTTTGCATCCCCTTGGTTCGTTTTATTCCGATTCTTGCCAGCAACGCCGCGGCGCGGGCACCATGGATAAATAGCATTCACAGATAGGTATCCCCGCGTTTGCTTATCCCCAGTAACCGGATTCCCCCCGTTCCAGTCTGTTTCGGTACCAGGCCTACATAGGCTGCGAACTCACGTCCTGATTTAAAGGCGGAAGCCTCACCCATCGTGGCCATGGCCGCGGTAGCAAATAATCGGCTCCACGCCGGGGATTTCTAGCAACCTTTTACAGGTTTCATTCTGTTTCGCCATAGCTAACAGCTGTTTTTCAATACCCTCGATCTGAGCATCCAGGTCACCTGGTCGCTGGTGTTGTTCTTCCAGCATAGTGATAAGGTATGGAGTCAGTCGTGCCTTCAGGTGCTCCAGCGCCCATGGCAGAGATTTATCCAGTGAAGCCCGACCCTTACTTATTGTTTCGCCGAATTCCAGCAACATGCCATGCAGAGCATTAATCTGGGCGGTTCTAAATTTTACTAATTGGCGGCGTATTCTGTGCAGTGCCAGTACTGCCTGCTGTTCTTCGGTTTTTACTGCAATTGCCTCGCCGGGTTGTTGCACTGCGAGCCATATAGCACGGGCATCCATCACATCATTCTTGTTACCTATCAGAAAGACTTTTACAAAACGAGCCTGAAGCAGGCGAACTTTATGCCCCTGCTTTTCCAGTTCATGGGCTCAGTGCTGAGAACCACCACACGCTTCCATCCCTATCAGGCAGGGCGCCCGGTTACTGAAAAACGCTAAAAAGGCCTGGCGACGGAGCGGCTTGTCAACTACCTCACCATTGTGCTCGTCGATAAAGTGGAGCTGAATCACATGTTTTGCGATATCTACGCCAACCGGTGTATATTTCATTTTGTGGATCCTCCAGTTTCTGAGAGCACTGTGCATCCCGTATGGGCACAATGATGCCGAAAATCTGTGAGGAGCCGCACCTCACTTTTCAGTCTCGAACCCTTGGTTAAGTGGTTGGGATGCGTTCATATAAACGCCCTGGGAACAGTCACTATTAGCGATATCCCTTCAGCATTGAGCCTTGTCCCCAGCAAACTGCCCACGCGGCCATAACCCACTAATACAGCCTGGTTGCATAAGTTAAGGGAAATCTGTTTTTTTTTCTTCAACGGTCTCTTCTAAAATTTGGTCTTTCGTTGTTTCCGTATTACGCAAATAGCGCTCAAATAGACTAAAGAGTAGTGGATTGAGCATAATGGAAAGGATCGAACTGGCCAGTACCAGATTTCGACCATATTCAGACAATAAACCGAGAGAGCCCCCTAATCCTGCTAAAATAAATGCGAACTCACCAATTTGCGCTAAACTCGCCGAAATCGTTAGGGCTGTGCGTTTTGAGTGACCAAATAAACGAACAAGTATAAATGCTACAATTGATTTTCCAAATACGATAATACTCAACGCAGCAATAATCGCTAAGGGTTCACGCACTAAGATTACCGGGTCAAGTAGCATGCCAACCGAGACAAAAAATAATACGGCGAAGGCATCACGTAGCGGTAAGGTATCCTGCGCGGCTCGGTGGCTAAGTTCAGATTCATTCAATACCATACCAGCAAAGAAGGCACCCAACGCGAAGGAGACATCAAACAGGCCTACTGCGCCATAGGCAATGCCTAGCGCAAGCACCAACACAGCCAGTGTGAACAGTTCACGTGAGCCGGTGCACGCAGTTTTAACCAAGATCCAAGGAACCAGGCGGCGGCCAACAACAATCATTAATGTGATGAAAGCGATGACCTTACCGATGGTAATAGCCAATTCGGTAAGCAATTGCTGGGTACTGCTATTTTCGTTCCCTAAGACACCGGAAAAAGCGGGCAGTAGTACTAACGTTAGCACCATAACCAAATCTTCTACGATTAACCAACCAATAGCTATTTGCCCACGTTGGCTATCAATCAGTTGCCGTTCTTCCAAAGCGCGTAATAAGACTACTGTGCTGGCCGTCGATAAACATAAGCCGAATACCAGCCCGGTCACATGATCCCACCCTAATAAATGCGACAGACCGATCCCCAACAGGGTAGCGACAATAATTTGAGCGATGGCGCCGGGAATGGCGATAGATTTTACTGCCAGGAGATCGTTAAGAGAAAAATGGAGCCCAACGCCAAACATTAACAAAATCACACCAATATCTGCCAGTTCTGGCGCTAACGAGAGATCAGCAATGAAACCTGGCGTGAAAGGTCCAACCAAGACCCCTGCGGTAAGGTACCCTACCAGGGGTGAAATGCGCAGGCGATGAGCCAGTGTTCCTAAGAAAAAGGCGACCACCAGGCCGCCAACTATCGTGGTGATTAATGGGGTTGAGTTGTGCATCCAGATTCCTCTGACTTGTCATGACCAGGTACCGAAAGTGTCTCCAGCTAGATAGGTCACATAAGCTTTGATATGAAGTGAAGTTGTCAGGTTGTATGATTCATAGACATCGTTTCACTTTTTGAAGAGCAAGATCGAGCTTGTAATTTTGCTCCTGAATGCGTTCCTGTTCTGGACAGTAATTAGCAATAACCTCGTCTGAGAACGGAGTCTGATCAGAGAGTTCAAAATAGCGCTCCATCGGCGTTTTTCCGTTATGGGCGCTATGAGAACGTTGTCAGTTATAATAATGCTGCCATTCTGCTAACAGGTCATCCAAGTTGCTGGCTGTAAGATCCACCGTGGCGTAGAACTCTGCTTTGTCTGTTTTTTGGGAACGCTCAACTTTGCCATTAAAGGTGCGGGGATGCCGGTTTGTTCGGACGGAATTTAATCCCATATTCTTTTAGTTTTTCCTGTGCTTTAATGGCAAAAAATTCTCTTCCCCTATCAGTTTGAATACGTTGTATTGGGAAAGGCATTTCCTCTACAACGCAATCTATAAAATCCAGCGTGTTTGCCGCAGTACGACGGTGATAAAGCCTTAAAACTCTGTAACGAGTACAGTCATCAATGGCCGTGTACTAGTATAAACCAGAACCGATTTCGCAGGTACCCACCTGGAACCCCATCACCTGGAACAGGACGTTCATCGCGAATGAAGTCCGCTTTACGTCGAAATTTCACGACAGGTTTAACTTGATTTGTAGTAGCTCAAACTTAACCCACCCTCCCCCGCTCCTGGTATCTACGCCACCATTTGCGTAATGTGGTGGGGCGCGAAATTCCGCAACGACGGCATAGTAGCATTTATACTTGTCTACCCCCGCATCACCTAATGTCTCATAGTGTTCTATCCACTGCAGTCGTTGCGGAATTTCTCTGTTCATAACGATTATTATAGTGAAACGATGTCCATGAATCACACAGATAATGTCGTGATTTGATCACCGCGCCATTGTTCGACCCTACCTGTGAGAGGGATGAGGCGTTAACGCCTCACCCTACTCGATATGTGAATATTACACTGTCTGTACTTGTAAAAAAGTTAACCCAGCTTCCGCTAATAAGCGACTTTTATTGGCTTGCCCATGTCAATGGGTCATGCCGTCTCAGCTCCCTGCTTAGGCCAAGCTGTCAAGTTCTTCGTCAGACAGTCCAGTGCATCTTTTAATGACAGCCCGATCTAGTC